>NZ_JBLFBO010000009.1:0-134177 GCF_047338595.1 Nitrospira sp. BLG_1
CTAGAGAGGCCGATCATGCGGGCTAGGTAGGAATATCGCGGTTGCCGTCGTAGGAAGTCCTGGATTGGTACGAGATCTTTACGGCATCACCATCTCGCACCGATGAATCTTCCGAACCGATCTTCTTATTGACAGTGATGAGCGCTTCTCGGTTCTGAATAAACGAGCGTAGCCCCCCGAGTTGTCCAGGATTGGCTTCGATGAGTTGCTTTACCGAGGTCGTACCTGAAACGGGTACTTCGATCTCACTCTCATCAACTGCGGCTCGCAAGGTCTGACCAAAGATCTGGATTGATACCATCGCATCCTCACCACATCATCCACTCACATGCGTCACGAACGCACACTATACAGGATCTTCGACACAGACTCACCTCTGCTCAGCCTCTCCTGCCCGATAGGCGTCCTGAAGCAGTTGCGCGACATGTTTCACTTGAACGGATTCGCGCAACCCGTTCTTGAGCTGGATCATGCAAGCAGGACAACTCGTCGCCACCACGTCGGCACCGGTCTTCGTGATCGCGCGGGCTTTTCGGTCAAAAATCTTCTGCGAGGTGTCATAGTCTTTGATCACGTAGGTCCCCGCAGCACCGGCACACCGGTCGGCATCCTGCATCTCTACAAAGTTGACGCCGGGCAACGACGACAGCACCTGCCTCGGTTCCTTGCTCACACCTGCCGCACGAAGATGGCATGAGGCATGATAGGTCACACGTTGTGTGCCACCGAAGCTTTGAGCCATGGGAGGCTGCTGCTGTGAGCGGGCGACAAATTCTGAAATATGGACGACCTTCTTGGCCAGCGACTCCGCTTGTACCCGCTCAGGGCCTTCGGCAAACAGGGTGGGATAATCCTTCAGCATAAGCGTGCAGGATGCGCAGCCGGTCACGATCGTTTCATACGACGCAAACGACCGCATATTGAATCGGGCTCCGTCACGCACGAGATCAACATGTCCATAGGTTTGAATCGGCGTTCCCGAGCAGCGCTGGGGAGGCAGCGCCGGTTCAACTCCATGCTTTTGCAAGACCTCGATGACCGCGTCGCCGACTCCATCGTCAAAATAGTTGGCCGCACATCCGTGGAAATAGGCCACGGTCCGTTGTGGCAAGGGGTCGGCTCCATTGGTGGTCAACTGTGCATAGCGTTCACGCAAGTGCCGGTGTGCCAGTTTCGGTAACGTGAGGTCATGTGGCAACCGAGCGGTTGGAGCCAACTGCTTCATGATCGGCGCCATGATCCGTTCCAGCACTTTCCTGAAGAACGGACGATCCCAGATGACCTGCGTGGCAGCCAGAATGTGGAGCAGCGCGTCAAAATTCACTCCCTTTGCCTGACTTCGGAAAATCCACCCGGCCAATCGGTTGGGATGCTCAGCCCGTTTCTGAAGAATGAGATCTGACACATCCACGCCAGCCGGACAAATCGTCCGGCAGGATTTACAGTTGAGACAGGCTTCGACCACTCGCTTCGAGTTCAGGTAGCTGTAGTCTTTCGCCGTCACAATCTCAAACCAGCCGCGGGCACTCATGTCTTCCGATTGAAATACATCGTACACGGGACAGACCGAGTTGCATTTCGCACAGGTCGCGCAGGATTTGGAGAGCCTGGTGTAATCGATATGCTCGGTAAAGGACTCGTTGCTGAGCTTGATGCCGGGATTCAGCACATTCCCAGGGTCGAACGCGTTCTTCACCTGTCTAAATAGATCGTAGAGTTCGCCACCAAACATCCGCTTCACGAATTCGGCACGAATACGACCGTCTCCATGTTCGCCGCAAATCGATCCACCAAACCGATTCAACACGGTCGAATGAATCTCTTGATAGGCCTGCACCATTTTCTCGAAATCACCACGGTTGTTCACATCCAGCAGTGGAACGATGTGCGCATTGCCATTCCCGATATGGCCAAAGATGGCCACTGGCACGTCTTGCCCTTCAAAGAATTCTTCCAAGTAGCGAATCAACTCACTGATCCGTCCGGCCGGAACGACGACATCGTCGACAAAGTTGATCGGTTTCTTTTTTGGATCGAACCGGTAGAGCGTCGGGTACAGGGCTTTCCGTGCTTTCCAGAGCTGCTCCCGCCGTTCAGCATCGAACGCAAGCATGGGCGCCGAGGCCAGCCGGTAGGGACGACAGATCGTACCCAGCGCTTCGGCCTGCTCATGCAAATCCACTTCGATTGAGTCCGCGTCCAACTCTAGGAGTAGCGTCGCCGCAGCGTCCGCCGGAATGCCATGGGCCGCCCGCCCAATGAGGTTGAGCGTGTTGGCATCCATCACTTCCAACGCACTTGGTCGAAGAGTCAGGAGCTGCGGCACGGCATCACCGACTTCCTCAAGATGAGCGAAGTGGATCAGGGCAGTCAGCGTCGCGGAGGGCTTCTTCACCAAGGTCAGCCGGGCTTCGCTGACGACACCGAGCGTTCCTTCACTGCCGACAAACAGCTTTGGAATATCGACCATGCCTCGCGCAAGCCCGTCCGCGACCCCGAACAGGTTGTACCCGCAACTGTTCTTGCTCACGGTTGGCTGTTTCTCAGCGATGAGATCCGCGTGGGCCTGGACCAGAATCAAGATCTCCCGCAAGGCCGGCACCATGGTTAAGAGACGTTCGAGGGACGGATCCGTGAGGGCATAGGATTGTGCGTCTACCCAGGACGAGGAGGTGAGGCACACACGGAGCCGGAGGATATTGTCTTTGACGGAGCCATAGCGGAGCGTATGTGGGCCGGAAGAATTATTGGCAATCATCCCACCCAATTTGCACATGTCCCCGCTCGATGGGTCCGGCCCAAACATCAGCCCGTGAGAGCTGAGTTGCCGATTGAGTTCCGCCAAAACCATTCCCGGCTGGACGCGCGCCCATTGTTCCTCGCGATTGACCTCCAGAATCTGATTCAGGCGTGAGACATCAAGGATGATCCCGGAACCGATCGCAGACCCAGTGAGATTCGTGCCGGCTGCCCGAGGGGTAAGGGGAATGCCTCGGGAGACGGCATAGCCAATCGTCGCGGCAATATCGTCTTCCGACTCCACGAGGACGACGGCCTGCGGAGGAATGCGGTAGATGCTGGCATCCACTGCATAGGCCGTAATGCTCGGCACATCGTCTTTGACCTTTGTAGAGCCGAGAAGGGCGCGAAGATCATTGGCGATCGCGTGAGATTTCGTCGGTTGTATCAAGGGAGAGGAAGTAGCCATCACGTCGTACGCCTCCTAGCCAAATCTATTCCGGAATGCTGGAACTCGTTGTCCCTGAACCGCCGTTTCCCCTACAATAGGTCGCGCGATGGATCGTCCAACCTTATATATCACTCGCCTGTTACCGCAACCGGTCCTGGAGGCGATTCCCAAAGACTACCGCATCCTCGCGGGAACGACAGATCACTCTCCTACGGCCGATGAACTCCGTCGGGGTTTTGCAGAAGCTGATGCGGTCATCTGCACATTGAGCGACGCTATTGATGCCTCACTCTTGTCCGAAGCGACACGCCTGAAAGTCATCGCCAACTATGCCGTCGGTTATAATAACATCGATGTACCTGCCGCAACTCAGCGTGGTGTCATCGTAACCAATACTCCCGACGTGCTGACCGATGCGACAGCAGACTTAACCTGGGCCTTGTTGCTTGGGGTTGCTCGGCGACTTGTGGAGGGCGACCGGTGGCTCCGACGTGGTGGATGGCCCGGATGGAGTCCTACACAACTCTTGGGCGCTGACATCTCAGGAAAAACACTGGGCATTATCGGCATGGGCCGCATCGGTCAGGCCGTTGCGAAACGGGCAAGCGGGTTTCAAATGCGGGTCATCTACACCGGCCGTCATACTGTTGCTTCTCCACCTGATGTCACGTGGGTCCACCAGCCTCTTGATGCCGTCCTTGCGCAATCCGATTTCCTTTCACTGCACGTTCCGCTCAACACAGCAACTCATCACCTGATCGGAGCCCGTGAGTTGGGACTGATGAAGCCGACGGCCTTTCTGATCAACACCTCACGAGGGGCCGTGATCGACGAGTCCGCGCTGATTGCCGCACTCGAGACGAAATCCATCGGCGGGGCTGCATTAGATGTCTATGCCCAGGAACCACATGTCCCTACTGCGTTGACCTCCCTCTCGAACGTCGTACTCCTTCCTCACCTCGGATCTGCCACGCTCGAAACTCGTGTACGTATGGGACTCATCTGTTTGAGAAATATTGCGGCCGTATTGGAAGGTCGCCCAGCACCGAATCAAGTGAACAGAGGTGTACCGCAGAGATAGCGCTGCCTCCTACGACGCGTATCGAAACCCGACGTCCGCTCCCCGTTGTTTTCCCTTGAGCGTTGCCAGCCGCTGCGGAACATCGTGAAACGACGGGATGGCTTGAAATACATGGGCTGCCTTCTCCCATTGTTCCTCTGCTTCATAAAGAAGCCCTAACTCATAGCGAATGGCTTGCCCCTTCGCCCCTTGACACCGAGGATCCCTCAGGACAGTCTCAAGTCCCGCGATCGCCTTGGCGAACTGTTGCTCTTCTTTCAAGCAGACGGCTGTCATCAAAGCCGAATCGAGATAGAAGGCGTCATTACCCATGGAGACCTGGAACGCCGCATGAGCTTCTCCGTACAACCCCATATTCTTATACGCCACTCCCAATGCATAGTGGGTTTCGTAGTCAGGCGGCGTCCCGACTGGTTCCTTCACCGGCTCCTTCTGCGTCTTGGTGGATGTGTGTAAAGTCGATGTATTGCTCGACAGCTGGTCGATCGACGCCTCGCCTGAATGAGGAACTGACAGCCGGACCACGGTGGAAGTTACCGGGAGATCTACTGTCGAGGCAGAGGGGATGTCTTGAGCCTGAGGGTGAGTCTCCTGATCGTGAGCTATCGTGATCGCTTGTGGCTCATCATCCCTTGCAAAAATATTTGCCGAATACGAGACAGCATCTGGCTCAGCCCCTACAATCGCAATCTCTTCTGTCTCTTGCGCTGCCGGCCCTCTCTCCGATACCTCATCGTGACGATCTGCAAGCGGATCTTCGATCCGCACCTCTTCTTGTTCCCCATTTGCTCCTCCCGTTGCCCCCTTCTTCACCCTTTCGGCTAATTTCTTCACGAAGTCGGCATCAGGAGCGAGGGTTTGCACCTTCTCAAACAATTCCTCGTGGAGGCTTTCCATTCCAGGCTCTGGATGGGCTAATAACACGTCGACCGCCTTGGCATACTGAAGCGCGGCCACTGCGTGGTCGCCTTTTTCTTCGTACAGTTCGCCGTTCAGCTCCAACAAGGGAACGGAATTGGGCTCCACGGCCAACACTTCTTGAATCAGTGATTCCGCAAGATTCAGGTCATGCGCACGCAACGCAGCTCCGGCCAAAAATCGGTATTCTCCTACTGCGACTTGCACATCGCCACGTTGTAAATGCAACCGAGCCAGGAGTTGGCAGACCTGCGGGTTTCCAGGTTCTCGGGTCAATAGTTGGTTCAAAATGGCTTCGGCGCCGCTGTACTGCTTTTCAGCAACGCGCCGAACGGCTTCGGCCAGCAGATCAAGCGGTTCCGTAGGTTTCTGCATCGGTGTGGATTTCAGCACCGATGTCGAAGTGGTCGGTTTCACCGCGCTGACCGAACCGGTTCCACCATGTTTGAGGCTCTCAACAAATTGAGCCGCCTCGTTGTTTTGTGGATCAATCTTCAGGACGGCAAGGTACGCGTCCTTGGCCTCATCGTATCGCCCCTGTGCTGATTTCTCTCGACCCAACTGGAGATAGACCTTTGTCGCTTCATCCTGCTGATTTTCTTGAATACAAAGTTCTGCGACACGTTGCTGCGCGTTGAGATTCGACGGATCATGCGCGATAATTTTTTTGTAGACGTCAAGCGCATCCTTTCCACGACGCTCTTTGAGGTAATACTTCCCCAGCGTAAGATAATCCTGTACGGCACTGCTGATAAGGCCTCGTTCTACATTCAAGTCCCCAAGGTAGCGGTAGACTTCATATCGCGTCGGATCACACTTAAGGACCTTCTTGAACGCGGCCATCGCTTTGAGGGTGGCTCCTTCCGCCCGAAAGGCCGAAGCCGCCTGCAGATAGGCCGATGCTGCTTCACCAGGCACGTTCCGCTTGATGTGCAAATCACCGATCGTATTGTAGATGCTGCCGTCGGCAGGACTGTCAATGGCAAGCTTTTTCCACTCAGCAATCGCCGCATCATACTGTCCGCGGGACGCCAGCAGCTGAGCCTGTTGAAGAATACGACCGCGATCGGGTGGCACAAGTATGCCCTCCATGAACGGAACAGGGAAACGCTAACAGTCTCAATGGGTTTTGTCTAGAAATTGAGGGAATCGGGCAGGAATCTCGCTACGGCGAAAGAGACCGCTCCCCCTGTCTATGACCAGGAGAAGCAGTTCTTCCACCGAACAAGAGATATGAATGAATGATTACGAGGCGGCAATGACCGCCTTCAGCACGTTGGCCGCTTGTGGGCCTTTGGCCCCTTGTACGATATCAAACTCAACGTTTTCACCCTCTTTGAGCGTCTTGAACCCATCTCCTTGTAACGCAGAGTAGTGAACGAAGACATCGTCCCCGCTATCCAACCGAATAAACCCAAATCCTTTTCGATCATTGAACCACTTGACCGTACCTTTTGTCTTCACGGACTCCTCCTTTTGTCAACAACGACGAATAGTTACGTAGCGCCTCCACCCACGTTTTGTTCGATGAGAACTCGAGAATAGAACGGACACGCACTCGGCTGGCAGAGAGGGACGGGCACCTGAAGGAGTGATGAATCGCTCACAGAACCCATCATCATATTAGAATAAATTTCGCGCTGCATGTAACATAGGGCGTACCCTCTGTCAAGGGAATCTTTAGTGACAAGATTTTCTCCTGTGTTTACAAGGAAGATGGACTCTCCTATAGTGTCGACAACTTCTCCACCTCTGAAACTCTGTGATCTTACGCACACTACTCGATCGCTACATCTTCACCGAGCTTCTGACTCCGTTCGGGCTCAGCCTCGGGGCTCTCTGTTTTGTCATGCTGACCAGAGAACTCCTGCGCCTCGTCGAGCTCCTCGTCTCCAAAGGAGTTGGGATCTGGGCCGTCCTGAAAGTGATCGCCATGCTGCTTCCCTCTGGGCTTGTCCTCACGCTTCCCATTGCCGGGCTGATCGCCTCGGTCACCGCCTTTGGCCGGTTGTCCTTTGATAAAGAACTGGTCGCCATGCGAGCGGCCGGGCTCAGTCTCGTTCGCCTATCGCAACCGGTGCTGTTGTTTTCCGTCTGCGTCTTCACGTTAACCTTGGTCTTATCGCAGTGGGGACAGCCGTGGAGTTCACTCAATCTGAAGAAGGTGGCACTCAATCTCTTGAAGGACCAACTCGCCCTCGCCCTGGAACGCGGCACCTTCAACGAACCGATTCCACACATGATGATTTATGTCCCAGAAGCTGAGCCGGATCGTCCAGCTTCCGGCATCTTCATCTCGGATGAACGTCTCCCCAACGAGCCACGCGTCATTGTGGCGGAACATTATCGAATTTTCATGGATGCCGAGCATAACCATGTGGCGCTCCAGTTGGAAAACGGCATGATTCATAGCCGTCCCCCTCAGATCGACCAGTCTCAACAGATTGCGTTTGCCAGCTATGACATCAAGATCAACTTGAACCTCAGTAGTTATTCCGCGACGGAGGAACGCCCGTCATACGACCAAATCACCGCACGCCTCGCTGAAACCGGCGGCAAAGATGCCGGCGCGCTTCGGCGGATGATGGAATATTATCGAGACTTGGCCTTCCCAACGGCCTCGCTCGTATTTTGCCTCCTTGGCGTCCCGGTCGGAATCGTCTCGAAACGGTCTGGCCGCGTTGGTGGCTTTGCCGTTGGGGTCGGCATCATCATCGCGTTCTACATCTTGAATGTCGGATGTGACTTTCTGGTAACGGCCCTGATCCTTCATCCATTCTGGGGCGCGTGGCTGCCCAACGTTATTTTTATGATCATCACTCTTGTTTTGTTTTACCGGGTGAGCACGCACTAGCACAATGACGATTCTGTTCCGCTATATCCTCCGCGAGTATTCAAAAATATTCGGCATGTGCTTTTCCGGCTTGGTGACGATCTATTTGGTCATCGACTTTTTTGAAAAAGTCCGTCGCTTTCTCCGCTATGAATCCGGCATCCTGCCGATCCTGTTGTATTTCGTTCTGAAGATCCCTTCGATTTCTTTCCAAGTCGCACCGTTTGCCGTTCTCGTCGCCACCCTGCTGACGCTCGGCCTTCTCTCACGCAGCAACGAAATCACGGCCATGCGAAGCTGTGGAGTGAGTTTGCTCTGGATGTCATCTCCCTTTCTTCTCTTTGCCAGCGGCATCTCGGTCATCCTCTTCAGCTTCAGCTCAACCATCATCCCCCTCGCTTCCGAAAAAGCCGAGGAGGTCCGTGCCGTCCAAATCGAGCAAAAACCGGTGCCTGTCACCGTCAAGGCTGTTCAACCATGGGCTCGGATCAGCGCTCATAGCCTCATGAAGGTTGCCGAAATCGATGCAGAAGGTAAGACCCTGCGAGGGGTACGCATTTTTTATTTCCGTCCGCCGTTCCAACTCGACCGGATCACCGAAGCTGAGGAAGCCCGCTATGCGACGAACGGCTGGGTCCTTCGCAATGGATTTCACCGCCAATTTCATTCCGATGAAACCGTGGAGCTCGCTCGGTTTTCCGAACAGACCATCAACCTTCCGCTGATTCCTGACGATTTCTCGAGTTCCCTCGTCGGAAACTCAGAAACGATGACCTTCAGGGAAATTCACAGCTACCTTGAACGCTTTCGGCAGGAAGGGTTTACCTTTTCCCGTCTGCTGACGGATTACTACGACCGTATGGCGTTGCCCTTGGTCACGATCGTGATGGTCCTCGTCGGCATTGCATTGAGTCTCCGACGGAGCGGAGTCCGTGGAGGGAGTATGACCGTGGGAATCGGACAAGCCTTCATTGTGGGATTTTGCTATTGGACTACGCATTCCATTGCCATCGCGTTAGGAAGAGGAGGAGCACTGGCACCTGTTCTAGCCGGTTGGATGGCGAATGCCCTCTTCTTGAGCTTCGGTCTGTATTTATTGCTAAAAGTTCGCCATTAGACACCCGTTTCTTAGTTGACTGTCTACCGGTCTTCCGGTAAGAAAGGCGCCGTGGCGCCACTATAAGGAGGGAGAAGCATGGCCTCACGTGTTGTGATCACAGGTCTTGGAGTGATATCTCCGATCGGGATCGGTGTGAGTGAGTTCTGGAAATCGGCCATGACCGGTCGTTCGGGAGTAACCGCCATTCCCTCCTTGGGGTGGGTCCCCATGTCGGACTACCGTTCTCGAGTAGCCGGACAAGTCCATAACTTCTCACCAGAACAATACCTGACCGCCACCCAAGCCAGTCGCGTCGATCGCTATGCACAGTTTGCCTTAGTCGCTGCAAAGGAAGCGTTGGCTGACGCCGACCTCAATATGGCAAAAGAACGCCCCCACCGCGTCGGAGTCATTGTCGGAGCGGGCATGGGCGGAATGGTCATGGGTGAACGGGAGATTACACAGCTCTTTAAAACCCAACGCCCCCATCGTGTCCACCCCAATTTTATTCCAACCATTACCCTCAATTCCGCCTCGGGGATTGTCGCCATGGCGCATGGAGCCAAAGGCCCCAACCTCACGATCTCAACGGCTTGTTCGTCCAGCGCTCATGCTCTCGGCCAGGCGCTCCACTGCATCCGCACCGGTCAAGCCGACGTCGTCATTGCCGTTGGCGCCGATGCCAGCATTACTCCGTTGGTCTTTGCGGGATTTTGCTCTCTGCGCGCCCTATCCAGTGAGTTTAACGATGCCCCTGAACGCGCGTCACGCCCATTCGACCGACGTCGAGACGGCTTCGTCATGGGTGAGGGGGCAGCCGCATTAATCGTGGAGTCTCTGGCACATGCCAAGAAACGGAAGGCCAGAGTGTACGCCGAGCTCGCCGGATATGCAGCGACGAGCGAAGCCTACCACATGGTTATTCCTCAGGAGGATGGACAGGAGATCAGTATGACCATGAAGATCGGCCTGGAATCCGCCGGGATCGGGTCCGATCAGGTCGACTACATCAATGCCCATGCGACGTCGACCACGATCGGAGATGCCGTCGAAACGAAGGCGATCCGGAACCTGTTCAAGAATCGTGCGGACAAGATTGCCATCAATGCCACAAAATCCCTCGTCGGCCATACGCTCGGCGCAGCCGGTGCGATCGGGGCCGTTGCCACTACGATGGCGATCCATACCGGGCAGATTCACCCGACCGCCAATTACGAGGAACCTGACCCGGACTGTCGGTTGGACGGCATTCGTCGGACGGTGCAAGAACGAAAGATTCGGTATGCCCTCTTAAATGCATTTGGATTCGGCAGCAATAATGCCACCGTGGTCTTCAAGAAATTTGTGGCGTAAGTAGACTGAATGATTGATAGTGAGGCGCCTCCTCGCGGACGCTACAGCGAAGAGCCTCATTCCACTGAAGGAGTACTCATAATGACTGAGCGGATCGACCCTGCGATCACTGAAAAAATCGTGCATGCCTTGGCCACCTACTTGAAGCGAGACCCTGCGTCCATTACGGAGAGCCACCATCTCCGAGATGACTTAGGACTTGACTCAGTCGCCGTCATCGAATTGCTGTTCGAAATCGAAGAACGCTTCAAGCTTCAAATTCCCGATCAAGATCTTCCCGGGCTCAGTACCGTCGGATCCGTGGCTGCCTACGTCCAACGACAGCTCGCGGCATCCCCGTCGAATGCGAAATCTGAATCACTGAAGCCAGGAGCATCCCCCAAGACAACTTCGAGGAAATCCGCCTCGAAGAAGGCCCCCTCGTCAAGACCCGCTTCAAAGAAACCCTCGCCGCTCAAACCCAAGCCTGCCTCCTCGAAGAAGCCCAGGGCAACGTCGTCAGCGACCTCGAAGGTCAAGAAGAAGGGTGCAACACGATGAGCAGGCCTCAACTTCCCACACCACTCACGCTCGCCCAAATCCATGAAGTCGTTGGCGGGACCGTTCACGGTGACCTCCAGACCCAGGTCTCTGCGCTGACCAGCCTCGGCCAAGCCAACTCCTGTGCCTTATCCTTCGTGACCAACGACAAAATGGCCAAAGCCGCCGCACATGCCCAGGTTGCGGCCCTCCTGATCCATCGACATCAGCCGGATCTGGCCATTCCACAGATTGTGGTCGACAATCCCATGCTGGCATTCGCCCGTGTGGCACAGAGATTTTTCGTGCAGACACCGCCTCCTAGAGGAATCGCCGATCAGGTCATGCAGGGAGTTGATGTACGAATCGGATCCGACCCGTCCATTTGGCCGTTTGTGACGCTCGGTGACCGCGTGACGATTGGGAATCGCGTCACTCTTTACCCGGGGGTCTTCGTCGGGTCAGATTCAACGATCGGAGATGATTGCGTTCTCTATCCCAATGTCGTGGTCCGCGAAGGCTGTTGCCTTGGGGCTCGTGTGATCGTCCATAGCGGTACGGTCATTGGAGCTGACGGGTTCGGTTATGTTCAACATCAAGGCCGACACCATAAGATCCCCCAACTCGGCAACGTGGTCATTGAGGACGATGTGGAACTCGGTGCGAATGTGACGATCGACCGTGCTACCTTCGGCCATACCCTGGTCAAACAGGGGACGAAAGTCGATAACCTGGTCCAAATTGCCCACAATGTCACTGTCGGAGAGCATTGCATCCTTGTCGCACAGGTGGGCATCGCTGGAAGCACGACTATCGGCCGATATGTCATGATCGGCGGTCAAGCCGGCCTCGCTGATCATCTCACCATTGGTGATCAGGTGATGATTGCGGCAAAATCCGGCGTCAATCGCAGTATCGAAGCGAATCAAATCGTCGGCGGCATACCCGCAATGCCACGAGAAAAGGCCCTACGAATTCAGGGTGGGATCTTTCAGCTTCCTGAAACACGGGAGACAGTCCGTAAGTTGGAAGAGCGCGTTACGGCTCTGGAACGCCAAGCCTCGACGTCATCACGACGAACCGCTACGGCAAAGAAGCGTCGTTCCTGACGATCCGTCCTTCATCACTTTGCAACAGTGATCACTCTCCGCCAGAGGAACATCTTGGCCCAAAAGAACCCTGCCCATGGCATGAGAATAGCTGGAATCATGTGCACACGTCCGTAGGAGAAGGCGGCGATGGCACTTCCCACAAGCAACAGGATACCCATACCGTAGGCAAGTGGAATCAGTTGGCGTCCTGCATGTTCAATGTCCGGGGCAGCGGATTGTTTCTTGAGCTTCCCCTTTTGTCTGTTCAAACCGTCCCGCATACGCGCCGCCAGAACTTCAGGGAATTCTCGTAGAAGGTACCGCTGATACAGAGTTTGTGCCGCTCCCAGACCTATGCCTGACAAAAACAGTCCTGAGCTCTGAAAAAAGGTATCCCAGGTGTAACTATCAGTTCCGAGCAACTGGTAACCAAGTCCTCCAACACTACCAACCAAACAGACCAGGCCGAGAAAGCCCGATGGAAAGAGAATATACGTCTTCACGTACTCGAGCGCCTGTTGCATTGTTTGCTGCGGATGATGAATAGTAATAAGTTTTGGCACGCGATTCCCTTTCTAGTTCACGAGAGAACGACTCATCGGAGAGGTATTATAACGATGTCGAGCTTCCCAGAAAAGTGGAGATCTCTCCCTTCATTCCACCGCAGCCTCTCTCTTGCTTCTCAGAGATCTCGGCGAAACCGCTCTATGTCCTTGACATTCCAAAGATTCCGGCTGGCCACCTTTCTGGATCAAAGTTGGACCACACAATTCGACCTAAGACGGCTTTGAGAATCCAGCTAAGCCATGACGCATTTCACTTTCCGCAAAGGAAGGGAAGATCGTAGGACAAGCGACCTGGGACAGAGAGCGGGATCAGCGACGCTGAGGGAGGAGCAGATTCCTGCTCGATTAAGACTGACGCTTTTGAGTATCAACAACCGCTTGAAGAGTGGAGGTGATGGCGTCAAGACTCTCAAGTAACGATGTGAAATGATCCGAAACACCGATTGTCGCAGAAGACACAGGCGGCCTCGACAACACCGTTCCAACCTGAACTTGACCTACAACAGGCGGCTTTAAAGTCTCAAGAACCGCGATCAACGGAGTGCGGCTCAAGTCTAACTCGTGAGATTGCGCATCATCTCCACGCTCTTCTGCAGTCACTTTCACGACCGGACGAAGAGGATAACGACTGTTGATCTTCACCACGACTCCCACCGCTCCGGTTGTGAGTCGGACCGTGGTTCCAAGCGGATACACCGACAACTGCTCAACCAGTGCCTTCAGAATCTCCCGTGGGAAGGTGGTGCGTTCAGTCACAAGCAGTTCCTTCACAGCTTCATGCGGAAACAACCTGGGTCGATACGGACGCTCACTCACCAAGGCATCAAACACATCAACCAATCCGCAGATCTGGGCTATTTCATGGATCTGTCTTCCCTTGAGGCGATGGGGATAGCCCCGTCCGTTCCATCGTTCATGGGCCTGACATGTTACTTGCGCCAACCAATGCAACGTAGGGTCACACTGGAGAATGATCTCGACTCCGCGTTCCGGGTGTTGTTCGATCAGCGTCCGTTCTTCAGGAGTGAGTCTGCCACTCTTGCTCAGTAATTCTGTAGGTACCGCAAATAACCCGATATCATGAACGAGTCCGGCAAGCGCGAGTCGATGCAGCTCATCACCATAATATCCCAATCCAATCCCAACTCGTGTACCTAGGATCGAAACATTCAGGAGGTTGGTCAACAGTGGCGAGCCTGGTGGCCCGGACAGCGCTTCGACGACGAGTTCATCCGTCTCATGGAGCGACGCAACGATATTTGAAGCAAGCGATTCAAGACTGCGGATCGGAATATTGTTCCTTTCCTGCACGGCCAGTGCGGCTTCATTCAAACTCTGGATCGCACGCTCATACCACGTCTTCACGATCACACCCCTACACTATAGTCGCCATCAGAGGAGTATACACTGCGGACAACTCGCTGACGGTGACTAGCGAAAGTGATCACAGAGATCCCTGTTCAGGGAAATAACACTCCTTGGATGGCGAGCCGTTCCGCTCTCCCACTTTCCACCCATTCTTCGACGGCTTGTACGCACTGGACCAAACGCGACTGAACAGCCTCCATGCTCTGTGCTGAGATGGCAACGCGTTGTTGTGACACAATAGTGAGAAAACTATGCAACCCCATGAAGAATGTCATAGCCTGTGATGCATTCACCTGTTGTGCAGCCGACCATAGCTGAGCCACGCGCTCCACGCCCATGAGGAGGTCAGTTGAGGCTCCCTGAGTCGAAATGCCGTCCGCGGTGAGTGCCTGTAGAATATCCGTCAGATGCCTCTCGTGCTGTTGAACAAGTGCGAGGAACCCTTGGTCCCCTTCGGCCGAGCGATCAAGAAATTCTTGAATTGAAGCAATCTGGTACTGTCCGGTACCACGCTGTATGAGCGACTCGGCTTGAGCCGTAATGGTCCGGATAAGATTCCGTGGAATTGTGCCTGGTAGACTGGATTTCATCTGAAGCCCATGGAGTAGAGTCAGAAGCTCCTCGGTCGGGATGGTCGCGGGAGTACCGGCCTCAGGAACCTGCGAAGGCGCCGACTCGAAAGCAACTCCGGTGGCCCGAGTCAAGGCACCATGGATATGCCCCAACTGCTTACACAAGGCGAGGAAGTCATCGGACGAAATTTGAGCGGACGGATCCTGCAGCGCTTCGACAAACGGAAGTGCGGAGAAACTCGCTCGTTCGACATCTGTCAGATTGACGGTTGCAGCCGATCCACCGAGATTGGTGATGCCGACCTTAATCGTCTGGGCCAACGACCGATGCCTGCCAGATTCCGGTGCCTGTTGAAGTTCATCAAGTGCTACATGAATCTGCTGGAGCCATTCGTGGGCCTCTTGCACGAAGAGCTCAACTAGTTCCTTCTGAAACCCGTCTTCCGTTTCAACAGGCATGCGCGTCGGTCCTTCAGCACGATCTCGGTCACAAGCGGGCTCCAGAGATCCAGCCTATGACTGTCCCTTTCCACTTCCCAGTTGAGATGCCAACCCAGCAATCTCGCCCAATTTTCTCACAAGCTCCTCAAAACGCTTCGTCGCACTCTCAGCGGACTGCTCCGCTTCCAGTACGCGCTGTGCAAGCACTCCATTACGTTCACGTTCCGAGACAAGAAGTCCCTCCAACTCGGGGATTCTGGCAGTCACTTTTTCCAATTCCTGTATTCGCTCGGCTGTTTCGGTCTCTTTCTTTCGTTTGGTCGAGAGCTCGGCTTCGAGCGCCGCACGTGCATGCTGAAGATCCACGATCTGCTGCCGATCCGTCGCCAGCCGCGCTTCTGTATCCTTCACCTTTGCGGAGATCCCTTCCAAATCGGCAAGCTGTTGAACAAGTTGTTCGGCAGCAGCCCGTTCAGCTTCCAAAGACGATTCCAATTCTGCCACCCGACTCGACGTCGCCTGTGAATTCAACAAGGCCTGCTTGAGTGAGTTGACGACATCTTGTTCTGACTTGAACGCTGCTTCCAGTTCAGGGATTCTTGCAGCCTGCCGCTCAAGTATCGTCACCGTCTGCTGCAAATCGCTCACTCGCTGACGTTCCATCGTCAGTTGCGATTCGATTTCTTTGGCTCGAACAAGTTGTGCTGTGAGCGCGGCCACCCGATCGTTGAGCTCCTCCGAACGAGTACGCTCACCCTGCAGTTGGCGTTCCAGCTCTCTAAGGTGATTCGCCTCCGGAGGTTCACTCTTCGACGGCTGTCCCGATACGGGAAGACTACTCTCTGCCGCTGTGCCGGGAACGGAGGTCGGTGAACTAAGGGCGACGGGAGATGACTCCTGTTTTTTTGCCAGAAGCTCGAAGACTCGATCTTTGAGAGACGTACCTTGGAATGGCTTCTTCAAGACCCCATCGGCTCGACAAGACTCTGCCTGCTTGGTCACTTCATCATTCACGATACCGGAGATCAGAAGGACAGGCGTCGTCGAAAGCGCGGCCTGCCCGCGGACAAACGCACAGACTTCGTACCCGCTTTTGTCCGGCATGATGACATCCGACACGACCACGTCGGGTTGTTCTTTCGCAAGATAGGCGAGGGCCTCTTCTCCATTGGCGGCAAGCGCGACATGAAAACCAGCCTCCGTGAGCAGTCGCTCCGCCACTTTTCGTACTGCGATACTGTCATCCGCAATTAGGATCTTCGGCATGCTCGCACCTTTCCTTCGTCACGCGACCAACGGGTATCACCACGAACCCATCCCCAATCTAGACACCGCAAGAATCGGAACTTCTTCCTGGCCATGAGCGTAGCTTCCTTCGGCTGGCACATCGTTATCTCGGTAGGGCTGAATCATTGAGAGATCAAGAGTCTGTAAAACCGGGATCTCTTCATCGATACAGATCGCCATATCGCCTAATGAATGTTTCACCCTAAGACACAAGAGACTGTTTCCCTGCATGGTACGTTGTAGCACTCCAGCCAAATCAAAAACTGGAAGGACGGTTTGGTTAAGCCGAACCACGGCTGAAACAAAGGGAGTTCCCCCGGATACGGGGATCGACTCACGCCATTGGGAAATACCTCCAACCTCCAACGTCCTCACCGCTAGCCGTCTTCCTCCTACAGAAAACACCAAGAGATGCCATGATCGAGGCGTTTCACGGTGCTGAGCATGGCCGGACGTTCTCAGCATGTCTGGTTCTTGCTTTGCATAGTTCCTTGCAAAGCCACAACGGATTCCGTTCCTTGAGACTCGGTCCTTGCCTCCCCCTCAAGCTGTTCTTCAAGTACCCATGCAGTATTCAGTATGAGTGCCACGCTGTGGTCAAAGAGGATCATACCTCGATACCATCTTCGTTCCGGTCCACGGAACTGCGCAGGAAGAGGCAAAACTTGAGGCCTACCGGCCTCAAGAATGCCATGGACCTTCTGAACACGCACGCAACCTCGGCACTTCCCATTTGCAAGGAGCACCCCTTCGGTCTCATCCCATTGCCTCGCGCCTCCAAGATTAAGCCGCACGGCAAGATCGATCACGGGATAGGGTACGCCTTTCACAACTGGAGGGTGAAGGAACTCCCAGTCCTGGCCAGTTAGTACCCCCTGGGAATGTTCAGCTTCGAAGGCCAAATATCTCCCGCCTATCGTTGTGATGATCAAACATGGCGGAGAAGTAGAAGCGGATGTGACAGGCTCCTCTGTCTTCCCTGAAACACTCATAACAACGCCTTCGGGGCCATTCTCCGCAACAATTCGTATTTCGTCAATCAATCCAAAGCTTTCCGCATGGTTACTTGCCAAGCGTTCGTGCTGGTCCTACCCACCGTTCGACTTCCTGAAGCAGCATCCGCTCTTCAACGGGCTTGGCGATGTAGGAATTCGCCCCAATATTGATCGCCATCTGTCGGTGCTTGTCCCCTGCCCGCGTCGTCATCACAACTACCGGCGTTTCACGAGTTTCAGAGCGTCTTCGTAAGGCTTGAATCACTTCAAATCCGTTCAGTTTCGGCATTTCGAGGTCGGTTAAAATCATGCTGTATGAGAAGGTCGATGCCTTACGGAGTCCGTCTTCTCCATCAACAGCCGTATCAACCTGATACCCCGCTGACTCCAACATTTTCCCAACAAACTTTCGAATACTCAGGGAATCATCAACCAATAACAGGCGAACATCCTGCGGCTCAGCAGTCCTCACCAGATCGGGAACCACGTCTTGTGGCCGAACCTGGCTTTTCGAAATCACGGCCTGTACACGTGACTCCTTACTGTCTCGCCTAACCAATCGTGTTGGATCTATCACTAAAATGACTCGCCCTTCTGGATCGATCGTCGCTCCTCCGAAGAACGAATGCACAAGCGGTTTCAATTGACCCAATGATTTAATGACGACTTCTTGTCTGCCCAATAGCTCATCGACGGCTAACCCAATCGGCCCCCCGGCCGTACGGACGATGACGACCGGCACCGTTCCACTAACAGTGCACCACTCCCTCCGAAGTACATGCTGTAACGACTGCACCTCAATGATTCGTTCACCGACCTGCAAGATGGTACGCTCACCTTCCACTCTCCATGACGATGGGGTCGGCATGGTCACTTCCTGAATATTGAGCAATGGGATGGCGTAACGTTCAGCACCGGCCCGGACAATCAGGGCCGTGGCTATCAGCAGTGTGACCGGAAGGCTCAGGGTAAATTTCGTTCCGACACCGGGTTCTGACTCCACGGTAATATGGCCATTCATACCTTCAATGACCCGCTTCACGACATCCAGCCCTACTCCACGTCCCGCCTGATCGCCGACCTTCTCAGCCGTTGAAAATCCAGGAAGAAAAATCGATTGTAGAAGCTCGGCATCGGAGATGGTTTCGATCTGTTGTGCACCGGCCAGTCCCATCCTAACCACCTTGGCCCGTATTTTAGCTAAATCCAACCCTGCTCCATCGTCCTCCACCTCAATGATCATGGAATTTCCACGATGCGCGGCATGTAAGTGGATGGTACCGACTGGCGGCTTGCCTTTGGCGAGTCGATCCGCTGGCGGTTCGATCCCATGATAGACGGCATTCCGTACCAGATGGACGAGAGGATCCACCAACCGCTCCACAACACTCGTATCAACTTCCGTCTGCTCACCTGACGTCACCAAGGTCACTTCTTTGTTTGAGGCACGCGCAATCTCTCGGATGGCACGCCGAAATCGTGTAAATGGGGTCCCGATCGGAACCATGCGAGCATGAGCAATTTCGTCTCGCATTAAGAGAGTCAGTTGCTGCAACTGGCTCATATCATCATGTGCTCGATGAATCGAGCCATCCAGCTGTGCTAATGACTCGCTGATATCAGCCGTCACTTCGCTAATACGTCGAGCGAGGATATTGAAGTCGTCATACTTATCAAGTTCGAGGCTGCCAAAATCACCGAATGCCATCGGTCCCCGCATTGCAACTGCCGTCTCAGTCTGGGGCGTCTCCCGATAGGTAAAGGTATGCTTATCCGAAAAAGATTGAACGGAGTCGACCAACCGGGACTTGAAGACCAAAACCTGTTGTGACAGTTGTTCGAGGACTCGTAACCGTTGTTCCAATCGACCTCGCCCAATGACCAACTCTCCCACGAGATTCATAAGACGTTCGAGTCGTCCATAACTGACACGAATGACTTCACGATCTTCCAATGACCTCGCCTCTGTCGGCTTGTCCTTCTCGACGGGCTCCATCGCCGAGATCGGAGATGATGCAGAGTCTCGTGACGACACAGCCAGTGGAACTGCAGGCGTCACGTCACCGGAGGTTTGTTGGTCTAATCGCTTGAGGTCGGACCGGGTCGTGTCAAACCGTTGCCTGGTGCCCGATACTGCGCCGAGGTCTCTTCGCATCAGTACCCGCACCACATCGACTGAACGAAGGATAAGGTCCGTGTGGCCTGACTGTACGACCAGTCGACCATCGCGAACGGCTCCCATAAAGTCTTCCACATGATGCACAAGATCGCCGATTGATTGAAATCCAACGGTGTAGGCGGAACCTTTCAGCGTATGGGCCGTGCGGAAAAGCTGATTGATCAGCTCCCTATTCTGAGGTTCTTTGTCCAAACGCAGAAGATTCGATTCCAAAATTTCAAGATATTCTTGTGCTTCAGGAACGAAATATGAGAGGGCTTCCGGATCGAGATCAGGAAGCAGATACGCATCAGACAAGTCTACAGGAGGCACTTCCACACTAACGACCGGTTCGGGTCTTACGGGACTAGCTGCGACGACATCGGGTCCCGTCGGTCCTCCGCTAAATAGACCGACCGAGAGCGTCCCCTCACACATCTGCATGA
The DNA here is from genome assembly GCF_047338595.1 of Nitrospira sp. BLG_1. Classification (NCBI taxonomy): domain Bacteria; kingdom Pseudomonadati; phylum Nitrospirota; class Nitrospiria; order Nitrospirales; family Nitrospiraceae; genus Nitrospira; species Nitrospira sp. BLG_1. The sequence goes on from NZ_JBLFBO010000009.1 coordinate 19,918, forward strand.
GTTGGTGGATCAGAACCGGAACATCACGCTGCAGTTGATACCCTCCTTGAGGATCACGTCGCAAAAGAAGCCGAACTGTTCGCGTTGCGCACTCAAACACCTCAAGCATCGAGTCGGACAACACCAGACGCTTGTCTCTTACCGCGATCATGCCGTCTTCCATCGGACGGGCAATATCTCCAATGACCTGGAAGCCAACCGTATAGGCAGACCCTTTCAAGGTATGGGTGGCACGAAAGAGACGATAGATGGCATCGTCATTGTCACGCGCTGCACGAAGAATTCGAACCAAGTCATCAATCGTCTGGAGATACTCTTCCGCTTCCGGAATAAAATAGGACAGGATCTCAACGTCGAGAATAGGATGAACATAGTCCAAACTGACTGATACTGCGGGCGGCAAAACCTGAAGCCGTTCGAGCGACTCAAGACAGCGTGTCACGACATCCTGATCTTCACGACCATCGCGACCAATCTGCTGGATCAAGTCCACCAATCCAGCGACGACCTCCCGCATCACACTCACAACCGTAGGCCAGTCCGTTGGCGCAATGTCGTTTGCACGCTCGAGGATTACTTCAAGCTCAGCAGATAGTCGAGATACTCCCCCGTAGCCGTAGAGGGCAGCGGCTCCTCGAAGGCGATGGGCGACAATGTAGTGTTCGTAGACTTCGTGCGGAGGGGGGATCAGCTCGCCGTTGGTACGTAATGCTTCTCCTAATACTCTGGCTCCATCCGATGCTTCGGAGACAAAGACTCGAATCAAATCAGACTGATTAGACTCCGCTCCCATTGGTGTGCATCTATACTGACGAGGAGATGCGTGCTCGCTCCTGGTCCATTAGGTCAATTTAAATTGTGATACCGAGGCCGTGAGCCCTTCGGCCAACTTCACCATATCTTCTACCGTGGCCCGCGCCGAGTCGGTTGCTTTTTGCGTCGCAATGGCACCTCCCGTAAAATCCTTGATTGATCGACCGACTTGATCCGTGGATACCGTCTGGGTCGTTGCGGCCGCCGCAATGCTCTGGGCAAGCTCCGCAGACCGTTGCGCAATCGTTGAAATCTCTTTGAATACATCACCCGTCCGCAAGGCTGAGGCGGATCCTGCCTCTACCGCCTGCGTTTCATGTTCCATCGCCACGACGGCGTGCTGCGTCTCGCTCTGAATCACCTTCACGAGATCCGCAATTTCACGGGTTGCGTTCGTCGAGCTTTCGGCGAGCTTTCGAACCTGGTCGGCCACGACACCAAATCGAGCACCGGCTTCGCCCGCCCCTGCGGCTTCGATCGCCGCATTCAACGCAAGTAAGTTGGTCTGATTGGCGATTTCGCGAATTGTGGAGACGATCTGGGAAATTTCCAACGAGCGATCACCAAGAGCCTTGACCTGTTTCGACATTCGTTGAACCGCTGATCGAATACGCTGCATGTCCTGCACGGTTTCCTGCACCGCAACTCGGCCATCTTCTGTTGCTTTTAGCACCTGGCGTGCTGAGTCGGAAGAAGCTCCAGCCGTTTCCGCCACTTGTCTCATGGAAACCGCGAGTTGTTCCACCGCGGTGAGCGTCTTCATCGATTCATCAGCTTGGTGCTTGGCAGTACCAGCCATCTGGCCGGAATTCTCTCGCAATGCCCCGGCTGATCGATTCACGCGTTCGGCCGATTCTCGGACTTGCTTCATCAATTGCGCGAATCGTTGGATCATGAGGTTAAAACCGTCCGCCAAATTTCCGAACATATCAGCCGTGACTTCACCGCGTTTGGTCAAGTCTCCCTTCCCGACATCGGACACGAGGACCAGAAACTGCACCAACCGTTTCTGCATCGTATCCCGCTCTTCTTCGGTAGAAACCAGGCTCGTGAGCCGGTCGAGCATAATGTTGAACGCCTTAGCCAAATGCCCGATCTCGTCGTTGCTCTCAAGTCTGGCTCGAGCTTGAAGATTCCCTGCTGCAGCTTGTTGGGCGACATCGGCAACATGCGTGATGTTTCGCGCGATAGAGCCGGCGAGGTAGAATCCGATTATGCCGGCCAACACAAGCGCCAATAACGAACCGGCCAGAACGACGTTCGTCCGATGGGAGGCTTCAGCTTGCCCGTTGTCGTTCATTTCTCTTGCCACGTCGAGAATCGTCGTCATGAGCTCCCGAACCCGTAGAGTCGCCGCGTTGTATTTATTCGCAACATCAGCGGACAATGCCAACTGTGCTACTTCGCGCATGCTCTGCTTCTGTTCTTCGGCAAGAGATGATTTGAAGCTCTCCGCAAATGCACCCACCGCACCCTCTGTCGCGGAAAAATATTCACGCAATGCTTGGTGAAGACTGGCGAGATCTTTACTTTCACTCCGACCACTGGTTGATTCATGCAACTGAGATGTCTGATACGCATTCAGAGGGATCAGTGTCTGTTTCTTGAGTTCGGCCAGCCCAGCGAGCGCTTGATCAAACTCGTTCTTTCCAACCTGCCGTCCTACATTGAGGAGCGCGCTATGATAGAGACCGAGGTTGGTACTGGCGATTCCGACATTTGATAGCGCTAAGGTCGATCCGTTGTAGATCGACTGTAACTCTCCCTTGACCGTATGAAGTCCCATCAGGCCGACAAGACCAACTGAGATCATGATGAGACCGACAGCGGAAAACCCGAGGATTAACTTCGGCAGAGTCTTGAGGTTCTGAAACCATGATGGCGACGGTCGAACCGTCGATTTGCTATTCCTGGCCATACCCTACATCCTCCTCCACGCGATCAATCCTGCTCAGGCAACTTGACTCGGAACCACTGTTCACGATTTCACGGACTGGCTCACTTCCAGGGTTGCGGCTTCCACCGACGCGACCAATGCTGGAATCTCCAGCATTCCACTCACGCGGTTCTCTACCCTGATGAGGCCAGACAACAGAGAGCGCTCTCCGGTCTGGGTTGCACCTGAAGGATCGAGCCGGTCTTCGGGCAACATCCATCGAATTTCTGGGACATCGTCGATCAAGAGGCCGATTTGATGAGCATCATGCCGTACCACGATTGCATATCGTGGATTGGTCGATGGCGAGACCCCCAAAGACCGTCGCAAATCCGCGAGAGGGACAACCGTCCCCCGTACATTGGCGACGCCAACCAATGACGCCGGCATCCCGGGAACCGGTGTGATCGCATCTAGCTCGAAGACCTCCCGCACATGACGCAGATCGATAGCAAAAAGTTCTCCTCCGAGAGTGACCAAACAGGCTTTCCACGAACCTGTCGGTGTTTTCTGCTCGGATTGACCGTCGGAGACAAGACGAGGCAGCTCACATGGTAATTGCATCTCGTTCCGCCCTTTGCACCATCAGCACGTCAACTCAGTGCACGCTTCACGGCCAGAAGAAGTTCTTCGGGCTTGAACGGTTTGACCACATGCCCGTTCGCGCCTTGCTGTTGCCCCCAGAATTTGTCGCTTTCTTGACCCTTAGACGTGCACAGGAGGATCGGAATACGACTAAATCGCATATCACTCTTCAGATCTCGACAGGCCTGAAACCCGTTTCGACCAGGCATGACGACATCCATGACGATCAGATCCGGCATTTCCTTGAAGATTTTCTCTTCAAGCTGTTCCGTGTTCGGAAACGTCACGACGGTATGATGTGCAGCTTTGAGATACGACTCAATGAGTTGAAGCTCAGCCTGCGAATCATCAACAACCACAATCTTGCTCATGAGACTGTTCCTCTCTGCGGAGGCAATCACCCAGGGCAACGCCAGATTCCACTTAGTGCGAGCACGAGGGCTCGATTCTTCTCTTCCTTCCCTCTTGGAACTCGCGATATCCCGCTCCCCTTTGGTCGCATCATGACACCAAAGACAAGTGAGACCGGCATACTCAGGACCCACGGCCCAGTGCGTTACGCGTAGTAATCACTTGGCTGATGAGGAACTTATCGGTGAAACCTTTCGCACCTTTAGAATGGGGCACTGGGAAGGGGCTGTGGCAACCCTCCACAATCTCGCCATCTCAATCGTAAATGGGACTCCCGGTCATCACTGATCGGTCTACATCCGCATTGTTCAACCGCGAACTATGCTCGATTCTTCCTGTTTTTTTTGCAGTGTATCGCCTTGTGGACGGTTGGCAAGAAATCCGTGAATATCAGCAACTTACGCCCAGGAGGGAGCCTTTCTTCACGACAGAGGATGATGTGCAATCGGAAGAAGACAGGCGGAAGAAGCAACAGTTACAGGGAAAATATGCGACGATGAGATAGGCAGGAGAGTAACCGCGCCATATCAAGAGATCGAGTCAGGTGATCCGTCCATCGGTCAAGTTCACCTCGTAGTCGAGCGGTGACGGATCGGGAGGTGTGAACCCCAACCGGGAGAAACCCTTTCCGCGCACGGGCACGATTAAGCCAGGCTCGACGAAAACTAGGCTCATCAAACACTCCATGAATGTAGGTACCCCAAACAAGGCCATCCTCCCGAATGGCCCCATCACACGAATCCTCTTGTACAGCCGCCAATGGATGGGCTCCTCCTATTGGTGAAACACGACGTTGCAACCGGAAACAGGGACGTTCGTTCTGATATACGGTAACTCCCATATGAACTTGGTAGCCTCTCACGATGGTTTGATCAACCACCAGCGTATCTGTCGGATTGGCTTCCACCTGTTCGGTACACTTTTTCTGACTTAGCTCAGTTTCAATACTCAAGTAACCTAGACCAGAACTAATTCCGCCTTGCTCGACGTGATGAGAGTCTGAGATTGTTCGACCGAGCATTTGATAGCCGCCGCAGATGCCAACAAGCTCCCTCCCACTACGCACATGATGTTCAAGAATACGGCTATACCCCTGCTCTCGGAGATATGAGAGGTCGGTAAGCGTATTCTTACTCCCAGGAACGATCACAATATCGGCTTGGGCCAGCAGCGATGGGGTAGTGACATACTTCAAGGCCACATCCGGTTCCGCCATCAATGAATTGAAGTCGGTAAAGTTGCTCATATGAGGCAAGGAAATAACGGCGATATTGAGCTGTTCTGTAGAAAACGCCACCCGCCGATCCCTTTCCTGATTTAAACTGTCTTCTTGGTCCAACAGCAGATCTTGAAGAAATGGCACGACACCCAAGACCGGAATCCCGCTCCGAGAATCCACAAAACTCACTCCATCGGCAAAGAGCTTCGGATCACCGCGAAACTTGTTGATGACGATACCACAAACTCTATCTCGCTCGTCCGGTTCCAACAGGTCTACCGTTCCAAGCACTTGAGCAAAGACACCGCCTCGATCAATATCAGCCACCAGGATTACTCGGGCATCAGCCAGTTCGACGATAGGCCAATTGACCAGATCCCGGTCGCGCAGATTCATCTCTGCCGCACTCCCAGCTCCTTCAATGACTATGGTCTCGTACTGTTGTGCCAGTCTGGCATAGCTGTCCTGCACAATGGCCCACAGGTGTGGTCTCTGCTCAAAATAGGTCGACGCGTTCTCCGTGGACCATACGGATCCTCGCACGACGACCTGTGAACGATTGTCAGACTCTGGCTTGAGCAAGATGGGATTCATGTCGACATGCGGGAGAATGCCACAGGCTTCGGCTTGAAGTGCCTGCGCTCGACCGATCTCTCCGCCCTCCGGAGTCACGAATGAATTCAGCGACATGTTCTGTGCTTTGAATGGGGCTACACGCATGCCTGTACGATGAAGGAATCGGCAGATTCCTGCTGTGACCAGACTTTTCCCGACATCCGAGCCAGTCCCCAGAACAGCAAGTGCCTGTGCCGTCATTGATGCGACTCCTGCCATGCTCTTGCCTTCGCCAAGCCATGCGTAACACAGTCGGTGACGACTTGCCCAATCAATGCCCCCATGACGGTATGCGTCCCACTATAGATATGCCATGTCCCCTGCCCACGCAGCGAACAGGCAATCACCACCACGTCTGTCCCAGTCCCGGTGGCAGCAGCACTGCTCTGGCAACTCAGGACACCGTGATCACGTAATACACCGCTCTTGGCCTCTGTGACAACTTGTACGGCACCGACCATTGCGGATTGAGACAGACTGCCGTTTGTGATGAGAATGAGATTGATCGTCCCTGGTTTGAGTAATCTGTTGCCGGCACCATCTCCGGGTGGCCATTCTCCAGCTCGAACAGCATTGGTCACACCAACCGTTGCAAAACACTCCACCCATAACCCATCCGACGCAGCTCGTGCCGTCACCACTTGCGTCATCGGAACCGCCGTCATCAGCCCGACAGTCGATGCGTGGATTCCCATGGAAACGGCCAACTCCCGTAAACAGGATGCCGGGTCATGACAGGACAGTGACTGCGTTCCTGGCACCGATGACTGAGCATCCACCTGATGATTGAGGATATAGGAAGCTACCCTGAACCCTCCCCCTTGGGGAGCCGATGAAAGAACGCGCTTTCGCCCTTCCAGCTCGATCACCAACGTCTGCCCTCTCACACGATACCGGCTATGAACCTGTGTGGAGTCCTTTTTCATCTTCAGTTCTTAAAGAGGAGTAGGTGAGAAAGCTCGCGAAGGAGTCGGTCATTCTCAGACCTCGTTCGCACCGCGAGTCGAACGGATCGTGAGTTGGCACCGGGCACTGAAGAGCAATCTCGAATCAATACCCTTTTTCTTCGCAATCGTTCAGTGATATCGCGTGCAGGGTGAGCACGAGGGAGCTCGACAAGACAGTAGTTCGCATAGGTGGGTATCACCGTACAGCCAGGTAACGCGGCCAGCTTTCTTCGAAATCGTTCGCGCTCCTGTGTCATGAATGTCAGGCTTGTTCGCGCATGGGCCTCGTCGTTGAGGGCCGCCAATGCCGCAACTTGCCCCATCGTACCGACCGACCAAGGAGGGAGCTGTCGTTGAATCCGTCTGATCGTTGTCTGTGCCGACACCGCATAGCCTACACGCAATCCGGGTAAGGCATAGAACTTGGTCATACTGCGTAGGACCACGACATGTGGCCAAGAGACCGCCCGGCGCAAGACCGACCGGTCAGAACAGTAATCGGCAAACGATTCATCAATGATCAGCCAAAGACCTCGCTTGCGAGCAGACCCGGCCAATCGTATCAGATCATCGACGGTACAGGCCTGCCCTGTCGGGCTATTGGGGTGACAGAGCATCACGCTGTCAAAGGAGCGCCCCTCGTTCCGGCCTGTCTCCATGGCCCGACAAAGACGATCGACCGGAATGGCATAGTCGTCCATTCGATCAGCATAGAGTGTTGTGGTCTCTGTTCCAGCTCGCCTCATGGCTGCGGCATATTCTGAAAAAGTGGGCTGGACGACAAGGAGGCGATGGATACCCAACGCACGAGGCAGCGCGTCGATCAACTCCGTAGAGCCGTTCCCAACCACGATCTGGTCTGGGTTTATCCGCCAGAATGCAGCCAACGCTTGGCGAAGCTCCCAACAGTCCGGGTCCGGATAATGGGCCAGTAGATGCATGGAAGAGGCAATGGCTTTCCACACATGTGGAGAAGGGCCCAAGGGATTGATGCTTGCACTGAAATCGACGATATCGCCTGGATCACATGCCAGCGCTCGTGCGACACGATAGATATTCCCACCATGTAAGGCCTTGTTCACACGAGCCATCTGAGTCCTATGGCCAGAAGAACAGCTAACATACTGGCTATTGCCATCACCTTCGTTGCCGGGACGATGTCGTCTGGTTCGACACAGCGCCCATCGAGGCCAAGCGTTGGACGGTTATGTGGAATACCGTCATAGAAATTGGTGCCACCGAGTCTCACACCCAACACACCGGCCATCGCTGCCTCAGGTCTCCCGCTGTTGGGACTGGGATGCTTCCCGCCATCCCGTATGAACACACGCCATCCCCGACAGACGGATTCCCGTTGTCTGGCCATCAAGCCGGCACCAAGAATCAAGAGCATCGCCGCAAGACGAGCCGGAATCCAGTTGGCCAGATCATCCAGTCGAGCCGATGCCCATCCAAAATCAGCATACCGGGTATCGCGGTGCCCAATCATAGAATCAAGCGTGTTGATCGCCTTGTAGGCCAAAGCCAGAGGGGCACCACCGATTGCCAAGTACAGGAGAGGCGCAACCACACCATCTGCCGAACTTTCTGCGACCGTCTCGACCGTCGCACGAGCCACCTCGGATGGGGAGAGTCCGTCCGTGTCTCGCCCGACAATCATCCCTACCGCTCGGCGCGCAGCTGAGAGATTTCCCCCCTGGAGTGGGCCATCCACTGCATGGGCATGGTCCCAGAGGTCCCTCGCAGCCAGCGTCATCCACGCCATGATGATCGAGAGAGCATACCCCAACCATTCCGCAACCTGTTTGGCCTCTTCAATGATCACTGTGGCAAGCACGAAGGTCACGGTCGGCAATCCGATGGCGAGACAAATTCCTGCGAGGCGAAGGTTGATCGCTCTTCGGCAGATCCTCCGCACTCCATGATCACACCATGCAATACATCGTCCCATCACACGAACGGGGTGCGGCAACCAGTGAGGATCACCAAGCAGTGCATCTACTACAGCCGCAGCAAGAAGTTCGCCGCCGGTCATGCGAACCGAAACAAGAGCGGAATGGATAGGAGGAAGAGAATCTCGATGACCTCATTCATGGCCCCAAGCGTATCGCCGGTAATCCCACCGAACCATCTACGGCACCCCCACCAACCTATCAGCACGACAACTACCCCGGCCATCATGACGACGAACGAGGTGACGATGCCGAAACCTACACCCAGTCCCATGGCCACAAGAAGTGTGGCCACGAGGACGTGTCGCCACGAGAGATGGGTAAGAAACGGAGCGGCTAAGCCTCCTTCCGCCCTGGCGTAGGGAGAAACCCATGCGGAGGTTACCATGGCCCAACGGCCGACCGCAGGCATACAACACAGCGCAGACACTCGCAATTCGTGAGGTAACACCATCAAGCCGGCATAACGGAGAAGCAGCGAGAGAAAGAGCCCGGTGGCACCGAGTGCACCGACCTGGGGATCGCGCATGATCGACAGTCGTTCGGCCGAGGTGCAACCGCCGGCCAGGCCATCCAACGTATCGGCCAATCCATCCTGATGGAGTCCGCGTGTCAGCAGCACGAGGAGCACGATCAATAAGGCATTCACCACGATACCGTCAAAGACCACCTGCAATGCCATATCAGCAACAACCAGGCCACCACCGATCAGCAAGCCCACGACGGGATACCAGGCCATCGACGCCGCGAGCTCAGGCGCCGTCGGTTCATGATGCACTCTGCTCAGAGGAATGGTCGTCAGAAAATGCCAGGCGAAGATGAATGGACGGGCGACGGCTCCCATAGGCATCACAACTTGTTTGCCACCCCGGCTTCTTCGAACGTCGCCATCTCCGTATAGACTTTGACGGCTGCACAGACGAGATCCATCCCTAAGCAGGCTCCGGTCCCCTCGCCGAGTCGAAAATCGAGATCAAACAGCGGGGTCAATCCCAACTGGTTCAGAATCGCGCGATGCCCCTTCTCGACCGACCGATGCGCGGCAATCAGATAGGCACGACACAACGGCTGAAGTCCTACGGCAATCAACGCCGCGGCACCGGCGATAAATCCATCCAACACGACAGGCACACGGGAGGCGGCGGCACCGAGCATCAGCCCAGCCAGTCCAGCGATTTCCAATCCCCCGATCTTTGCCAACACACCGATCGGATCGGACGGCTTCGGACGATGCAGATCGAGAGCCTGTTGAATCACACGTACCTTGTGCGCACGATCTGACTCCTGAATACCTGTCCCGTGTCCGGTGACCTCTTCTACAGGCCGACCGGTCATCACCGCCGTAATGGCCGCGCTGGGAGTCGTATTCCCGATTCCCATCTCCCCTGTTCCGATGAGACCGATACCCTCCCGTACAGCCTCTGTCGCCAAGTCGATCCCCACCTGGACGGCTTGCTCCGCCTGCTCCCGCATCATCGCCGGCTCCCGCATCACATTGCCTGTCCCATTCATGATTTTTCGGTGAATCAACCCAGGGACGGTCTTAAAGTCATAATCAACTCCGATATCGACCACACGGACAACCACGCCCGCGTGCCTGGCGAGTACGTTCACGCCGGCGCCACCTCGTAGGAAGTTCAGCACCATTTGAGGGGTGACCTCACGCGGATAGGCACTCACACCTTCTGCCGTGACACCATGATCGGCGGCAAAGGTGAACACCATTCCCCGGGGGATAGTGGGCTTCAACTCGCCGGTCATGGTGACGTAGGCTGTGGCCAACTCCTCAAGCTTGCCAAGGCTGCCGAGTGGCTTGGTCAGCCGACCCAAATGAGTCTGTGCTTTCGTGTGCAACGCTGGGTCAAGCGGCTGAATCTGATGACAGACATCCTGAATCGACATCACGCTCCTTTCCTCACTTCAGGCGAAGCGGTAGTCCACTGACCGCCAGATAGGCTTCATTCGCCCCTGCAGCAAGGCATTGATTCACTCGTCCGGAAAGATCACGGAACGCTCGCACTGATGGTTCAACTGGGACAAGGCCCGACCCTAACTCATTACTGACGATGATCACTGTGGCCCCGGTGCGCCGCATCGCGTCAAGAAGTGTTCCTACACGCGCAAGAATGACTGATTCCCCGAGACCAATCCCGACCAAATTACTCAACCAGAGAGTCACACAATCAAACACGACGATCCGGTACTCTGACCCCTGTTTGGCAAACCAGGCCTCCACATCAAGAGGCTCTTCAATCGTCTGCCATTCGGCTGAACGGGTCGCCCGATGCCTCGCAATGCGTTCCACCATTTCGGCATCAAGCCCCTGCCCAGTCGCGACAAATGCACGTGGCCCCCGCGAGCCCGCTAACTGAAGCGCGATCTCGCTTTTCCCGGACGAGGCCCCACCCAACACGACAATAATACGACTCTTGGGTCGTCCGACAGACCGAGCGTTACGTCGAGTTCTTGGCGACATCCCGTTCCCACAAAAATTCCGGTTCGCCCTGTGTCTTGGCCACCCATCGAGCCAGGACAAATAAGGCATCACTCAGCCGATTGACGAACTTGATGATGGTCGGATCAACTGGTTCAATTTTTGAGAGCGCGACACACAAGCGCTCGGCTCGACGGCAAATCGTCCTGGCCTGGTGGAGAAAACCCGACACTTTTCCCCCTCCGGGAAGGATGAACTCTTTAAGCGGTTCCAAACTCTTCTGGCATCGATCGATCATCTTTTCAAGCCGTGTGACATCGCTCGCCAGTACTTGCGGCATATTCTTGAACGTCTGCCCTGGTGTCGTCGCCAAAATACTCCCGACATCGAAGAGCTTGTTCTGCACCCATCGAAGCTCATCTTCCAACTGGCCGGCCCGTTTGTTGTGCTCGACAATTTCTTGATTGAAAACCCGAACTATTCCGATTGAAGAATTCAATTCATCGACGGTGCCGTACGCCTCGACCCGAAGACTGTCCTTCCACACCGGTTGCCCGCCGGCGAGTCTGGTTTTTCCCGCGTCTCCCGTTCTTGTATAGACCTTGGTAATCCGCATACCCGTTGCTCCCCTTGTCCGAACTTTGATTCCCCCATGCTTCATAGTGAATGAGCTGATCAACTGGAATCCGCTCCCGCCACCCCGCCGTCTCTAAATCAGGAGCCTGTTCAAATTTCGAGACATACCCTAAACACAAGTAGGCCAGAATCGTCACCGATTGAGGAACGCCAACCACTTGCTTCAGCGCCTGATGATCCAGGATGCTGACCCAGCCGACCCCGATCCCTTCCGCCCTGGCAGCCAGCCAAAGATTTTGAACCGCGCAACAGGTACTATACAAGTCCGTCGCACGCACCGTGGAGCGCCCAAGGACTTGAGGCCCACCGCGTCGTCGGCTGCATGTGATACACAGATTGATCGGTGCTTCCTCAATGCCTTCCAACTTCAACCGCCGGTACAGTGCTCCCTTGGCGCCTGCATATCGGGCAGCAGCTTTGGTGTTGGCATCGATGAAGAGGTCCTTCACCGCACGTTTCGTTGCACCATTGCGGATGACCACAAAATCCCATGGCTGCATGAAGCCGACTGATCCGGCATGATGAGCCGCCGTTAACAATCGCATCATCACCGGATCAGAGATTGGCTTCGGCAGAAAGTTCCGACGCACGTCACGGCGTTCGAAAATCACCCGATACACCGCCTCACGCTCTGGCTCAGAAAATCGTCCCTGTGGTCGGCTCATTCTAATCTCGACTCGGCCTACTCGTTACCTGATGGACGACGATCGTGGTCCCAACTCACCAGTTGCCACTTTTCCTAGGCAGATCTGGCAGAGACAGTCCGTAAACTGTGCGGCGATCCAGTCCATCTGCTGCTCTGTAATCCCCAATGTGCCACACCAACATTGGTACCCGACACATTGAAACGACTGACCACAGTGTTCACAGACCTTTTCAACAGGACCCCTCATTCCTCTACCTTCAGTTAGTAGGCCCCTGATCCTGATGCGTATTGGGCGGTGCGACGTGCCGAGTCGACTAGCGCCGCTGCGCAAGTCGGTTGGCTCCCAAAATGCAGATGCGTATAGAGCCCCAACGTATTGGAAGTCAGCATGCCATCGCACCCCTTCGACTCACCTTGCGCATCGGTCAACATGCACGCATAAGCCATTGGGCCTTTTGGTGCAATCGTCGAATAATGAAACTCATGCCCCCGCGCAGTGAGTCCAGTTGGCCCGATGACACAAGACCGGGTCACCTCAAGCGCGCGATACCCCAAGGTCATCTTCGCATGCTGCATGGTCGAATCAGCCTGAAAGAGCCCCACCATTTCATGCAAACGGCCGTCACAATCTCTCAGGCCCTCTGTGAGATACATCATGCCCCCGCATTCCGCATAAATCGTCCCACCTTGCGCGCCGAATTGTTTGATCGCCGACTTCATGGGCCTGTTGGCCGCTAAGGCTGGACCGTGCAATTCGGGATACCCTCCGCCCAGATAAAGCATGCCCAGATCATCGGGAAGCTTAGCATCATGCAGTGGAGAAAATACAACTAGTTCGCCTCCTTCTGCTTCGAGCAATTCCAAATTATCCGCATAGTAAAAGCAAAAGGCCTGGTCCTGTGCCACGCCAATACGAACGGTCTTGGGTCGACAATGCAGGAGAGGACTTGCAGCTTCCGCCAAGGGAGCGCATGAGTGTGCAAGAGCTTCGATCCGATCGAGGTCGACAGTCTCCAAGGCAGCTTTCGCCAACCGATGATAAAGACTCCGATCCGGTTGTTCATGACCCATGGTGAGGCCAAGGTGCCGATCGGTGATGATCAACTCTGGATCAGAACACAGATACCCAAGCACTATGACATCCGTCGCATTCTCTACCGCGGTTTTGAGCAACTTGTAATGGCCTTCACTGTTGACCCTGTTAAACACCACGCCTGCCACATGTACGGCAGGATCAAAGCGCGCATACCCTGCCACCATCGCTGCGGCAGAACGAGCCAAGGCACTGCCGTCGATGACCAGAATAACCAGGGCATCCAATTGTTTGGCCAGTTCCGCGGTACTCCCACTCTCGCTGAGTGGAGCGCTACTGTCGAAGAGCCCCATCATTCCTTCGATCACGGAGAGGTCAGCATCCTCCGCAGCACGCGTAAAGATCCCCAGGTTGCCCTGTGTTCCCAACATCCACCCATCAAGATTCCTCGACTGCCTTCCCGTCGCCGCCCGATGATGACTGGGATCGATAAAGTCCGGCCCCGCCTTGAACGGCTGAACCTGGCGGCCCCGTTCCCGTAAGGCCGCCAGAATGGCCAGCGTTGCGGTTGTTTTCCCGACACCGCTGTGCGTGCCGGCTATCACCAGTCGTGGATACTGTTTCATGCAACCCTAGAGCGGTAGATCGTAATTGATCCGTACACCACCAAATATGGAACGGATCGGCGTCCCGAAGAACAGTGTCTCTTCGTATTTCTCGTTGAAGATGTTGTCCAAGCGGAGATAGGTTTGCAGGTACTTCGTCACGTCATAGCTCGCCGACAGATTCCAGACGACAAACGAGGGAGTAGGATTTCCATTCCCAGTATTGCCGAACCGCTCGCCGACATAGCGCCCCTCCAGACTGGCCTGCAACCTTTCTATGGGCTGATACCGGAGTACCGTCGAAATCTGATGGAGCGGCCATTTCGGAAGACGTGTGTCCGCGCCACCACTGATATCCCGCGTCGCTGCGTAGGTATATTGGATCTGCAGATCCAAGTTCTTCACCCATGGCCCGTCACGATAGAGTTTCAGCTTTGTGCTGACCTCCACACCTTCCGCTCGAGCCAAGCCGACATTCTGCGCACAGAACCCAAAAGACCCAGGCTCCGTACAGACAGCAGGATCGAAGACCGACAAAATAAGATTGCGGTAGCGGGTCCAAAAATACCCGACGCTGATGCTGCCTCGATCATTCGGCAATGCCTGTTCGAGGGCCACATCAAACGCTTGGCTCTTTTCAGGTTTCAAATTGGAGTTACCAAAACCCGGGAAAAACAGCTGATTGATCGTGGGGGCCCGAAAACCGGTCGAGTAGCTGCCTCTGAACTTTGTGCCGGTCTCCTTGAGCAGATATCCCCCGGTCACTCGATAGGTCGTCGCGCTTCCGAATACGTTGTACTCATCCTGTCGGATACCCGCCGTACCAAATACACGATCCCAGAGATTCAACTGTGCTTCTCCAAAGCCAGCATGGCTACTGACGGATTTGTTCTCAAAAACGGTGGTGCTGGTCAAGAGATCACGATAGTCGCCTCTCTGTTCGCGAAACTGATATCCCGCCGTCAATCTAAGCGGTTTGCCGACTTGGATATTGTGCTGCCATTCAATTCGATTACTCGTGGTTCCGATTTGAGACCGAAACGGGGATCCAATGGATCCCGTGGCTCCCGTCACAAGACTCCGTTCCACCGCGCCACCGTCACTCACCAGATTTTCAGTGGCCCGTGACAAGATCAGTTGTTGCGACCACCAGGCGGTGATCGGTTGCATGTAATTTCCTGCAAACACATATTGGACACTTTTGGATCTGGCACCAAACACATCCGCCGGCTCTGACGCGAAGGTCGTCGAATTAAACGTAAAGCCGTCAAAATTCACACTGCCGTCAAGCCAACGAAAACTAAACTCCAGCCGTCCGTCCTTCGGCAGGTCCGCACCCAGTCGAACAGATCCTTGCCAGTTGTGGTAGCCATCACGCTCAGCTGCGCCACGTCGGTAGTTGATCGCTGAAAATCCGGCCGTATCCAAACGGGCGATCGAGCCTGAAAAATCAATCGGTCCTTTCTTTCCGGCCAGACTGCCTCCTTCTCGAATCGTATTGAATGATCCATATTCGACAAAACCTGAGACGTTGGGTTTCTCTTGTCCCCGCTTGGTCGTGATGTTGATCACACCACCCATGGCATCCGACCCCCAGAGCATGCTCTGGCTCCCACGCAAAATTTCGATTCGTTCGATGTTGTCGGACGTGAGATTCGCGAAATTGTAACTGCCCAGGGTGGCACTGTTGACGATCGCCCCATCAGTCAACACGAGTGTCTGCTCAGGCGTTCCCCCGCGCATGCGCACATCAACCGTTGTGCCGAGTCCTCCACTTTGAAAGACCGCAAGACCCGATGACCATCGAAGCGCTTCGGCGACTGTTCTGATTTTCCGTTGTTGGATCTCCTCGCCGGTGATGACCTCAACGGCACTGGTGACTTGTTTGGCCGGAATTGGGGTCTTCGTCGCACTCACCACGACATCAGGAGCCTCGACGGTCTCCTGTTGATCGGCCATGGCGATGTCCTGAGCGAATACAGCGGGGTGCAGAAAGTAGAGAAAGGCGATAAGGAAACAACAGGCAACAACAAACCGGGGACACCGATACACACGATGCATGAAAACCTCCCTTTGACTCGAAGGGTGTGAATGTTTCCCGTCCGTTGGGTCTCCTGACTTGCGGCTCGTCGTTTCCCTGCGCCTTCCCATCCTTTGCGTGAAACGTAAAACGTCATTCGTGAAGCGACTGCAAGAAACCCCTTCCGCTTCACGAGAGACATTTCACGACCCACGCCCTAAGACAGTGGCATTATGCAGAGTCACTCCCCGCTTACAGTGGCGGCACCGTGATGGACTTGCACCATCTTCCCCGGCACTGACGGTCTATCTCGTTGTGAGTTTTTTCCTCCTTCCTCTCGGCATCCACCAGTATGGAACAGAAAAAAGGGATGCGCCTTTCCCTGTTGAGTACGAGTACTCACGTACGACATCATCGATGTTCCGAGCTAGCTTCGCATATAGTCTGCCCGAAATTGAGTTGTGCTTGGTACCATATTGGAGAAGTCCCAGTCAAACGTGAGGACTGCCGATCGGTCCGACGTATGAGACAGCAGCCGGTCACCATTCTTTGCGACTAAGCTCGGCGCCCTCCAAAAATCGAGTGTCTGCTCCGCACCCGTTCGATTGCAGACGATCACGGGTAGTCCCGTTTCCTGGCTCCGCTGCTCCCATTCCCCATTGGGGCCATGAATGCCTGGTCCCCATGACGCGGGCGACACCAACATCTCTGCCCCTTCGAATTTCAGCGCTCGAGCGATATTCGATGTATAGGCATCGCTGCAAATAAGCACACCGACCTTAATCCCGTCGCAGTCGATCGGTGCCGCACTGTCGCCTGGACTTGACCATGACAGGGAATCGCTCAATACATTGATCTTGCGATGTTTGCCCAATATCTCCCCCGTCGGGCCGATGACAAACACGGAGTTATAGAACCTCCTGCCCTCTCTCTCCGGGCAACCGAGAAAGACCGTTCGCTTCAACGTTCTCATCAGCTTGCAGACCTGTTGCATCCACGGATCGGGTTGCGGCTGGATCCAATCAGAGCCGACGACGTGGGCAAACTGCAGTCCGCACACAGCAAGCTCCGGCGTCACGATCCATTGAGCGTTGATTGCTGCGGCATGTTTGATGGCCTCCACAATCACATACCGGTTCCGATCAATAGCTCCGGGAACCGTCTCAAGATGAAGCAGCGCGATCTTGCCCCGCGTCATGTCACTTGTTCCCTGTGGATTTCCGACCGGGCAATGTCACTCGAGGTACGCCCGAGGTCGGATGTCGATCGATGAGGACCTGACATCGATAGACCTGCTCTAACACCAGAGGCTCGATGACTTCATCGGGAGTTCCGAGCCGAACCACTTGTCCCTCAGCAAGCAGCAGCAGGCGATCGCAATATTGGCTGACGAGATTCAAATCATGTGAGATCAGAACCACCGTCAAGCCACGCTCATCTTTCAATCGACATAACACCGATCCGATCTCAACCTGATGTTGCAGGTCGAGAAACGCAGTCGGCTCATCAAGCAACAAGACGTTCGGTGTCTGAGCCAAGGCTCGCGCAATCATCGTCCGTTGCCGTTCCCCACCGGAAAGGTCCGTTACCGCCCGCTGGGCCAAGTGGGCAACATCCATCGTCCTCATGGCATCCTCGGCAATGGCCATATCCTCCCCGCTTTCCCATCCAAAGCCACTTCCCCATCGGTTTCGAGGACGATGAGGAAATCGTCCCAATAAGACCGTTTCCGCAACCGTAAAGGGAAAGAGCTGCGGTGTGTCTTGTGGGACCACTCCAACGAGACGAGCAATCTCATCTTGCCCCATCGCTGTCAGGTCTCGTCCGAATAAGGTGATGCTGCCCTGCTGCGGACTGGCAAGCCGGGCCAAGAGTTTCAACAGGGAGGTCTTTCCTGACCCATTGGGGCCCACGATGCCCAGCACTTCCCCCTGGGCAACCTGAAAAGATACGTCATCAAGGATCCATGGGCTGCTTGAGGAATCCGTCGACTGATATCGAAACCGAAGGGAATGCACCTCATAGGCGTCGCACGGTTGGACCAAGCAACTCGCACAAGGCTCGTTGCCTCCACCAGGTTGACTCTCCTTGCCCCCTCTCACGCCAACCGATCCTTTCGCCAGAGCAGGAGATAGACGAAGAATGGCCCGCCCGCCAAAGCGGTGATGATCCCGACCGGAACTTCTGTGGGTGCAATCAACGTCCGCGCTATCGTATCTGCCCCCATGAGAAAGGTGCCTCCGACTAATGCTGAGGCAGGTAAGAGCAGTCGATGGTCCGCGCCGATGGCCAGGCGCACGGCATGGGGCACGACCATTCCGATAAACCCGATCATGCCACTGACAGACACTACGGCACCGGTGACCAATGCCGTCAAGATGAAGATGGAGCGCTTTGCCCGTTCTGTATCGACACCAAGCGAGCGAGCCGCATCTTCGCCTAATGCCAGGATATTCAAGGCACGCACCTGTCTGAAGAGGAGGATGAGACTGATCGAAAGATAGACGAGCACCCCAACGAGCCCACTATACGTAGGAGAGGTGAGTGTTCCCATCAGCCAGGCCATCATCCCGTATGAACGATTTGGATCCAGGATCGACGTAATGAACATGATCAAGGCGGAGAAGATGGCGTTCAAAATTACTCCCGTCAACAACAGGTTATGAATAGGCAAGCGTTCTGAGTTGGTCGCCATTCGATAGACAATCATCAACGCGACGATCCCACCGGCAAAGCCGCACGCCGGCAACGCCGCTTCCGCTAAGAATGTCGTCCCCGCTCCACATAAGACACCCACTGCTGCTCCGAGCGCCGCTCCGCTGGAGACGCCAAGCACATAGGGATCCGCTAAGGGGTTTCGCAACAAGGCCTGTAAGACAACACCCACCGATGCTAACGAGCAACCGACCAAAAATCCCAGCAACACCCGCGGAAGTCTAATCTGGAGCAAGATCGTCCGTGTGATATCTGCTGAACCGCCATCCGCTTCAGCCTGATCAACGGTTATGGCACCCATCAACACGCGGAGCACCTCTCCATAGGCAATCGGTTGAGCTCCGAAGTGAAGACACACGAGACTTACGACGACCGCCGTCAAACTCAACAACCCAAGTATCAGGATCAAGCGTGAACGGGTCAGGATGGCCCCTTGCACAACGCTGCCGTGCGCAGGGGGCGCAGAGCTTTGTTCATGAGACAACCGATCGGCACAGGAACGGGGAAACCCTGTGGCTGACGGCAGTTTCACAAGAGCCTCATGGATGAAGCGCAGGGACACTGGGGCCGAATAGTTCCGGATGAATCGCCCGGACGAGCTGTTCTAGTCCTTCAATGACACGAGGCCCAGGACGATTCAGGAGATTCGACGAGACTTCATGAAATCTCTGCCGCTTGACCGCTGAAAGTGAGTCCCAACGCCGCCACTGCTGCTGCTCGCTTCGCGGCACCGTTTCTACCTCGCCGCTCGGGAAAATCAGCACTTCCGGATCTTCCTTGAGCACGGTCTCCATACTCAGTCGAGGATAGGGAACACCCGCCTGAGCGGCGACGTTGACTCCTCCTGCCAGGCCGATCATCTGATGGATAAAACTTCCCGGCCCGACGCTGATCAACGGCTGACTGTTCAACACATACAGGACTCGCTTCGTAGGGAGCGCCTCCACTTTGAGTTTGAGCTCAGTCATACGCTGACGGATACGTTGCGTGACGTCGTTCGCGGCTGAGGTTTTCTCGAACATTGCCCCCAATGTATGCATCTGAAGCGGGATGTCCTCCAACGTCTTGGCATCGAGGACAAACACGGGGATTTTAAGCTGCTCCAGTTTCACCTGGAGATCGGGGCGGAGAAAGTCTTTGGGGGCGAGCACCATATCCGGTTGCAAGCCGATGATCGTTTCCATGTTGGGATTGGCATAGCCGACTTTGGCTTTGGATTTGGCACCAACCGGGTAATCACAAAACTCTGTGACTCCGACAATCTGCTCACCCAAGCCCAGCGCAAACAACATCTCGGTGATACTCGGCGCCAACGAGACCACGCGAGCCGGCGGCTTCGCCAGATAGAGACGTCGCCCGGCATCATCAACAAAAGCCCGAGACGAGACATGGGCCATGAACGGCATGCCGGTGAGAATTCCCTGTGGCCGTCGCTTCATGATTGAAACTTTGGAACCATAAGCCGATGCCATACTCACATCAAGCAACAGCAGGCAGACGCAGAGTCCGATGACCCACTGACGCCCGCGATCGCGTCCAAACAGAGTTCCATGCAAGGCCGCAGCACGTGAACAGCCGAGACGTACAGATGCCTGTACAGTGCACGCCGCCAATGATGCGAGAACACCGCAGGAAACCCGTTTCAACGCGATAGCAATAAAAATCCCCAAGGCCTGACCAGACCTTGAGGATTGCACCCGCTTCTTCATCCTCACCCGTTCCCCAGCCTCGAGGGAACAACGGTCATGTCTTCGAGCAGGTCTTCTGGCTCATGGTTCCCCCTACTCCCCGTACCTTCCCATCTCTTGAAGCTATCGGCTCACCGCATTCAGCTCAACGCTAAAAGCTGATTGCTAGCAGCTGACAGCTCCATTGCGACAGTGGCATCACCGGGTTTCGTCCCCATTCACAGCGGCGGGACCGCGAGGGCTTCAACCCTCTTCCCTTGCTCGAACATTCCTAGGCAGAGCACAATAGGAGAGGGGTAGAGAAGTTGTCAAGATCGACTAGATTACTCCTCCACCACCCGTTGTATCATGAGAAGAATCAGATGCTTGTGAGCGTATATCCGGCTATGGTAGTATCCGGCAGTTCAACTGGATTTCACATCAGCGAGAAGGAGTACGATCGTGGCATTTATGTGTGAAGTGTGCCTCAAGAAGCCGGTCTCCGGAAACAATGTCAGCCATGCGAACAATAAGACCCGGCGCGTGTTCAATCCCAACATTCAAACCGTGCGAGCCGTCGTCGGCAAGAGCCACAAGCGGATCCGCGTCTGCACTCGCTGCCTGCGTTCCGGGTTGGTCAAGAAAGCCGTCTAGTCTTTCCTCACGGTTCACGCAACGCTAGGGTGCGCCCCACAGAATCCGGCCTCCTCGCTCGACCAGCTTGATGACCGCTGGATCATCAGGCGACAGAGTGAGGGTGCGGTTGCCATCTTTGCTTCGAAGCACAAGCCCAACCTCGCCGTTTGCATCCAACCCAATCCCCGCACGGGCTTTCCCTTTTGCATCCAGGAGTAAGAATTCTTCAGCGTTCACTCCATTCGACTTCTGTGCTTCGGCAGAGTTCGGAAGAACGACCTGGGTACTGACGATCCCACCGACTATTCCGCCAAAAAATGACGCAACGCAAAGTATCAGCATCTGTTTATTCATCACGGCGGATCCTTTCGTACAATGAAGCTGAAATCTATCTCCACGTGGTTTATTAAGGAAGTCGGTACCCTACAGGGCAACCATAGGCCTCTCAATGAATCGTTCGCCTCAGAACATGCGTCAACTCATCTCCTGGTGTCATGTACATGCATTGGATCTGGCATTCGTTCTTGATTTTGAGATAGGTGCTAACTGTGCATATTGAGTGCCTACAGGGCAGATCCCTTATAATCGCTGCCCTGAGTATTTGAGGCTGTACACAATCCATGAGTTGAGAACCAACCGCACAAGCAAATCGATAACGCTCTCTCTGGATGATTCACAAGTGAGCTGATATTGCATGTGCGAAGAGTGCGGATTCGCTCCTAGGCCAACATCCCAATTGTTTGAGGAGGATGGCACGTAGGAAAGTTGCACAATCCCGTGGAAAAGAGAGGCCCTGTAAGGCCATCACCTATGTTGAGAGAGGTTCTGAAAACCTAGGTTGCCTGGAAAGAGTTATGCGAGATACTGTCTGACAGCACCCCTTACGACACGTCGGAGCAGAACGGCTGTCGGCTTACAGACGGCAAGGTCTGAAGTTGAGAACGAGACTGCTCCTCGCAGCAAGGCGTTTCGGGTATGACCTGGGAAACATATGACTCTCTATCCTTCTGAGACTCTCTGAAAGGTACCCTGTCGATGCAGACCTGTGGCGATCACTTCCCCTTGTCAGTTAGGGCTTCGTGCCGATAAAGACGAATCCATCCGTTTTCCCGCTATTCCATGCGGCGCTGGTGAGCTGCTTGGTCGCAGCATCAAATAGTCCGATCCCGTTCACCGTCTGCGTTCCAAGCGTGCAGCCGCTTTGTCCACCAAATGTAATGGTCACGGTAAACACATTCCCGTCTGTCCTCGGTACAAACGTGCCGCTGAACAGACAGCCCGCACTAGAACTGCCTGAGACTGTTCCTGTGGATGTCAGAATGGCCGTCGCAGTTTCAGTCGCCGTGACAGAACCGCTATAGGTGCCTGCAATGGCATTCGGATCTGGCGTCAACTCATAATCGGTATCGTACGCCGTCGAAAACGTGCTCTGCGTGCTGTTCTGATAGGCGATCGTGCCACTCAAGTTTTGCTTGGTGACATAGCTGCCATTGATTGTCCCGGTGAGCAATCCAGTTTGCAGATTGAAGTCTCTTGCATCCGACGAAGTGAATGCTCCACTTTGAGCGCTGCTCGTTCCTTGAATAAACCCTTCAAGGAGCGAGGGTTTGCCAACTGCAGAATAGAGCAACCAATAGACACCGTTGTCGAGAACCAGCCCGGTCACGGCACGATTGCTGTTGGTCGTCCCCCTCCAAATCCCTTCAGCAGGACTTGCCGTGAGCGCCGGAGGAGCTGGCGTCGGCGTATCCCCCTCACCACTACAGGCAGAAAGACTCACGAGCCATAACAGGCCGATCACTGGAGGCACCATCCATCTCCGCTGCATCACTGTTCTCCTTATGAAGCGACGTCCGACCTCTCGAAAACTGGACGAGTATTTTTAGCAGCCTGCCTAGAATAACTCCTATCCCACTCTAGAAGGGGACAGGAGTATGGCCAATCGATCAGCTGATCAAAATTGGACAAAGCGGTTTGATTGCTAGCGGAACATCGAGGACAATCGAAAAGAAGGAACAGTCGGGGCAAGCGTGATTGAAAGAAGGGAACACTGGGTGCTTTTACCAGACGGCGCAATGAAGAACGACTGCACCGGATGAGCGAGTCGGCCGCATACGAAGTGCGGTTTGGAGCGGGCGATGGGATTTGAACCCACGACAACTTGCTTGGGAAGCAAGGACTCTACCACTGAGCTACGCCCGCTCGCTAAGAGATGTCAAGCACTTACAGATTCAACGCCAACAGTACCAGGTTCAGGTGTTATTACCGTGTTAGTCCTGAACGTATGCAGCTTCGCGGCGGCCTTATGTAAGTCATCCGGCTCAATCGTATTATACCGCCGATGCATCCGGTCTGACTTGTGGCCAACAATCTTCATCGCCGTCGCCGTGTCCACCCCCGCCCGCCTCAGATTCGTACTGGCCGTATGGCGGAAATCATGCACTCGGAGGTTCGTAATCCCTGCCCGACGACAGGCGGCCTTAAAGGCTGTTCCGATACGTTGAATCGCCTTATCTTTATACAGGAACACTCGTGGAGTGTCTAGTCGCCGCTCTTGGAAGAGTTCCAGGAATATCTCATGGACCGCCGGAGTCATGGGAACCACTCGCACCTCGCCGTTCTTCGTTCGGCGCAAGACAAACTCCTTCCGACGCAGGTCTACGTCAGACCACTCCAATTTCAGCAACTCTCCTCGCCGGGGGCCCACATCATAGGCCACAGTGAGAAGTCTCCTCAGGTGAGGAGCAAGCGTCGCCTTGAGTCGCTCCCATTCCTCAGGGGTCGCAATCCGGTCCCGTTCGTTGTGCGGATTGGGCTTCGGCACATGCGAAGCCGGATTGTCTGTCACTAGCTTGAATTGTGGACTCCGTGCGACGTTCAACATATGCGTCAACGTCATATGATCGTGATTTATGGTTTGAATAGAGACCGGCAGACCAGCGTCCTCACGTTTCCATCCACAGGTACAGCTTCCTCTCGCAACGATCCCCTGACATGTTGGGCAACTCATCCGTTTGTACTGGGCTCGTTGGGCTCGATAAGTGGACACATCCTCTGGCCTAATCGCGCCTAACGTCATATCCCCAAAGAACTCCACGAGATTCTCTACGTACACTTTCCGAATCGCATAGCCGCGCAGTCGCTTTACGGATTCAAGGGCCAGATACTGCTCCGCCCACTGTCGAAAGGTGACCGATTGAGCCTTCTGCACAGTGGGACTCGCCACTTGGCCACTTAGCAACCTAGTTTTGATAAGGGCTTCCTGCTGCTTCGCCATGGTCTTATTCAGAGAGCCAACTTTCCACCGCTTAAGCTTTCCGCCATAGCTCTCCAGCGCAAGGGATAAGGTCTTACCGTCATCCACTACGCGGAACTCGATGTAATAGCTATCTGACCGCTTTGTAATTCCCATGTAGTCCTCCTCAGTAAATCAATTGCGACGTCGCTCACCGAGGGAAAGCCGGAGCACATCACCCCGGCTCCCCGGTTCGAACAACTCTATGCCCTTACACCATCCGTGGTGCGACCGGCCTCACGGTATGGGCCTCGATCCATTGCTCTAGTTGCCCCAAGTCGAACTTGGTGAGCCGACCGAGCTTCACATAGGGCACGCGGCGTTGGCTGACCATGGTGTACAGCGTATGGGGTGACAACCCGGTGTACGCAGCAGCCTCCTGGACGGTGACCAATCGCCGACTGATGGGATTCGTGGCTTTCACTCAGGCCCTCACACTCCAGCGAGTGAGACGTTGTGACATGTGTTGTGCTCCTCCATAAAAAGGGTTTTGGGAAATCCTGAAAAATAAAAAATGGCTGTGCGACTTCCCACGTCGCAAACCGGATTTTTGTTTTGGGGGTGGTGGGGGGTCACAGTGCCACCGGCTCTCGTTTTTTGCTCGAATCCACGCCCGTTCACCTGACCGCTGGCTCGACAAGCCAGGCGTCACCCCCGCGAAGTCCTTGAATAATCTATGGTCCCATACGCTCCTCCTTTCATCGTTGTGCCCATGATGCCTCATTGTCATCGACAAGCGCCCCCAGAGAGCCTTCCAGAACCATGGCAGCACGTTCCATGGGCTTCATATACGAGTCTGATCACACATATTTCCGTACCTACAACTAACGGGACGTGTGCACGCTGTCCTAGTCCCGATGTCCAGGTACACGTTGCCTCACCCTCGTGAGAACTCTCGGTCTTGGAGTCTCTCGTCCCGGCAGGCTTTGGCTGCCCGCCCGGAAGCGATGAGCAACGGGGGGTCTTGCTTGGTATGGTTGATAGTGCGTGCTTAATACACGCGGACTACCAACCAACCAATGCAGGAGACTCAAGGATGGTTGGTACGTGGTACTCCATGGTAAAGGGCCACGCCTACCACGCCGCGCTCTCCTCCGACTGAGAAGGCCCCAAGCCTTCTCACGACGGTCAACATCCGATACCTCGTGACCGTCTATAGAACCACGCTGTCCAAGCTGCGAGAGACACGCAGGATGCTGTTCGAGACACCGTGCAGAAGGCGTAGAGTCCACGATGACCCACCAGGGCACCCCATTGCACGCGAGTGTCTGAATCAACGGGCTACGCCTCACGTGCTGCGTCTCCATCAACGTCCCTCGCTCTATGCTGAGTTACCTCTGCTGCACCGCCCAGAGATCGGCATTGTGCTCCCCTTGCCCGACCTTCGTAATTTGCTCCTCTGCATGCAGCGCCCGCAACGCCTCCCGAATCGGCTTATCGGACTTCCGCTTCAAATGCTGTTGGATGCTTTTCAGCGTCACTCCGGCCTTCCCCTGTAATGGCTCCGTCGTGGGTAATGTTGTGATCGCCTCGTAGACACGTTCCTTGAGCTGTTCCGCCGCCGGTTCAGCAGAGACATCGTCCACGCGAAGGCGAATCGAAGTGGGCTCATGCGCTGGTCCCTCCGATTCAATAGTCATCGTGTATTGCCCTGTCGCACCGCTGTCCTTTCGCTGCAAGGAGAGTCTCGCCCCGGCCTGGTTCCGTGAGATTGGTTCAAAAAATAAAGAATCCTCGCCCCACGCACCTAGCACGAAGGACCCACCGATCTCCTGCGATCCGCGCCCCACTCGTCCCCCTTGATTCTTTCTAAAGTGATGGATCACGCGGAAGATGACTCCGTATTGCCGCCGAAGGTCATCGAGGGTCGCCAAGAGTGTCCCAGCTTCATTGGCCTTATTGAGATCTTTCGAGCTCAGTTTCCGCAAGCAATCGAGATACACCACCTCCGGTTTGAATTCGTCCAGCGTGAGCCGCAGCCGAGCGAGCTGATCCGAGTTATCAAGATTGAACCCAGCCCACACTTCGATACGAAATTGATTTCGCAACATGTCCCGGACTGATGTCTTTTGAAGATCGAGCCCGTGGCCACGCAGCAGGGCGCGCAATCGGGTTTGGACGCGCTGAATCGGATCTTCCTCTTCGATAAACAATACCCTCCGTGGTGTTGGAACGGTGAATCGGTTACACACGGGCTGGCCAATGGCTAGACACAACGCTTCTTCTAGCGCATAGAAGGTCTTGCCGAGCTTCTCTTCACCGGCGATCCATCCCACACTCTGGGCCGAGAGGATGCCTTCCACCAGTTCCTCAGTAGGAGCGATCTCCTTGGTGAGAAATTCATCCAGGGCGATCCCAATTGGGACTACTGGATCCTTCAGCTTGATAGGCTCCAGCGCTCGGAACGCTTCAAGGCCATCCGTCGCAAGAAAATCATCCAACCCCACCTTCGTTCCCCCTTGATCGGGAAGCCTGATTGCAAACACCGTCGCCTGTCGTCGCGCCAGCTCTTCTGCAAGCGCCGTTTCCGCCCGTCGCACCTCCTCGTTCTCTCTGATATCGGAATCAAACACGAGATAGACTTTGCGACCAGCCCATGTAAGGCGAGCGAGGTCCGGGATCGGTTGACTGGCTTGCTCCTCCGTACGGGTCCGCCAGCTCCACACCCCGGCAAGCGCCACCACAGAGAGCCCCTCCTGGCACCCCTTCAGCGCTTTTTTCTCACCCTCCGTGATGTAGATCGGATGACGTACATCACTCAGGATGGATGAAGCGAGCGTCGCCGGAATGTAGAGGTGATTCGTACTGCCCTTCGGGCTGCGATAGCGTTTCCCATCTCGCCCGGCATCATCGAGCTTGACCCGAGCATACCCATTCGTCTGGAAGGCATATGGAAACACGAGGCCTGGTCCAGCGTCTAAACCCAAGATTTCCGATACCTGGTCTTTCGACGCACTATAGAGTCCAGCTGTCTTGATGGTCGCATCTGAAAGACCTGAATCCTGCAATTCCTCTCGATGACGGTCCTGTAGCGCGATGAGTGAAACCACCTTGTCTTTCCTAGCGGATGACCGTCCTATGTGTCTCGTCTTAAGATGCTTGCGATCTGCACTAGCTGCCATAACTCCTCTCCTTTCTTGTTGATGTGAATGAGAGTGGCCCAGCAGCCTAAGAGGGGAACGGATAGGAAGGTGACTCCGTATCGAAGATGTGAGTAGGGAGCCGTGCCGTTGTTTGCTCGCCATGTGAGCACCTATCGTTCCCGATCGCCGGGCTGGCTGTGGCACCTTGGTGGCTCACCAGGATGCCGAGCGCGTCGTTGGGCCAGTTCCCTCTGCGCTACTCGTGATAGTGGGAATGCAATTGAGTCAGGGTGTCCGCTCGTTCATCATGGGGGTGTTCGTTTAACTCGCGTCATCTTTGTCCTCCTTTCGATGTTGTGTCCTCAGCCTAAACACGCTTCCATCGTCTGTTTGATCGCCGCATGGCTCAAATGCGTATAGCGCACGCTCGCGCGGGGGTCGCGATGCCCCAGCACATCCATGATCAGCCGCTGATTCGCCCCATGACAGGCGAGCCTCGTCGCGAGATCATGCCGAAGATCATGAAACCGATAATCTGTGAGCCCTGAGCGCAGAGCGAGTCGCTTAAAAGCTCGTGAAAGCGCCCCCGCCGTATAACGCGGAAGGAGATACGCCTCAGGCTGACCTGTTAGCCGTTCTTGCAAAAGCTCACGAAGCTTCGGGTGCAACGGTACGGAGTAGTCCTCCCCGTTCTTTGTCGCACGAAAGGTCACGGTACTCCGCTCAAAGTCCACATCCTGCTCACGTAGCTCCAAGAGCGACCGGCGGCGTGCACCGGTGTACTGCGCAGCGACGAGATACAGGCGCAGCTCAGGGTTGGCCCGCTGGACCAATTGGTCACGCTGAGCATTGCTCAACCATTTCACCCGTCCTCGTGACTCCCGCTGTTTGCGAATGCCCCGCGCCGGGTTGTCCGCTCGATACCCCCACTCCACCGCTTTTTTGAAAATGTGCTTGAGTCGAAACAAGCGCTTGTTTGCCGTGGCTGGGGCCAGATTACTCTGGAGAAGGACTCCCCACCAGCGCTCGACCTGCTCCGCCTCAATATCTGCAAGCGGTGAGGCGCCAAACTCCTTGATCAATGTCGGGAGATGATAGTGCTCCACCGTGTCTGCCCATACCGCTGACAGCGTCGCCTTCGCAGCAGGCCAATACTGCCGCTGCACAAACGTGGCAAATGGCAGCGCCTCCTTGGGGGATGATGACGTCTTCTTACGAACTCTGGAGATCATCCTTGAACCTCATCGGAATAGAACACGAAGGAAATAAAAAACCCCTCGTCATTGGAGGGGCCTTGCCTAGGTTGCTCCGTCTCAGCCATATCGCTCCCCTCTTGTGGGCTGGCAGTGGCACCTTAGCGGCTTCCTAGGTTGCCGGACGTCTCATCGGGCCAGTTCCCTCCACGTCACTCTTGATACATATGTGAGACATTATTACACGTATTCAAACATGGTAATCAAGATCAATACCAGCAGAAACGCCCCCTACAGAAGTAGGTTTCTATACAATCTTGTAAAGGACAGCTTACGAGGAGGCATAGGTTGGTACTTGTTTCACGATAGCGCCGGAATCGTGCAAGGGCGCCCCAGGATGTGCACCATCCACTATCCTCAATCGTGCGTCACAGGCACACCACTTCAGTGCTTCCGAACGTACTGCTCCCTGGAAGACGTGAGGAATTTGGTCTAGTCTTGCCGAACTCCGTCCCATACAGTGCCCTTAGCTGTTCAGGAGAGACTCAACGTCGCGGTGGGGTTAACAAAAGCTGGTGTGCTGGAGAACTGTGGCCACGGTCCAGCCCTGTGGACCGCAATATCGTGAGATACAGACACAGCTGATCGCACACCTCCTACGTGCAACATCCCTTTCACTCTGTATTATGCCATGAAACTGATTTTTGATTGACGACGCGTATCCCCTTGAATATTTGGGCTTGCATGACGACTCCGAGCGAGGGGTCTGGCGAGAGCGTGCAATATGCACCTACGGTTTGCGGAAAACTAGATCCGAGAGATTAGTGTGAGATTTTCCCGTTTTTGCCTGGCTAGCCCCTTGAATAGCTCAGGAAAGAACCTAGTGCTGACAGGTGCTACGATAGATCCTCTCACTTAGTATTATGTCGCCAAACTGATTTTTGATTGACCTACGTAGTCCTGCATTGTCTCCTTTCTTACACGACTTCATGCGAACTACTCGTAATGCATAGTCTTTTTCGGCATTCGAGCAAGTAGGCCTTCTCAATCTGAAATTCGCGGCAAACGTGGCAAGGGCTGGAGTTGATACATTTCACGAGTGCTCGGAGCGTCGCCCTTCCCAAGACCATAAGATACGCCGCCCTTCTCACGAGGATCTCTGTGCAGTTGTGATCAAACACTCCCGGTGGGCTACGCCCGTTCCATTCTGGGAATGCGCTATACGTGTGAGGAAATCAATGGAGATCTCAGCCAGGCTGGACCTTGGCCAACCAAATGACCCGCGGCTTGTCAGGACTATCCAAAACGCGGGTAACCGTGAATTGACCAAACACTAGCAACGGCATACACTCCAGAACGCGACGAATTCCTCCCTACAGTAGCTAAAGAGTTGGATTGCACAGGAATCACTCCCTTGCCTGCAAAATATCTTCTCTATATAGACATCCTCGGTTTCTCAGAATTGGTGAAGCGCGACCGACTACAGATCGAGAGAATCTATGGTGTCTTGGACTCGCTTAACGTGCATCGCAACGAGATGTTTCGGACGATTGTCTTTTCTGACACGGTACTCGTGTACAACCGCATTGACCCTGAGCCGAGCAATGAGAAGGAGCATGAGTCTATAGTCTGGTACTTAATCGAGTTCGCCGAAGACCTCCACCATCGGCTCACAGGTCAAGGCTTGTACTTTCGAGCTGTATTGATATCAGGAAATTTTCAACACTATGCCTTAACAAATATCGATTGCTTCTTTGGCGAGGCATTGATCGAAGCATATTCCCGAGAAAAAGCTATTCCTTCGATTGGCCTATTCATCGATACGACCTGCAATCGGTTCAATCGTTGTTTCCGAACAGAACCATTCGGAAACGAACTTCATTTCGTTTACCTGAATCGCGCCGTAGAAACACTCCAACAAGAGACCAACGGTCATCTCCCTATAGATGATAATCTTTTAGACGCATGTTACCCCTACCTTGCATGGCAGGTGCGCTTTTTACAGGACGTTCATAGTATGAAGAGAAAGCATCCAGATCCATCCGTACGAACGAAATTTTTGACCGTATGGGATTTGTACTATCGACGTTATCCTATGATCCTCAAGGCGCTAGAGGAGGGTAATTTTGAGATGAAAGTATTCCATGAGAAGTATGACTGGTCAGACCAACTGCAAAAACTTGCAGTGGATCTAGAGCATTTCCAAAATGCAGGCAAGCGGCTGAGCGAGAGGATACGCATCGCAGATTCACCCAATCTGGAATGAATGAAATATTATTTAGACTCTAAGGACCTGATCGCCATTTTACAGGGTAAAGCTTCGCGTTCGGCTCAGGAGTTTAGGGAATATCTATTCGCAGGAGATCACAAACTAGTTGTCTCCTGCTACACCATCATCGAAATATCTGCTCCTCTACTTCATCCTCATTCAACAGATAATGTAATGTCGCTTTTGAACGAGCTAGAGAAGATGCCGATTGTCTATATGCACGCCGATAGTCCTGGTCTAGAACTCAAAGAAGCTCTTAATGCATTTGCCAATAACCGGGAGTACCTGCCAGTCGTCCCATTCGTAAAACGCTTTGACGAAACATTGGACCTCAGCGCTAATCCACCGACCTCCAACTTCTTGAACTACCCATTGGCCGAGATAGTATGGGACCTTTACAGGCAAGGCGAACTAAAAGGAATGGAAGACTTTGCCAATACCATGAGAGCCTTAATTGAGAGGGACAGGAACACAATAAGGCCCCCAAGTATGAAATCACATTTTGCGATTGTGCTTGAGAAGGAACTTCGTGGTGATGGACTTTCCTGCAAAGAGATGATGAGCTTCACTAACTGGGTTTACGAGAATCCAAACCGTTGCCCGGGCATCCGCCTTTCTTTTGAAGTATGGCGACAAATCGTTATGAACAAGACCGATGGTTTAGAAGATTCCGACATGGAAGATTATCAGCATATAATCTGTCTTCCCTATGTTGATGCAATCACACTGGATAGAAGGATGCACAGCTATGTTTCTCAGGCGAGAACAAGAATCGGGTTAGATACTAGGTGCATGTTTCGGTCGATTGAAGAGCTATGGCGTAAGGAAGTGTAAAAAGAGTTTTGCAGCTGACCCCGGTCGTCAATAGTGGACGCCATGCATTGCAGTCTCACGCCGCCGACTGCTGACGGGCCCACAGTTGGGCAAACGCCGCGGGCGAGCGATTCCCCAGTCGAGAATGGCGCCGCTGGCGGTTATAGAAGAGCTCGATGTACTCCGTGATCTCTTGCCGAGCCTGCTCCCGCGTGGTGTAGCGCCGGTGATGCACCAGTTCGGCCTTCAACGTCCCCCAAAAGCTTTCCATGGGCGCATTGTCATCACAGTTCCCCCGTCGGGATATCGAGACGGACAGCCCGAATTGTTGCAACCGGGCTTGGTAGGCCTGTGCACAATACTGGACTCCGCGATCGGAGTGGTGCAGCAATCCCGGCGCGGGGCGCTTGCTGGTGAGGGCCTTCCTGAGTGCCGCCCACACCAAGTTCGTCGTCATGCGGGCGTCCATCGCATGGCCGACCACCTCACACGTGAACAGATCCTTGATGCCAGCCAGATACAACCAGCCTTCCGCCGTTGGCACGTACGTGATGTCGGTGACCCAGATCTCGTTGGGGCGGGTGGCCTCAAACGTTTGGGCCAAGAGATTCTCTGCCACCGGAAGCGCATGGTGGGACTCGGTGGTGATCGTAAACCGTCGGACTTGTTTGCAGCGTAGGCCCAGCTTCTTGCGCAACCGCTTGATGCGCCCCACCCCAGCCGGAAATCCGTCGTCCCGCAATTCCGCTTGAAGGCGCTCCGGGCCGTAGGTCTGGCGTGTGCGCACATGTGCCGGCTGAATCGCCACTTCCAGCCGGGTGTTCTCCTGGGCCCTCATCGAGGGACGGCGGGTCCTCCAGGCATGGTATCCGCCTCGGGAGACCTCGAGAACCCGACACAAGATGGCCAGGGGATACTGGGAACGCAGCGTCGTCATGAGTGCGTACCGGGCAGCTGCGCCTTGGCAAAGTACGCGGTGGCTTTTTTTAGGATGTCGCGCTCCATCCGAGCCTCGGTGAGTTCGCGCTTCAACCGAGAGACCTCCGCCTCCAGGTCTGTGACCGGTCGTCGGCTCTCGCCCAACCCCGAGAGCTGCCCCTGCCGGGCCCGAAACACCCAGTTGGCCAGCGTCTTCTCGGACATCGCCAACCGTCGGGCCGCCTCCGGAATCGTCAACTCCTGCTCGCGCACAACCCGCACGGCTTGCTCCCGAAACTCCTTTGTGTACTTCTGTCGCAATAACCGTTCCATCTCCCACCTCCAGACCTCAGATTGTAGGTTGAAGGCGTCCACTTTTTCGAGCCTAGCTCACTAACCAACCTTGCTCTCCCTAGATACCTCTTCTAAAATGCTTTTTTATCGTTACTGACAGAGTTGTCATAAGTAATTTGGATTTGGGTCGCCCTGGTAGAGCCCCAGAACTTGCCCAGAGACTCACATATCATGGGAATATCAGGCAGAACGTCATCAAGCTTGTATTCTATTGGATGTAGACAATTCGTTCCGTAGTCTGTATTGACCTGCCACAAAAAGGTGAAGTGACTAAGTGGATTGGCTGAACTCCCCCATATTTACCTTAGTTGGATTAGCCTTAAGTATCGTCGGAATAGCTCTTACTGTCAGAACTAATCGTACCAAAGAGCCTTATTGGTCTATTCAGACAATCAGGCTATTCGAAGACCATTCTAGCGCTATTGAAGGTCTTGACGTCCGGTATCTAGGAGAAAAGGTCAAGGATCTTTCCATCAGTACTGTCATTTTTGGCAATCGAGGTGGTCTGACGCTGGATAAAGCAGATATTACAGAAGATCCTATACGACTAGAGTTACAAGGTCAGGGCCGTATTCTAAGCGCAACATTACTAGCATCGAATAACCAGGCTAGCCGAGCATTAGTGGCTCAGCGAAGTGGCAATCAAGTACAACTGAGTTTCGACTATTTGGATCGGGGACACGCATTTGTTATACGAATCGTTCATGACGGACCAAACACGGGAAGTCTAGTAATGAGGGGTAGTCTAAAAGGGGTTGTCAAGATTAAGAGATATGAAATGAGTCGCGTACCCCACGATAGGATAAAACGACTGATCCCTATTGTCCTGTCCTTGCTTGCAGGAATAGGCTACTTAACATTCACAGTACGAATGCTATTGTCATACTGGAATACGTGGAGTGATTCTTCCAGGCTGACGTTTGGATTCTGGAACCTTTTAGTTTCTGGATTCTTGCTGTATCTGGCATATGCTCTTTTTTCAAGATTTAGCTGGGTGCCTCGTGGTCTACAATCCTTTCTGACTTCTCCATTAAATATAGAGCAGAAGCCACTAACGTAAGACTGGAACACGTGTTTTGCCAAGAACAGTTTATTACTTGTGAATATTCTAACTTACCTATCTTCCCAGCGGCATTTTCATCGATAGACGTTCCTCCTACTGTCCTCTTCACAGGACTCCCCCTGCCATCGTGGGGATAGCGCCCCGTCGCCTGCCCCACCTACAATACGCCCTCTTCTAGAGGTGCCTATGGCCTTTGTTATTCGTCCGTACCGTCGGCTCCCGGCTCAGTGCCCCGTGACCTATGAGCGGTTGTATGATACAGGGCATGGGACGGCCTGGAACGTCTCCAGTACCGGCTTCCGAGTCTCAGGGACATTACCGTTACAACCCAGAGATGTCTGCTCTCTGAAGGTCAAGCTGCCGAAGCAAGTCTCTGTCCTGGCCGGGGTAGTCCGGTGGGCTCATGGTCAGGACTTCGGGGTTGAGACGCTCCTGATGGACAAGCAGGACGAAGCGCGGCTGGCCAGATATATAAGAGACAGGACGCGGGAGCTATGACAGACCGACCCGATCGACCGAAATGAGATGCCATGTCCCTGGAGGAAGTCGCGATCAGTAACATGTGGGAGATCGCGGCGATTCTGGAGCTGCTGGACCGGATCCTCCCTGGGGTACTTATTCTGTAAAATCAGATCAAAAATCAATATCATCTGTAAGCGTGATTTTAACTCCACGTATGAGCTTCCAGTCTTCCTCGTCCAGTAAAGTTACACCTGGGCACGTATTCGTTTCCTGCTTTCGCTTATCCTGAGCCATTACGAATTCTTGACGATCCGAGTCATTATAGTTAAGCCGACGAAGAATCCCGCGGGCGATATCCCGCGATTGGCAAACTAGCCGCGTGATTTCCGGATGCAGTGCCTTGCGAAACTCTTCGAGCGAATAGGTCGTCTTACACCGCAATTGCGATTTGTTATCGCTAAGACACGAATCGATCTGAGGTGGTGTAATCTTTGGTTTTGCTGCAGCTATGATGGCAGCCTGAAATCTCTCGAATTCAAGCCGGCTTTCCTGGCGACTCCATTTCCAATCCGATGCCTCCTTGAGCAACTGTTCTACGTCGATTGTGCTGAGTGGTTGCCACTGCAATCCCCGTGCGTCTACCAATGGGCTATCCACGAATTTCCATGACTTGTTGTAGAAGCGCCCACTCACCAACACCGCGCCCCTAAAGTGCGCGTCCTCCAAGTCCGC
Organism: Nitrospira sp. BLG_1; assembly: GCF_047338595.1. Classification (NCBI taxonomy): domain Bacteria; kingdom Pseudomonadati; phylum Nitrospirota; class Nitrospiria; order Nitrospirales; family Nitrospiraceae; genus Nitrospira; species Nitrospira sp. BLG_1. The sequence goes on from NZ_JBLFBO010000009.1 coordinate 54,970, forward strand.
TCCCTCCAGGCGCGCGTTACTCAAGTCCGCACCATCTAACCTCACACCCACCAACACCGCGCCTCTCAAGTCCGCGCTCTGCAAGTTCGCGCCTTCCAAGCGCGCCTCCGTCAAGTTCGCGCCTCTTAAGTCCGCCTTCGTCAAGTTCGCCCCCTGCAGGTCCGCGAATACTAAGGGCGCCATCTGCATGCTCGCCTTCGTCAAGTCCGCGCCCTGCAAGTTCAAGTGCTTGAGAGGTGAATTCCACAACCTCACCTTATTCAGGTTGGTGCCCTGCAAATGCACGCCCGTTAGGTCCGCGCGGTCCAAGGTCGTGCCCGTCAAGTCTGCGTTCTGCAAGTCTGCGCCCGTTAAGTCCGCGCCCGATAAGTCCGCGCCCTTTAGGTGTACATTCGCTAAGTTAACGCCGTTCAAGTACGCGCCCCTTAAGACTGCGCCGTCCAACACCGCATGCGCTAAGTCTGCGCCCTGCAAGTCCGTGCCCTTTAAATGCACATTCGTCAAGTCCACGTCCTTCAAGCGCGCTCCCCTCAACAACGCGCCCTCCAAGTGGGCGTCCGTCAAGTCCGCCTCACGCAGGTCTGCTTTTGCCAGTACAGCCCCTCTCAAATCAGCGTGGCGCAAATTCCTCTTTTGTAAATCCACTCCATCAATGGTTCTCAGCGTAGATTTCCATTTATCAGGCTCTTCGCTAGGAAGATCTGTGCGTATTTCTGGCTTTGCCGACGTGGCGAGCAAGAACTGCTCATGCAAGTCAAGGTGACGCCAGAGTTCCAAAAGCGTTGTCCCCCTTGCTTGTGGTCGGTCCAGGAACTCGCCATCCACAGTTAGCAAGAGAGGCAACGGCCATCCAAGTACCGCCACTGTCAGAAACCCTCGGAGGCCCAAAATCGGTGGTGCGGCATCGTGCTTGACCCCAAAATGGAACCAACGCATTCCGTCTCTTACGAGAAGGGCGAGGAGTGTCAGCCAGAGCCATACAGCAAGTACCAGCAACAGAAATTGAACAACCGTTGCCTCACGTGTAGGCAGGGCGTGGCTCGCCATAACCACCTCGGTCTCGATGGGCAACACCAGCATGGTATATCCGAGGATTGCACCTACCAAGCCTTTCCAGGGTAGCCTGGCACATTGCCGCGCCTCTTTCATGTAGCCCTTCCAACTGTCGCGCCGATGCATGATCACCGGCCAGAGCATCGTTACCAGTATGACATCCAACCAGATGGCCACGCGCTGCAGCCACGTGATACCCACGTTCTGATATGCAAGAAAGTGCGCCTGGAGCAGCAGTAAGGCCAACAAGGGCAAGAGCAAGATGGTCGATGTGACGAGCAGGGCAACGAGTCCGTAGATTAACCGGTTGGGATGGCCCACGAGATAGTAGTTGTAAGTAAATATGTGTAAGCGATCGTGCAGGCCGCCAATGGCCTCGCCTTTCGGTGCGGCTTCCTCAAAGGCGAATAGCCTGCGCGACAGTAACTGTAATTGAAGGAGGAGATTGAAATGTGTGATGACTAAGAGGTAGGGCACTGTGGCATAAAACCCCGTGATCGGGACTTCCACGTCCACCACCGGCAGCTTTATACCTTTGCCGATTAACAGATCCCTGTCGGTGGTGCTAAAGGCGATGACCAACACATAGGTGCAGAGTGCGAGGAAGGCTATGTGCAGAGCGGCCACTTTTTCTGAAGCGCTGTTGGCCGCAGTAAGCAGCGTTTCAGGGTCGGAAGCAGACTTGGAGGTCAGCATAGGTGGCTCGTTTGTCACTATCCGTTACCCGCGCTCGTGGTTCATTCTTCTGGAGGGGGAAATACCATTTCTCGGACTGTGTGCTTTCTTCCATTCGCCATCGTAACGTTCTGCTGCCATAGCTTACGCAGGAAGAGGAACCTGGTCAATCGATGCATGAGCTATTTGGGAATCGGTAGCCTACTTCTAGAAGCTGAGCCTGTTGCAAAACTCCTCCTTACATGTGACCAGCCAAGCGGTTTGTACCATCTGCCATGCTTGGCCTAAATTCGCGATCTGGTTGGTTTCTGAAGTAGGTAACGAATAGCAGCGGTGGGAAACGACCGGACGGTCGTTGTACCAGAGATCAGATAGTGTCCCGGAAACCTGGGACGTTATCTATCAGGTCATGCAATCCTGCGCTATCGCAATGCCTTATCTTCGGAATCTGGAACCATTGACAGATAGATATGCCGGAATGTCTGGAATTCTCAGATTGAAACATGCACCAGAGAAGAAAGGAACACGCCGAGGCCTAAACCGCTATCTTCATGGCACCAGAAGACGGGATCACAAAGCGGGTCACATGCACCATTGAAAGGTTCGTTTCTTATGGCTCTCTTGAGTCTTGATCGAATACCACCCCGCTATCAGGATAGACCGAACGATCGTGCATTATGTGATAGACAACCACATCACCTTCCTTTTTGACCTGCTCACGCATTCCCGAAATGGGACCCAGACCCATGACCCGTCGCGGGTATGCCGATTGTGCCGGAGGGTAGGTGATAAGGTTGAGTGGTCAAATGGTTTACCTATGCGCATGGCTTACATCGTCGCGAGGTATCCGATTTGGTGTGCCCGTACGCGTGCCCTCCCCTTGCCAAGGTCTGCCTACTCCATGCAACCCAATGCAACATACCGAATCGCCTAGACAGTAGGCTGATTGCTATTTGGTGGCGTTTCTGGTGGTATCGGATTGTCTGGCGGAGCTAGTGGAGATGGTCTTTCCAAACGGCACAAGAATACCCCTTTCCTTAACCTAAATCACTAGGGCTAACGGAGGTCTCCAATGGATAGACTCCATCAAGAACTGTACGACTGGGACGACAAGCGCATCGCCCTACCGAATTCTGCACCCTCTTAAAGGTCAAATTGCCAGGCGCTATTCTGTCAGGTATCCTTAATGTCACCCCTACCCGAACGCAAACTGTCATTTTCTCCACTTGGAGGTGTGCCATGAGAAGTTCCTCTGCGCCACTTAATGATCTCGCTCCCATTGTGCATCGCTCCGAAACGGAGATCTGCTTTCAGGTCGATCCGGTCACACCTTGTCAGGAACGGCTCCCGCTGACCAATGCCCGGAAGCTGTTTGAGGACAAGATGAGACGCCCCCTGGAGGCCTTTACGCCTGAAGCTTCCGCTGATGTCGTGGCGGCAGAAGGAGCGACAGACCATAGCCTGGTCTCCACCGTCTATTTAGCGTTTAGCGAGCATCGTCCGCTGGTGCTCACACCAGACATTGTTTGGCTCACCCTGGCGCAAGGGTTCGCGCAGCACATCAACAATCACGCAGAAGCACTTCGATCGACGATCGTCTCGCACAAGGGGAAAGTCACCCTCAAAGCCATGGCCTTTGAGCTCAGCACCTCACAGGATTGGGCAGATGTCATCCAGCAATGGAGCGACAAGATTCAAACGCAGATCCCATCCGATCTTTCTCAACTCATGATCTGTGACTTCAGCACCACCACGCCGATCACTCGGACGGTCAGCCAGGTGGTGATGATGGATGCATTTCAGCAGTATTTCGACTATGAATTGCTGTTTATTTGCGGGATTCCCACGATCACAGTAAAGGGATCCGTCCAGGATTGGATGAGGATTCGCGAACGCCTCGACGTCATGGCGAGCTTCCACCTCGACTGGTGGACAGATCGACTCAAGCCGATTTGTGACGGCTTCATCGCCACCGTCCAAGGAGTCCCCTCACAAACCTTCTGGAAGCATATTTTCAGCCCACAAGAGGTGTACGGAGGCAAGGTGATCACGGGCTGGTTGGCAGACCTCTTTCCCTACATTAAGGATTCCGTCACCCAAGCTCCGACGGTGAGAAACCCGATCCTGGCGATCCCAAGAACACAACTGACGACCGAGGGTGGGCTTTCACCCAAGCGCCTCCCAGTAGGCCTGTCGCGAGCCCCGTTCACCATTCGATCATCTACGGAGCCGAGAGCGATGGAGTTAGTCGCCGGTTTCATGGGCGTGAAACAGGACGCAGCCAACGGGGATCTGGAACCCCTGGTTGGATGGGCCGTGCTGGAGGCTGATGAGATGTCGCAGCTGTTGACCAAATTGGCATCCACGGCCTCAGCAGATGTGAGTGCAACAGGTTGTACATTCCCGAAGTTGGAACAGGTCGTCGACTCAATCTGGGGTGGAATACCAAAGGAATTCATTCAACTCATGGAGCGCTTTCCACAGGGCGCGGCGTTCTTCCATCAAACGTCACATCCCTGGTCTCTCAAGCCCATCCGTGACCTGACCATGCGGCAAGTGTCACTTCCTGAGTTGGAGATCTCAGAGGCAGCGGTCCATTTCATGGATTTACCCGATGGACGCGCGGTGGGCTATCTCTACGCGCGAAATAAACCCCAACACTGGTGGCTCATTGTGGGAAAACCAGACGGACAAGAGTTTCAGTTTGGCACTGTCACCGTCATTGCGATCGGCTGGATGGAATTTCTCACACGGCTTGTCAAAGAAGAAGGGCATTACTACTTCGACGATTCCAGCTTTCACCCAGTGTTATAAACGATACAGGCTTTTCCCATTGCCAATCACGATCGTCGACACGAAGATTGTGGGAGAGCTTCCAGAGATACAGTAAGACACGGTAGAGCTGGCAAAATAAAAGCAATGGGAGAGAAGCGACAGGGGCATGTCATGGTCAACAACCGCAGCGAAGGGAATACGCCCTTGACGATTCAAGCCTTGCGAAATGCATTGCAGGCCGAGGAGATGTAGTCGATATCTGTTGCATCTGTGGCGTGTTCTCAAAAGCTAAATTGAGACGCAACTGATACAAGAGCTTCACAAACCCGTTGAGTTTCGGTAGATTGTAACGGAGATGCGTATCTCTGAACTCCGATGAGCACGGTGATATCATCATCAAGGCATCAGTGGAACCGAACATTAATCATGCCATTAGCAAACCCACCTGAAAAACAACAAATGAAATGTGCCGCAAGGGCACGCAATTTCCTTCAGACCCAAACCGGCATCATAACCCATGACTAAAAGCCAAGTTCAGTGCTTGGCATCCGTAATTGCAGGATATAGTCACGTTACTGTCTGGCTTGTGATGATCCTGTATTAGGAGAGTCTTTGCCTTCCACGAGGAGCACGATGCTCGCTAGGGACGCCTGGTCTTCCAGGATCGCAATGATGAACTCTCTCCATTAAATAGTGAATATTAAGCCCAACAAAGACGATACACATAACTACGATTACAACCGTAGAGCCAGCATGGGGTTCTGTAAATACTTTAGTAAAAGGATCTATCGATCCTTGCAAATGCCCTACGCCACGCACGTGCAGCCCAATCAGACCAAGCTCAGCTCCGAGCTCTACACCTCTCCACCCTAGGTTGGGAGGATGATGAATATATTCCACCAAGGCCGAGGCCGCTGCCTCATACACTGCTGCTGTACCAATGCCCATGCATCGAATAGCTTGAGCAGCTGATTTCACATTCCTTTCGCACCCAAAAAATGCCGCGAATAAGAGTACACCCAAGGCCTTCAAGATATCCGTAAAACCCTCAAGAATTCCTGATAAGCAGTCACTCCCACCTCCACGTCCAGTTTCATCCACTGCAAACACTGTCCCCGATGTGGGGTCTACTATCCACATAGCCACGCTTCCCCCATCCGTCGGCACCAATCGATGGTAATAACTATATTGGTTCGATACTCGACTCAAGCTAACTGCCTGCTCAGGACTGTATCCCTTTATGATGAAATCCGGAAGGGACTCCGTCGCTTTCAAGAATTGCAGGGGCCGACCTTGGAGCTCTTTAAAGGCTGCGGAGTCATACGCTAGGGCTTCATTGACCGAAAGCCACAGACTTTGCTGAACGACACTCGATATACGGCTAGCATCTCCACCTGCGATGCGCATGCAGTTAAGCTCGGGGGGAATATCCATGCGTGACAGCAACCCCTTTTCTGTTGGTTGCTCCGTCGAGATCAGGATCCGGAGACCTTTGGGCACCACACTGGCATCACGCATTGAGTTGGGCGGGGGTGTCAGTATTTGAGCGAGATCGACCGGATAGCGATACAGGCCAGCGGCAGTTTTCATGAATGCCTGCTCCTCGTCCTTGGTCGACTTTTTATCGAGCAGGGGCTCGAACGATTGGAACGATGTCACCACGTCCTCAAGTACTGCTCCCATCGTCGGCGAGCCTGGTTCGACAGTCACGGTGACCATTCCATTCAATGCATTCCGCGCCTCAGCAATCAGCGCCGCATTATTGGGATCGTCCTTCGTGTCCCCTCGTTCGTTAAATCGAATTCCGCCTAAATGCCGGCGCTCTCTCTGACCGCCGACCGAGACCGTCAAGTACAAACCAGCCACCGAAGCAGGCGGCACACGCGATTCCGATGCAGGGACCTGGTAGGTCACTGACGTACGGATCTGGGAATGATTCGTCAGCGCGATGTGGACGGGTCTCGGATTGGGCCCTTCAAGCTCGGCCTTATAGTGAAAGCGATAGGAGTAAGCCCGTTTCGTGGTGGTAGCCTTGGCGACCGCCTCTCTGAGTGCCGTTTTCAGTTTTGGGTCGGTAACGGCGAATCGTTGTGCACCACTCACAGTCAAGAGATCTGAGAGCACCTCCTCTTTGACCTTTCCGGGAGTGATCGCGAGAATGGGAATCTGGGCTCGCGTCAACCGCAACTTGGCAGCCGCCGCTTGGCCAGCATCCTCAGCGTCATAGTCGCTCACAATAATGACCGCAGCCGGTCCATCATCTAGGGCTCCATTGGTAAATGAAGTCCAGAGGTTACTGAAGCTGAACAGTTCCATGTCCTTAGTCAGCTGCTCAACGGATGGCTGTTTCCAGCCCCAAGGCTGCGAACCGCCCCCGAACCCGACCACTCTAACATCGAGGGGCTGAACCACTGCCGCATCCGTGAGCGTCTGAGCGAGGAGCTTATTGAAAGCCTGACGATTCTCTTTAGATCCAAAGGCCTCATCCATACTCCCGCTCCCATCGTAGAGCACAAGAATACGGGGTCTCTGGTCGATCTGGCGATTAGCCACTAAGATCGGCCGGCAAGGTTGTGTCCCCTCCGTCACGGCAAAGGCGGACATGCCCAGTCCATCGACCGAGGCGCCCTTGGCATCGGTCACGGAGAGCGCCACTTCGATCTCAGGAAACGACGCCGCATTGACCGTGGCCTTGAGCTTGGTGACGCGTTTAGTCTCTGCTTGGGCCTGCGTATCATCAAGCACCAGAAGCCTCTGATTGCCCTTCAATGGTTCTGGAGTGACCTCAGCCAAAATTTCTCCATCGATCGTAAAGAGGGAGCCCGTCGTTAACAAGGACGGCTCCGCGGTCTCTGCAGAAGGCGCAGATGCGGCCGTTGTCGGATGTGGGGTTGGGACCTTCTTTCCAAAGATGACCTTTCGCGCATCAAACTCCCCGCTAGGACGAGGTTGCACACGGATGATGGGGACCCGAACAGGATAGGATGACAACGGAGCCGCCAATAGCGCCTTTGCTCCTTGGGGAGGCCCAAACAACACTTGTACTTGATGGCCAACGACATCTTCCACGGGCCAGGAACTCTTCACGAGCTCCACTACACGGGGGGAACCGCCCCCGAGGCGAGGGTTCAGAAAAGCGGTCACCGAAAATTCAATTTTGGGTCTATCATAATTAGTAAGCAGCGGTAACTTGTTCACATCCCCATTTTCCACAGCCATGGAGGCGAGCGACACCAGCACCTTGGAAGGATCGCCCTCAATGGTGACGACGGGGATCTGAGGCGGGACAGGCAACTCAGCCTTTTCAAGATTGGTCATCTTGCCGGCGATTGCACTGGTGATCGTCTTTGCGGCGTCATTCACGAGCGAAGCCGGATCGACATCCTCAACAGCGGTCACGGTCTTCTTCCCCGTCTCCGCCTGTTCTGGAACGTTCGTTGTCTGTTCGCTTGCTTCCTTCTTTTGAATCGCCTTGACCATGGCGGTGAGTTTGGCCTCATCAATGGAAAACTCGTGTGGACGAGGACGGTAGAGCCGATCTGCGTTCATCCGCGAAGGCATGGGCATTTCCCGGACCGTGGCGGCAATCCCCGCTGCCCCGAGCATAGCTACTAGCAACTCAGCTCGATCCCGCAGTGTTCCGGCCCCTGCCCGTAAGGTGCCGTTCACGCCCCACCTCGAAGCGTAACGTCCATCATCCCTGTCGTAAAACGATGGCAACACAGCGATGTGATCGCGAACAAACTCGGCAATGCGCGTCACATCTTTCGTGGCAACGACCTCCTCGGCCCGTGCCTGAAGATGATCGGAGCTTGATCGAATTAAGTCCCGCAGTTGGGCGAGCGTAGGAGGGTCAACAAGGGACAGATCCGGTTCGGGATTGCTTTTATTGCAACCGAGAAATGATAGGCTCATCGGGGACGTTAGGCAGAGTGCGCCTACCAGTCGAAAGACCTCTCGACGAGAAAGAGTCAGCGTTGTGCTTGATAGAATTGCTTCCGGCTGATCTGGAATATGTTCCGATAGGTGACAGTTCAACATGATTCCATCACTCCATTTGAGTGAACCATAGCAGACATCGTGTCAGTGCGTGACCTCTCAATGACTCGATGAAAAGCACTTGCCGTCGTCCTCAAGTATCATTTCCGATTGAACCTAATGCTCTGAATGATTTTACGCAATGCTTTCTCAATGGTGGGAAATTCCTCTTGAGTCGAATTGAAGCTGATCCTGAGGAGTCGCCCTTGCCGTGACGTCATCAACGCGATGTCATGGAACTTGATATCGGTCCCCTCGCCATCGGATCCATGATATGTGCATTCCAACGATATCCACGGTTGCCCTTGCAAAGTGATGATCTCGCGCTGTTTCCATACGAATCCTGACCCAGTACGCTCAATCTGTGACTCAATGGCGGGTTTGGCTTCTTTTAATTGATCGATCCGTATGGCAGTTTCATATAAATCGTAGCCAATGGTGGTGGTCCGTGCCTCGTTTCCCACCGCATACTTAGGCGGTCGACTGGTCTGATAGAGAAGGGCGATTTCCTCTGCGGTGAGAGGCGAGAATTCCTTCGGCGCATCGAAGGACAGTCCAGCTTCAGCCAGCGACACCGTGGCCGCTGTCGCCACTTCGTAAAGAGCGAGGGAGAGCACTAAACAAATGAGCACCCAAACCTGCATTCTATTTAAACTTAAGCGAATCATGACAATATTCCCTTTGGTTCCCCTAAGTTAAGGTTGCACGCTGACAAACTTGCCTTTGTCATGCGTCTTTAGTGCGACTCTGCCGTCCGGCAAATTCACAAGAAAGAACTTTTCCCAGTTGCCGATGCTGATGCGATTTGCTTGACACACTGAATCGCCACCATTTTCGGCACAGAGGAAATGGCCGCCAATTGTCTGAAAACTCACTGTCCCATCGTTATTGTCGATTAAAGTCCATGTTTCCCACTCTTTAACCCACGGGCGATTTGCATATACACCTTGCCCGCCCCCCTGTTGTGCTGAGAAGCATCCCATATGGGACAGTAGAGCTACCTTGTTACCCTCTCCGAGTTGTCCGAGATGGAAGGTTTCCCATGGGCCGACTTGGTTTCTATCAGCGACGACCGCTCCATGCTCATTCGGGTCTGGCTCTGGCTTCAAGATATCCATGACCACGCCAAAAGTACCCGCTATTGCCCATCCCAAAGGTGTACCCGACTCAATGGCTGCCAAAATGCTTGCAACGGCGCCGATGTTCAAAGCCATAGACAGTGCAGGTATCTTCGTCGATGCAAATATCATAAAATCGATAATGGTACGGCCTTTCACTGCGAGACGTGCTGCATTGATGAGGTCACCGTAAATCTTACCAATCCGAGGAGTTACGATAAGTCCTAGCGTGCCGATAACTCCATTTATATCTACTCCATTGTGCCCACCTAGTTTGTTCATTTCTTTGATGATAGGTATTGCAGCGAGCAATGCCGCGCTGATCGTACCGAACACCGCTGCTGCCGGTGGCACCGCTGCCGCCGCCACGGCAAATGACCCGCCACCAGCCTTCAACACATCTTCCAGTGCTTCAGTCTGTTCGTTGTTTAGGCTGACATACCACACCGGTAAATTATCCACATTCAAAATCCCGTCCCGCTTTGGATCGATGACCACTTTCTCGAGTACCTGCACCTCAATTGTTGTACCGCCCTTACCAGGGAACCCCGCTCCGATTTTGAGATTACCCATAAAGACCTCCATAGGATTGATACGCGGCGAGCGTCGCCAGAATGGCTACCAGCCTCCGACGTCGGTGATGTTCGTGCTCATCTTCAGCCTGCGACGAGCGTTGACACTGGAGCGATATTCATCACGGCACCCTTGTGACGAGTTGATCGCCTGTGCTCTCTATTGTGGAAAACGTCAGATCAATAACCTTCTGCTCGACGGCCCATAGTCGTTCGATAATCGCAGTGGCTCTGGCTCGGACCGCTGCGTCCTTATCCTCCATGGCCTCAAAGACTGGGCCGAGCAGGAGATGAATGTGTTCAGCATCCCAATAATCCAAGGCTAGCAACCTGGTCTCCGGATCAGAAGAGGCGAGATCCTTGAGGACTAACTCCAGCACGCGTGGTACTTTTTGCTCGATCTTGCTGTCGCCGTGGTCCAATTCCGTAGCTTGAGTAATCGATATGTTGGTGGGTGATACTTCCAACCCCTGATCGGCACTGCTTTCCGATGTGGTGTGGCCATAGGCGATAAGGACCAAGAAGACGGCACCCGCCGCTCTCAGGAGCATCCGTCCAGTCAATGGCAGACATCGGGCGAAGACGCTCCATGACCTCATTAGAATAGGAAGTTCCATCCTGTATTTCCCTTCGAGAGCTTCGGAAGCGGTAGAAGAGTACGGTGGGAACTTATGATAGATGGGGTTACAGATCCGTTACCGATGGCACGATTATGGGGCTACAGGAAAACTTTTATGGGGAAGCTGTGGGAAAGACTGCATAATTCGAAGGGTGGCAGAAGTGATTTACCTCTTAATGATGTTGTGATAGAGAGAAACAGTTTCTGGGGTCGGAGGGACACCAAGTTTGGCATGTAATGCGTTGCTAAATCGCTGATAGACACCGATCGCCTCGGATCGACGTCCCAATCGTACATATGTCGTCATCACACGCCGACATATCACTTCAGCTGTCGGTTCTACTTCAAGCGCGCAGAGGTATCGATGAGCAGCTTCCCCGACTTTCCCTTTTCCCTCTAAGAGTGAACCAAGTTGTTCGGTGAGCGTGAGAAACTGTGCTCGTAATTGTTCACGTATCGGCAAGACCCAGACAGCCGTCTCGCCGTGCAAAAAATGTCCTCGATACAGGGCGAGCGTGTGCTCGATGGTCGCGGCGTCTGTACGATCAATGTCCCGAGCCAGGCGTTGAAACGCCATGTGGTCTAGCGACACCAGCGATGGATCAAGCGAGATGTGGCGATCGGCAAGCTGCACGGCGTCCTCATGGCGCAGAAGTTTCCGAAGGCGATGCAGCGTGGTCCGAAAGGCCTGCTCAGCGGCTTCGCCATCGGCCTCGGGCCATAGGGCCTCCTCGATGAGATCCTGATGGAGACCTTGCTCTCCGACGGTACAAAGGTACTTCAAGAGTTCGAGAGGCTTACGTTGAGTTTTTCCTAACATGGTTATCGGAACGTCAGCCATCACCAGCTCGAACCTTCCCAAGGTCGTGATCGTGATGGGGTACGGCCAGCGGGTCAGGGCGGCAGATGGGGCACGCAAGTTTCGACGCTGAATGACGCTCCGCACATACTCGACTTCGATGCCCGCTTCCAAGGCATGCGCCATCAGGTCGGCCATCACCTTGGGCCGCCACCAGTAATCTAAACAAAGGTAATCGTTCTCGCGAGCAATTCTAAGTCCTTTTTGCATCGTCTCATTGGCTTGATCGATGTGTCTTTCCTTTAGTTCAAGGGAGGCTTTCGCCAACAGACAAAGAACTTCGGTGAATACACTACGCATGATCCGCGCATATTCAAGTGCTGCGTCCAGTTGTTCTGTAGCCTTTGCCGTCTCACCTAATTCAATCAGTACCTTAGCCAATCCTATCCGACTCGTTGCCGTCAAGAAGGGCACACATAAGTCAACGGTGTTGGCAACGACTCCTTCAGCATGTTTTCGTGCAGAGCCCAGGTCATTCCCTAGAAAAGCAATGCCGGCTTGATAGAAGCTACACTGCCCCAGCGCAAGTCGTTGGTGAGGCTGAATGGCAGCCAGTATTAAATCTACAGCTTTCTTCGCTTCTAGGTCATTCCCAGCCGCCAAGGCATCGTGGGCTTGCTGCCCCCAAATCATTGGTTTGAAGATGTGAATGCCGGATTGTTCTGCAATGGCCAATGCTTCCTGAATCTTTAGGCCCGCATTCTTTTCGTACCTGGTACACCATACATAGGTAGCCTCCTTGGCTTTCCAGTCGAGTTGCAGGAAAGGTGGGAGGGTAACGGTATCAAGACGCGCATTAAGATACTCCATAATTTGGCGAACTCTTCTGAACTCTCCCATCCAAAGCAGGAGTATTATGAAGGCAATGGCCACACTGAGACACTTCTGCGGATCCTCAATTGATCTCAGGGTTTGCTCTATAGAACTTTCCAGTTTTATCAATAAAGGATGGTGCGGGCAGGCCAACATCAGCCCTTGGAGATTCGCGAGAACAGTTGCCTCAACACTCGACGAAGGGAACCCGCCGTTTTGACAAAGAAGGCCTTCAAGCCGATCACCCCACGCGATTGCGGGCGCCATGTTATCCGCTCCGCAGTAGTAGGACTGGATGATACCGCTGCAGGAAAGGAATAACCCTGGGATGTCTTGATTGTGCTCAAACTGCTGGTAGGCAGACTCCAAATCTTTCCGTGCCGTGACAGGATCAAACACCAATCGACTGATTCCCAACCAATAGAGCAGCCAGGGGCGTTTGTCGCGTTCTGCCTCCTGAATCAACCCGATGTATCGTTGTAGCGTTGAATTCCGTCCTTGAGAGAGCAACTTTTCGGCACTCCCGTAGATCACTCGGCTTAGGTCATCCCAGGAGTTCGTCTCTGCGTAGAGGGTGACTGCAGTATCTAACTGTCCCGTTCGCTCCGCTACCGCTGCTGTGGTACGCCTAAGATCGAGTAGTTCATATTCGCTGTACTGTTGCAGACATTGATTGACGAGGAATTCACGAAAGAGGTCATGATAGTGATAGGTCACTTGTGTTTCGGCGCGACGGTCCACAAAGAGTCCGCGCTGATACAGCTCGCGGAGAACCTGATCCGCGCCAGATTCGCCACTCAGCTCCTCGGCCATAGGACCTGTCATCCACAGAAGTAGAGCTGTGCGCAGCAACACCGTTTTGGTCCGGCTCTCCAGCTGTGCAAAGACCTGTTGGGCGAAGTAGGCAAAGAAACCAGAGTGGGTCTCTGAAACATTCGTAGTTGTCCAGGACTCCCCTGTCTTCCTCCGTTCCAATATCAGGACTGTTCCGGCAACCCAGCCTTTTGTCTGGGTGTGTATCGTGTGGAGAGCGGTCTGGTCGAGGCCAGGCACCGAGGCAGCGATCGTCCGAGTCTCTTCAAGGGTTAACTGCAGATCGTCCCAACGAATATGCCCGACGGGAACCTGGGTCAGACCTTGTGCCCAATGGGCAGGTGCATCTTCGCGACTGATGACGATGAGCGTTGCACCAACTGGAAACTCGGTCAGCGCGATGGGCAGTATCGCATGGAGCGCTGCATTGGCTGGGAGCTCTTGAAAGTTGTCCAGAACTACCGTGGCAGGGAGTGGCACCTTGGCCCACAGCTCCCGCAGGAATCGCCTCGTAAACCCCGGTACATCCGCCATGAATTCAGGCGTCAACGCGGGCAACCTCAGTCGCTTCCTTCCCGCCGCACCTTGAGCAACCTGTGCGAGGTAATGGAAAAAAGTGGCGAGGTCCGCGTCACCTGGATCGACGTGATACCACAGCGTCCGGGTCTTGTGTTCGGCGAGATAGCTTGCAATGAGGGAGGTCTTCCCGGCTCCTGGAGGTCCCGCAACCCAGATCAACTTATGATGGCGATGATGCTTATTGAGTAAAGTAAAGAGCCGCTCACGTCGTGTAATGGCATACAGTCGTGGTGGTGTGAGCTTGGCTAATGTGGTCCGATGTGGCATGTTGGGTAGCGTGCTCTTTCCTAAACCTGCGACTTCGATATCCTCTGGGCAAAGCTACGTCTGTGGTTTGCTGAGACCTTGATTCAAATCACGACAAATCTCTCCAACAATGTACGGAAATTCACAGATGAGCGTGGGTCAGAGTGTATGGCAAACGAGAATCGCTGCGCAAGCAGGACGATAAAGATAGCTGCAAGCAGGGTACGTCTAAGACAACTCAACGCACTGTTGACATGCTGGGACCTTGTGCCTCGTGGCTAATAGGGACGGCACGCAAGAGGCGTTCCTTACCGGAAGGGTAGTAGAAACTTAAAAGTGGATGGTGACCAAGGTCACATCACCGTAGCTACCGGATGGCAGATGCACTGAGGAGGCTGGGATCGCGCCGTAGACCGTGATGGGTTGCGGTTGGTTGGTACCAATTCCACGGACACCTGAACCGGTGGGGTAACTATTCGCGTAGCCGCGATCCCCCCATTCGATACTGAGTCCAGCATCTTGATACAGTCGGTACGACAGTTTGTGATGTGGGTTTGGTCCGGCCAGCTGACGCGCCTGAGTCGACGGATCGAAGTGCCCACCTGCGTTAAGCACCACGTGATACTCGATCCCTTTTGCGCATGTCACGTTGATGGCTCCCTTGCCAGTGACCGCCTGAGAGGACCAGGTGCCGAACTCAATGCCATGGGCCGACACAGCGCACTGCGGCAACACCGTTACATGCACCGGCAAGGTCGTGGTCACACTCCCGGCATATCCAACATCGATGATGATTCCCCATCCCACAACCACACCGACCGCAAGAGATAACCATAGGCGCATGGAGAGGCCCTCCCTCTCCCGCTCTATCGGCTGTCTCTTGGGAAGACTGAAGTACGACGATAGTAGGAAGTCACTCTTCGACTAACGGAACAGGCCTGCAAGGGGGTGATAGATTCCCCCGCGCAATCTGCGCAGGGCAATCTATCTCAATCGCGTAGGAGGCACCTCTGGCCGATTGTCATTGACACCACTCTCAAGACAGCAGAAATACCAGATGGACGCTAGAAGATCACTGTCACTACTATGGTGTCGGTATACGTGCCGGGTACATTAGCCGTACTCGACAGGGTTTTTCCAAAGACAGTCAAAGGCTGTCCTGAACTGTTTCCTGTTCCCACGACGGCGGTGCCGTTTGGATACGTACTCGCAAATCCAGAATCTCCCCAGACCTGGGTATTTGCAGCATCCTTGTACAAATCATAAGCGACGGAACCTCCCGCGTTGCTAGCTAAAAATCGGTGAGTGTTTCCCGCATGCAGGCCGCCGTCTAATGTCACCGTATAGGGAGTTCCAGAAGAGCAGGTGACAGTAATGGTACCCGTACCAGTAACATCGGCGGCAGAGGGGACGTTGCCAAAGTTGATAGATGTTGCTTGGACTTCGCACGCCCCTGCTGTAATGGTCAATGACACGGGCAACGTCGTTGTGACAGTCGCCGCAAGAGCATTCGTTAGTGGGACGATACCAACCACGAGCGCAAAACCAATTAAGGCTATTTGCAACATTCTGCTTTTCATCTCTACGCTCCTTTCAATTCAAACGCGACCGCAATCATTGTGACTCTGTCATCGGCCGTTCGACGCATTCATCTGGCACGGTAGTCCCTGATTTGGGCCTGAAAGTGAGACAGGCACTTGATCAATGTCTTGGTTAGCAAATCTCACAACAACACGAAACTGTTTCGCCTCCCTGCATGGTTCTTTCTGAAGAGGCACGGAAAACAGGCGATGCGTGCCCGGCAGCACATACCAACCGGACGCCTCCCGATGAAACACTTCCCGATCCGAATCATCGGCGCCAACCACCTCGATTGTCTTCACGTACACATGACGATTACCAACATTTGCAACTTGAACATCAAGAGTCTCGTCGACCATTGTCGCCCGCTCAATTTCAATTACTGGTTTCCCTTTCTTCGGCACGACGAACACGGGCACTCCGAGTCGCATAGCCATCTGCAATGTGGCTTCTCCAGGCTTTTGAACGGGCAATTCGGTTATGTACAGACGGTACGTCCGTTCGTGAGCTGCCGCCGGAGGGCCTTGATACCCTAATTTAACCTGCTTCTCCCCTCCAGCCTTTACGGTCACAATACCGGGGAAAATGAAGAGCGATTTCGTAGGTTCATACTGGTCCTTGCCGGTCGCGTCTTGCGCCCACTCCACCGCTTCGAACTGCAGTGTGACATCGCTCTCACTGTCGTTGCGTAGTGTGAGGGTTTGCACTTTCTGATCATTTTCAAAATACACTTTGATAGGAACAACCTTAAAATTTCCCGCCTCGGCGTGCGATGACGCCCAACCTGCTACTATGATGAGCACAACGACGAGCCAGCGCATTCGCATATCCTCTTCCTACTCTAAAGCTGGTGCTTAAAAGATCAGGGATACCACCACGGTATCTGAGTAGACGAATGCCCCCACCGCTTCTCCGGCGGGAATTTTTCCGTACACGGTCAATATTTGCGCGGCTCCCGATCCGACACCCGACACAGCCGTTCCCGCTTGATAGGTGCCTGCAAATCCCGCATCGCCCCACTCTTGAGTCAGGCCGGAATCCTTATAAAGCGAATACCGGATGGCGGCTAATATGTTGCCCCGGCCGTCCAAGGCCTCCATTGCTCGGCTCTGTCCTGGTCCGGCACCGACTCCGCGATCGAGCGTGACGTTGTAGGCTACATCGAAGTTGCACGTGACGGTGATCGATCCAGAGGAAGTCACTGTCGCACCGGAATAGGAACCAAAAGCGACACCCGTCGCACTGACCGAACAAGCCGATGCGCCGGTCACCGTTACAGGCATGGTCGTCGTAATGGTTGATGCGAAGAGTGTCGGTGCGATCCCAAGGAGGGTGAGCGTGAATCCAACTATGAATGTTGTCCATCGATTCATCCTAAACCTCCTCTATGGCAACTTGCTGACAGAAACTGCGCATCCCCGGACGCAAAGCTTATCCATACAATGGCCAGTCTCTCGCTGCAGCCGTTTTCACAGTCTTAAAAATTAACGGTGACAAGTACGGTGTCTGTATATGTCCCCCCAGGAACAACCTGATTCGCATACAGGTGTCCAAAGACGGTGTGCTGCTGCGAGGCACCGGTTCCAGTCCCCGCCTTCGGTGTTCCATTGGGCATTGTGCCTTGAAAACCTGAATCGCCCCACACCGTCTGGAACCCATTCTGTTGATACAATTGATACTCCAAAAAGGTTGCACCAGACGCCATGCGCCGGTGACCAGTCCCTGAATTAAAATTGTTGCCGCCATTCAATGTGATCTGGTACGGCAAATTACTCGCACAGGTGATATCAATGGTACTGGTGGAATCAACACCGACGCCGGAATAGGCTGGGAATGCAAAGCCGGTCGCAGCCACGGTACAGGCCTCACTAACGCTCACTGTGACAGGAAAGCTCGTCGATACCGAGCCTGCATGAACAAGTTGCTGAGATGCGAGCGACAGGGTCGTTAAAGCTAGTAAGAGACCCATTACTTTCTTCATGAGTAACCTCCTTAGGATATATTGTTGTTGCGGATTCAGTGATCTCATTTACCAATCAACAATTACCGTAATCATGTCGTGATAGCTGCCGGCTCCGGCCCGCTGTCCACCGGGCACCACAGCATAAATCTGCAAATCGCTGTTCCCGCTTGGCACTTGTTGGACGAAGGTGTTGGCCGCACCGTCGCCCCAAATCCGAATGCCCATTGGATCGAGATAGAGGTTGTATCGTACGTGGTCGGGACGGTCGGCCGAAGCAAGTATCCGCGTTGCGAAGCCACCCTGTGAATGCATCCCGGCACTGAGACGAACCACGGCTGGGCTGGGACAATTCAAACGGAGGGTTCCCATTCCGGTCGTCGGTTGATTGGTGATGGCATCGTATTGCCCAAAGGCCACACCGGTGGCGGTGGTTTGGCAACTCACCGCTTCTTGGCTGAGCACCAGGGGCCATACGATCACCGCGCAGATACTCGGCAGCACATAGAGTCGGATGATTGAACCTGTCGCCATGTTTCATACCGTGATTTTCTGTCAGCACGTCTAAAATAGAAGAGTCACCGTGATCGTATCTGTGCCGCTGGCATTCGTCGGAGCGCTAATTAATTGTCCCCCAGGCACCAAACCGAATACGGTCAATGTCTGGTTTGCACCGATGCCGGTGCCGGATTGACTGCTCCCGTTTGGGTACGTATTAGCCAGATCACTGTCCCCCCAAATCGTCGTTCTTGCGGCATCCTTATACAATTCATAGCCGAGCTGTTCGTTGTTGGAGAATGTCATCGCACGATTGACTACTGGACCGTTTGGACCTATGACGCCATTTTGGATTGCCGTACCAGAATTCAAGCTCACCTTATACGGGAGACTCGATGGGCAGGTCACTGAGATCGTTCCTGTTGCCGTCAATGCCGGTGCACTAGGACCGGCTGCATAGTTACCGAAATTGATTCCTGTTGCCGATAGCGAACAACCTCCCGATATTTGCACAGAAATCGGCATGGTGGTCGTGAGCGTGCCAGCTTCTGTGTGAACTGTGAATGCCAGGAACAGGAAGAACATGGCCGCAGCGGTAAAAGAGAAATGGTTCTTCATTACACACCTCCAGATTTGTACAGGTTTCACGACCGCTTATTGTTCCTTCTCAGGTGATGAGACAGATACCGTACATGTGACGGTGCCCACATCGACTTGTATTTCATCGCTCTTAGGTGCTGTGAGTTCACATAGCCCCACTTTCCCCCGCCAGTCGACTTTCATAGGAACACGTCCAGCCGGCAAATTTTCCAGATAAAACTGACCATGCGTGCCGACAAAACCGGATATGTCCTTCTTGCCGGGAAGCTTTATCGTCAGCTCGGCATAGTCGCCGGACTGCAACTTCCCCTCCACCAGCACCATCAATTTCCCGACGAAGGCTTGCAACTTGGTGACATCAAATTCCACTAGCGCCCCGCTGCGGAAGGCAGGCGCGACATAGTGGCGGACACGGTCCACCTGGTATTCGACCGGCAATGCGTTGGGGTCGATCGAAAGATTGTTCCCCAAGTACGAAATCATCTCGGGAATCACCAATTCGCCACGGCGGTTCGTGGTCCCCATCGATTGGTTGTTGAAGGCGACCTCGACATTCTTGAGCTCCGGCACCCGCACGAGGGCAAAGCTATCGATAATCGGCCGTGACAGATGCACGCTGCTGTCCAGCAGCGATACACTGCCTGCCAGTCGCAAATCATGGCTCAGCCGGCCCTGTCGCTCCCGAACAGCCGCCCCGACCGTCCCGTAGGTGCCTTGATATTGGATGAAATCATCCGTGCTGTATTGGGTCGGCCCTGTCTCCTGATCCAGACGACTGCCCTGGAGGCGATAGGCGAGTCCCGGTCCGAGCGGCGGATTTCGTTGCAGCACAGCAGTCTGTTCCATCTCTCGGTCTCGCATCCGTTGCGTCAGCAGGCCGGTATGCCTCGAACCCAGGGTAAAGGTCAGGCCCACAAACACATCCGTAATGGGGAGCGGGTTGAACGTCTGCGACACACTCACTTGCAGATACAGGGGACCGAGCAGCGGGCGGCTGTAGAACCCCGACACCTGTTGGGTTTTGGTCTGCCCATAGAAGGTGGTCTCCGAATAGGTCGCGGTGAGCGAGCCGAACGGTGCTTTGGCGCCGCCCACGCTGACGAGCCATGCTAGTTTCGGCTTGTCGAACTCCGCGCTGGTCGCGAGATTGGAATAGTCGCGGGAGAGGTATTGGACGGAGCCCCGTAGACTCACCACTCCGCTGCTGTAGGTGTAGCTGGCGAGCGCGCCGTACCCGAACGTCGAATGGTCGCGACTCATCGCAAAATTCGTATCCAGCTGCCCATAGGATCCCAGTCGCAGACTGCTGAGCGGCCCCACATTCGTCCGTTGTGCCGACATCTCGCCACGAAACCCAGCGGTCAGCCACGGAGTCCAGCCATACCGGTGCGAGGCGATCGCCTGCCATTCCCGATAGTCATTGGATTCCAAACCGAGATTGCCCCGCCGAAATCCGACGTTGTAGCTGTAATCAGACAGCCCTTGCTTCAGCAACTGGGGTGACATGTAAAACGGTGCGTTGATTTGCGTGACTCGTTGAAACGCATCACGGATGACGATGGTGGTATTATTCAAGCCGTTGTTGACCGGAACGTTTTGGAGCGTGAAGGCGCCAGGGCTCAGATGCTCACGCTTGACAAGACGTCCATTGACATAGGTCTCGACTTCCGAAGGAGTTTCCAGGAGCCCGGATAAGTTGAGACCGGGTGTCGGATAAAAATACGGTGTGAGCCCGAAATTGCGCGAGACCCCGATTCCGCCCAACACCCCGCCGCTGCCCAGCAATCCAGAAAAAGCCGAGACGTCCCCAATCGTGATACGCCGTTGATCGTCTGGACTGTCGTGACTCATCGTCGAGAGAAGACGCCTTGCGTTTTCTGTCGTTTCGGTTTTGGTATAGATGAACGTCGTTTGGCCAAGCCAGTGGCCCACCCGTGCTGCCACCTCGGCAGTTCCCGCCAGAGACTTTTCATCCGTGGCGATGAGGCTGTAGTTGAGGAAGGCGCTGTTCGAAAAGGTGGTTCTGAGATTCGGTGGTGGTTGATTGAAGAAATATTCTCGCACAGTCTTTGAGAATCGCTCCGGGACAACCGTGAGATTCAACGTACTCGTGTCTTGATTGATGGCATAGGTCACGGCAGGCGCCAGCGCCCGCAACGAAACATGCGGCTCACCGTTGATCGTCTCGCCGGACGGCAAGTCCTGTAATCGGATCTCGGTCAACGTAGAACGTGGCAGCATCACATCTCCATCGGCAGCCACCAGTGCGAACGTTTCACCCTTCTCCTCCGTGTTCACCACCAATCGAAACACGGCCGACTCCTGACACCATGCGCTGTAAGGAACAGCGATCACCAAGATGAGTTTGAGCCAAATCCGGAGATACCGACACATCACTCCCCGCACTCCACTCGATACCCCCGCCATTCCTCATTGGCTCAAGAACGCGGTTCATAGTTCAGACCGTCTTCCATGTGATGGCCCCTCCCAGGCTTGGTTCGGCTGGTTCTGTTCACGGCAACGGGCACACATACCCACAGACCTGTGGATCGGTTTTCTCTCCTGCCAGATCTTGGCACCCTGAATCCGTCAGGCAGCTGTTTCGAGTCTTACTAACTCGTGTTGGTTGCTCCCGACACGATGTACGGATTCTCCATATCGCCTAGGTCTTTAAGGAGTCTTGGCCGTTTCGAGAAGGGAGATCCTCACTCACGTCTGCGTAACGAATTTGATCCTCCGTCCATCGTTTCCCCTGCTGCGACCAATGAGGCGATACCCAGTGTTGGAATTAGGCCAAAATAGGACAATACAGTCTCCCTAGTCACAGCCCGGACTCTACGTGGAGTATCGTTACAGATCTGTGACAGATGAGAAGTTTTTGCGAACACCAGATGAGAAAATGCTTCTTCCTAGGATGAAGGGGGGGATCGCCGGATTAGGGTTCAGGCTGTTGCGATGGTATGGTACAGCGAAATGGTCTCTGGAGTCGGAGCAACGCCGAGTTTTGTTCGTAGCGCGTGGCTGAATCGATGATATATTCCAATGGCTTCGGTTGAACGCCCCAACCGGACATACGTCATCATCACACGCCGACACATGACTTCCGCTGTCGGTTCCACTTCCAGCGCCCGGAGGTAGCGCTGAACCGCTTCGTCGGGTTGGCCGCGCTCCTCCAACAGGGTACCCAGTCGGTCTGTGAATTCGAGGAATCGTGCGCGTAATCGCTCGCGCACCAGAAACACCCATGGCGCCGTCTCCCCTTGCAGAAAATGTCCACGATAGAGTGCGAGCACTCGATCAAGAGCCACCGTGTCTGTGCGATCGGCGTTCTGAGCCATGCGGTCAAAGGCCACATGATCCAGTGCCACCAGCGATGGATCAAGCGAGATGTGGCGATCGGCAAGCTGCACGGCGTCCTCATGGCGCAGAAGTTTCCGAAGGCGATGCAGCGTGGTCCGAAAGGCCTGCTCAGCGGCTTCGCCATCGGCCTCGGGCCATAGGGCCTCCTCGATGAGATCCTGATGGAGACCTTGCTCTCCGACGGTACAAAGGTACTTCAAGAGTTCGAGAGGCTTACGTTGAGTTTTTCCTAACATGGTTATCGGAACGTCAGCCATCACCAGCTCGAACCTTCCCAAGGTCGTGATCGTGATGGGGTACGGCCAGCGGGTCAGGGCGGCAGATGGGGCACGCAAGTTTCGACGCTGAATGACGCTCCGCACATACTCGACTTCGATGCCCGCTTCCAAGGCATGCGCCATCAGGTCAGCCATCACCTTGGGCCGCCACCAATTTTCAAGGACAAGATAGTCATTTCGGCTGGCAATGCGTAATCCTTCCTGCAGCGATGCTTGCCCGTGATCAATGTGCCCCTCTCGGAAAAATAGCTGCGCCAGTGATAGGAGACTGTGGACCTCCAACAAGCTGCTGCGCATGATTCGAGCGTATTCTAGTGCCTCCTCCAACTGCTCACGTGCTTTCGCGAACTCGCCCATCTCAACGAGCACCTTTGCCAGTCCTACACGACAATTTGCCGTCATGAACGGTATGCACAAGGATGCCGTCGTATTGAGCGCAGACGTAGCATGGTGCAGTGCAGAAGAAAGGTCGTTTCGTAACAGAGCCACACCAGCTCGGTAAAAACTGCACTGCCCTTGTCCAAGTCGGTGGTGTGGCTGAATCTTTGACGCGATGAGCTCGGCCAGCCTTTCCCCTTCTTGATCATCTCCTGCCGCCAACGCATTGTAGGCGGATATCCCAATGATCATGGGTTGCCAAACAAGAATTCCATATTCCTCTGCGATTATTTGGGCCCGTGCGAGCTTCTCCTTCGCTTGATCGTGGTGTCGGACATTCCAAGCATGATTGGCCTCCATGACATTCCAACAGAGACGCGTTCCCGGCGGAACCAATGCACTGTCCATATAGGGAAGCAGTTGATCGAGCATCTGGCGCGCCCGTCGGAAATCCCCTCTCCAGAGTGGAAGGTTGACAAAAGTCGCAACCACGCCACAACGGCTGGCCGGATCGTCCAACGAATACAGGAGTCGATCTAGTGACACTTCCAATTCTGCCAGGAACGGATGGTGAGGTGACGCATAGAGAAGTCCCTGCAGGCTGGTTAGCACCCTCGCTTCGATCTGTGGTGAAGGGAATCCATGACTCTGATGGAGGAGTTGCTGGAGCCGATTGCCCCACGCAATCGTGGGTGCCATATCATCCACGCCGCAAATATAGGATTCAATGATGCCGCTACAGGTAAGGAGAAGCCCAGCGATGTCCTGCTGTGATAGTTCAAACTGTTGGTACGCGGACTCCAAATCCTTCCGTGCAGCGACAGGATCAAACAACATTCGGCTGGTACCAGACCAATAGAGCAGCCAGGGCCGTTTCTCACGTTCGGCATGTGGGAGTAGCCCCATGTAACTTTGGATTGTTTGATGACGACCTTGAGCGAGTAACTGCACAGCATTTGCACGGATTAACTCGGTTAGCTCGTCCCAGGAGTGCGTTTCCGCGTAGAGCGCGACGGCTGTATCGTGTTGTCTGTACTTTTCCGCGACTTGCGCCGCAGTGCGCTTAAAGCGGTGGAGGGTTTCCTCGTCGAAATGAATGCGGCCTCGCTCAAGAAGAAATTCTCGAAAGAGATCATGATACTGATACCGCTCTTGTTCATCGGTGCGCCGATCGACAAAGAGCCCACGTCTGTATAAGTCTCGAAACACCTCAGCTGCAGCGGAATCATCGCTGACCTCTTCCGACATGGGTGCGGTAACCCATGGAAGCAGTGCAGTGCGCATCAAGACGTCTCTTTCGCGGGACGTCATCATCTCAAACACCTGGTCGGCAAAATAGTGAAAGACGTCTGTTCGCTTTTCGGGAGGATTGGCGACAGGGAAGGTTCTTTGTGTTTTGTACCGCTCTAACATCAGCACCGTCCCCGCCATCCAGCCGTTTGCCTTTTCATGAAGCGTCCTGAGCAAGTCTTGAGTCATTCCTGAAGTGGACCCTGCGAGAGACATGGTTTCCTCGAAGGTCAAGCGCAAATCTTCCCATGTGATATGCCCCACCAAATTGTGTGTCTGTTCCCGCGCGAACTGTTGCGGAGGGGTTTCGCGGCTGATAGCCATAAGAGTTGTGTCGACCGGGAACTCAGATAAGGCCACTGGGAGGATCTGGTGAAGCGTCGCACTCGCGGGGATATTCTGGTAGTTGTCTAGGACCAGGACGGCTGGCGAGGGGACCTTTGACCATAGTTCGCGAAAGAATTTCCGTGTGAACGCCTGAACGTCGCCTAAAAACTCCGGCGTCAGCAAAGGAAGCGTCACACGCTTGCGACCAGCGGCAGTTTGAGCCGCTTTGGCAAGATAGTGAAAGAAGGTCGCGAGATCGGCATCCCCGGGATCGATGTGATACCACAGCGTGCGCTGTCTCTGCTCGGCGAGATAGGTTGCGATGAGGGAGGTCTTCCCGGCTCCTGGAGGTCCCGCAACCCAGATCAACTTATGATGGCGATGATGCTTATTGAGTAAAGTAAAGAGCCGCTCACGTCGTGTAATGGCATACAGTCGTGGTGGTGTGAGCTTGGCTAATGTGGTAGCCGGGCCTGGCATGCACAACCCTAGCGGATGCAATTACGACGATGTGATCCGTACGTTTTGAGTCCATTATGAATTGGCCAGATGGGGTACCGCAAGCGGGGGCAATGACGCCGCCTATATGATCCATCTGCTCGTAGATCGGCAAATTCATGATTCTTCGGAACGCAGAGCTTTGGACCACCATGGCAATGGTGAAGGTTGGAGACGTCCAAGCTGGATCATTCTGTTCCTATCTTCGTTACCGTTTCCTCCTCTATTCTCTAGCAGTCTCCGAACCTTCTCGACAAAGCTTCTTGTCGTCACATAGACCTGATGCCCGGCGTAATTTTCTGCTCCCCTGGGGAATTACATCACTGAGCGAGGCCACAGTCGAGGTCGTGTGGATGAGCGATTGAATTACAGGAGGGTTACAGACTATACCGTTCTGCAATCACGAGTTTCGGATGCACCACATGGGAATACACGAGCATATAGCCGAATGCAAAGTAATGCGCCAAGCGAACTTCACCAGTCCCTACCGGGATGGCATTATTCTTCACGAGGCACGTATTGGCAATCCGATCACGGATAGATTGCCTGTCACCGTCAACTCCACACCAGAGAAGTTCAAACAGGAAGTTGCCTGGAGCGATGCAGAACAGCCACAGCATGGACCGAAGGGTGAGCGACCAGAGCGCTGGTTGATCTCCTTTCAGATTGACCAACTTGGCCCCCGCCAGCCGGTACCCCACAGTGCGCCATGCCGACCGCTTGAGCGGAACAAGATAGAGCCATACCGCGACCACCAAGGCACAGATAAACCCATCAGTAATCCCAAGCAGCTCAAACCACACCACGGATAGCCCCCATCCCAGTAGAAAGAGCGTCACGGTGTCGACGGACAGAATGAGGAGTCTCCGACCGGCACCGATGTAGTCAGCGGGTGCAAAGTAGACGCCTTCTCCAAGGGAATCGTCTCGTTGTTGTTGAAGCATGAGTTACGGCAGTTAGCCCCGATGACAATACTCTGATGACACTCTGCTTAAGATGCTTCCCGGTTGAACTGATCTTTTCAACAGCGTAGAGAACCTCTGATGAAGGCAACTCCCCTTAACCTGCGGGGCGTACCCTTGAATAAACCATAGCAAATGCGTGATGATCTGCAACCTATTGCTTTACCTCGATTACTTCTTTCATTTTCAAGCCCTAGCGAGGCTGAGGATACATCCCAGGGGCGCCAACGAGATACGCGTTACCTCCCCTCTTTTGGGCCCAGCTACATGACCACAAACCGCGCATGTCTACAATAAGCATGCACTATGAAACCACTGGACGCGATGAGAAAGGAGCAACACGGTTAGCCATTCCCGTTGAAGATGCCAAGAGTAGGTCGTTCCGCAGCTTCGCGTAAAGAAGCAGGCCAGGCACGTGACACTAATGCATGGTTTGAGTCCCCATAGTTTGCTGGTCCATAACAGGTGTTATTACAGTGTTAGAAATTCCAACAAATCAATGCACAATGCGACAAACTGAGACAAGGTGAAATGAAGACGTAATTATGTGAATCACTTGAAATAACAAGGGGATTACCCGTGTCATCAACGACTTAGGTAATCCCCCTATATCAGCTTGGGAAGCAAGGACTCTACCACTGAGCTACGCCCGCTCGCTGGAGATCTTATACAGGAACGCCGGCTGGCTGTCCAGTTGCACATAGATCGGGATTTCTCAAGACATCGACCCAGCCATTGCTATTAGATCCGTTCCACCGTCGCAAACTTTCGTCGGCCAATCTTCAGACGATGCTGCTTACCCAGAACAACCTCCAGCGTGGCATTCGCATCGTTCTGTTTCTGTCCATCAATCTCGACGCCGCCTTGAATGATGAGCCGACGCGCTTCGCTCTTGCTGGGAACCAGCCCTGTTTTGGCCACAAGATCAACCAACCCAATGGCCTTTCCATCTCGCAAATCATTGTTCGTCAGCTGCACACGCACATCCGGTTCATCGGGGAACTCTTGTTTCTGGAACTTCTGCGCAAACTCTGCTCGGGCCTGTTTTCCGGCCTCAGCTCCGTGGTACTGAGCCACAATCAGTTCAGCGAGGGTCTGTTTAGCTTCCATCGGATGCAGTGACCTGGCCTGACCGAGATCTTCCGTCGTCAGCAGCTCATAGTACCGATACATCAGGGTGTCACTGATCGACATCACCTTGCCGAACATCTCACCCGGCTTGTCTTCTAGGGCGATATAGTTTCCGACACTCTTGCTCATCTTCTTCACGCCGTCCGTGCCTTCGAGCAACGGCATCGTAATCACCACTTGTGATTCCTGACCATAGTCTCGCTGCAACTCACGCCCGACCAAGAGGTTGAACTTTTGATCCGTCCCCCCCAACTCCACATCCGCCTTCAATGCGACGGAGTCATATCCCTGCACAAGCGGATAGAGAAATTCGTGGACACTGATAGGTTTCTGCTCATGGTACCGCTTGTGAAAATCATCGCGTTCCATCATTCTGGCGACTCGGTAATGCGCGGCCAGTTGGATTAAGCCATCAGCCGTCATGGGTCCCATCCATCGACTATTGAAGTCGATGGTGGTTTTCTCCGGATCAAGAATCTTGAAGATCTGACGCTGGTACGTCTTGGCATTCTCCTGGACTTGTTCCTTGGTCAGCGCCCGACGCGTCTCGGAGACACCGGTTGGATCACCGATCATCCCTGTGAAATCACCGATTAGGAAAATCACGGTGTGCCCAAGATCTTGAAAGTGTTTCAGCTTATGGATCAGGACCGTGTGCCCAAGATGAAGATCCGGTGCCGTCGGATCGAATCCCGCCTTAATGCGTAATGGGCGCTTTTCAGAAAGCGAACGCTTCAGTTTGGCTTCGAGCTCAGTCTGCTGAATGACCTCCACCGCACCACGGAGAATGAGGTCAAGTTGTTGGGTGACATCCTTCATGACGCACGTCGCTCCGTCTCTCGTTGCGTCTCGCTGGTGGAGACTGTGATCAATGACTTGAGGCGATCAAATTTTTTGGCGCCGATCCCTTTGACGCCACGCAGATCATCAACCGTACGAAACCGTCCTGCCGACTCTCGAAACGCAACCACCCGTTGCGCCAGCACAGCACCAATACCCGGCAGAGCTTCCAGTTCATCTGCAGTAGCTCGATTCAAATCCAGCAAGGCTCCATTGTGCAACCTGCCTACCTTAGCCGATACCACACGACTCTGGTCAAGCGCATGTTGACCGGAACCGTTCACACCCCTCGCAGTCTGCTCCTGCGTGAAAGCATCAGACGACTCGACAGCCACATGACGCATCCATCCCATCCACAAGACAATTCCAACCGTGACGGCCAACATTCCCAATTTGACAAGGAGAGACTTGATCATCCCTTCCCCGTCTTTCTCAATTGGTGAATGGCCGCTCCATCAAGATCTTCCATTGATTCCATCACGCCTTCGGCGAGCGTTGGATGGGCGTGGATGAGACGAGCAACTTGGCTGGCCGTTGCCCCCATCTGCATCGCCAACGCCGGTTCATGAATGAGATCCGCCGCATGGGCCCCGAGAATATGCATACCCAGGATCCGACTGGTCTCGGCATCAGCAATGACTTTGTAGAATCCGGTCGTCTCTCCTGTGGCTTGAGCCTTCCCCAACGCCCCATAGCGAAATCGTCCGACCTTCACTGCCTGGTTCGGATCTTTGCCGTTCCGCTCCGCTCGAGCTCTAGCCTGCAACTCGGTCAATCCCACCCGTCCGATCTCGGGTAGGGTGAAGATGCCGGCAGGGATCACGGCATAATCGATCGTCCGTTGATGTCCTAAAATATTCTCAACCGCTACCTGTCCCTGCGTCGATGCGACATGGGCCAACATCGCCTTACCTGTCACATCGCCAATCGCATAGATACCGGGAATGTTCGTGCGCAGGTGCTCATCAACCAGCACATCGCCACGATGCCCAAGCGCAACACCGACCTGTTCTAATCCAATCCCGCGTGAGTTAAATCCGCGCCCCACCGAAACCAAGAACTTCTCAGCCGCGATCGTGCTTCCGTCTTTCAACGACATGACCAACGACTCAGGTGATCGCTCGCATTGCTCCACCGTCGTGCCGGTTATCACGGTCACGCCCCGCTTCTTCAACTCACGCTCCATGGTGGCGGAAATCTCCTCATCCTCCAATGGAAGGAGCCGTGGCATGAGTTCAAGGATGGTGACCTGTGTCCCAAGACCGCTGTACAACGCGGCGAACTCGCATCCCTCCACTCCACCACCCAAAATGGCAAGGGTGGCCGGAACCTGTGTCAGGTCAAGCATCTGCTGGCTGGTCACGATCTGCTGACCATCGATGGGAAATTGGGGAAGGTTCGGCCAGGACGATCCGGTGGCGATTACCAGTGCGTCAGCGTGAATCTCACGCTGCGCTCCGTCCGGCAATGTTACGGCAAGGGTACGTGCATCTTTGATAACCCCTTGCCCAGTAACCTGTTCGATCCCCCAGCCTTTGAACAGTGTCGCAATCCCTTTGACAAGTGAAGCGACCACCTTCTCTTTTCGGGCCACCATGCGAACAAGATCATACGTCGCCGGTGCCTGGAGTATCAGCCCCAGATCCTCCGCCTTCTTGAGCTTGTCCCCAAGCTCTACGACGGAGAGCAGCGCTTTGCTCGGAATACACCCCCAGTTGAGGCAGACTCCGCCGAGCTTCTCTCGCTCGATGACTGTGACCCGTGCGCCGAGTTGAGCCGCACGGATCGCTGCGACATAGCCGCCTGGGCCGGCTCCAAGAATCGCGATGTGGAGTGAGGAGGTCATCGGATCAGATATTCATCGTTGATTGAGACATTGCTAATGGGTACCAATGATTCAATCACACAATGGTTGGCCGATCCAACGGACACAATTGTCAATGCTTCTGACTGGCGAGAAAGGCTTCGTATTGAGCGGCCGTCATTAGTTGATCAACGTCTCCGGGACTGCTCAGCTCAATGACCGCCATCCATCCCTTGCCATAGGGATCTGAATTCACCACCTCAGGACGATCTTTCAGATCCGTGTTGATCTTGGTGACCGTCCCGCTGACCGGCGTGTAGATCGTTGACGTAGTTTTGGTCGACTCGACTTCCCCGATCTGCTGCCCAACCTTCACGGTCGCCCCGACCTTGGGAAGGTCTAGAAAGACGATGTCGCCCAACGCATCCTGCGCGAAGTGGCTGATTCCCACCGTCGCCTGTTTGCCCTCGACTCGAACCCACTCATGCTCCTGGTGATACCGTAAATCGGATGGAATCATGTCGGCTCCGTTCTTGAGATCCACTATGCGAGTCTAAAGGTTCAGGGAAGGACCGGCAACGAATCACTCAGCCTCAACCCTGACCAGATCAATTTTTCAGGATGGTAGTGGGAGCGGTTGGTATTGTCAAGAAACGGGCCGGGCACCATCGCCGACCCGTTTCTCACGCGTGCTATCCAAAGATCTCCATGCCGGGGAAGAAATATCCGACCTCAAACTGAGCGGTTTCCGGTGAGTCTGATCCATGGACGGCATTAAACTCAATATTCGCTCCATGAGCTTTGCGGATGGTGCCTGCATCGGCCTTCGCCGGATCCGTTGCGCCCATTAACTCCCGATTCTTCTTGATCGCATTCTCACCCTGCAGCACGATCACCACAGCCGGACCGGACGACATGAAGGCACACAGACTCCCGAAAAACGGACGCGCCTTGTGCACCGCGTAAAACCCTTCCGCGACAGACTGAGACATGTGAATCATCTTGATAGCAATCGCCTTCAGTCCTGCCTGTTCGTATCGGTGAATGATATCTCCGATGGCATTCTTCTTGACGGCATCCGGCTTGATAATGGCCAATGTTCGTTCGTTCATGATCGCTCCGACTCCTCCAAATTGTTAACAGATCCACTGAGATAGCGGGCACATTATAGGTGGGGCCTCTTCCGGCTTGCAAGCATGTTGCAGCGATTCTCGAGGCGGAATCTTCGACGTTATCTCGACAGGATCGTGCTGAGCCTCTTGGCGAGCTCATTACAAACGGAGAGGGTTCTCATACAGCCTTGAGACGACAGAATCCGTAGACCGCCATCTTGAGCAACAACCTTCCTTGTGCAAACCGTCGAATCGTCGCACTACCGAACGTCCGCGCTTCATACCGAACGGGAATCTCCACCATCTGTAGATTGAGCTTCGACGCACCGAACAATAAATCAAAATCTCCGAGGGGGTCGAACTCGCCGAAGTACGACCGACTAGCCGCTAGGCGTTCATAGTCTCGGCGGAATAAGACCTTTGTGCCACACAGTGTGTCCTTGATCCGCTGATTGAGCAACCAAGAGAACGCCATCCCAAACACCTTGTTTCCAAATAGCGTCATCAGGTGCATCGCCCGACCCTCCTGGGGATAGATCAGCCGACAGCCGATGATCAACTCGCCTTTTCCACTTGCGATGGCTTCATAGAATTTCGGGAGGGCTTCCGGCGGCATGGTCGCGTCTGCGTCCAGGATCATGAGGATGTCGCCCATCGCATGGGCAAACCCCTTGCGAACCGCATCACTTTTCCCTTGCCCGTCCTGTGTCAGAAGTTTGATATTCCTCCCAGGGTAAAATGCCATGACACGTTTGATCTCCTCTGCCGTCCCGTCTGTCGAATGCCCATCGACAAAGAGGATCTCCTGGCGGCCTCCAAACTGTGGAATCCGCCGGAGTGTCGCGTCGATGTTGCCCTGTTCGTTTCGGCAGGGAATGACGATCGTCGTTGAATAAGGCCGCTCCGGCCTCCGGAGCCTCGCGCGAGCGATCACATAGTGAGAGAGACAGAGCCCACGAAACCCAGGAAGATAGGCCAGCAATCTGTTGCATAAAGGCGCAAGGAGTGGAATCCGCAGCGGCAGCAACAATCGTCGCTCCACCTTCACCACATCAAAGTCGGCGAGATACAACAGATTTGTGAGATCCGCCGGCGAGAGCCAGCTGTGCTCACGCTGCGGCATCTTTAGCCCAACCTTTTCACACAGCCTGAGGATCGGTTCCCACACATGGTTATGGGAGGACACCACCACTCTTGTTTGAGGAGTACAGAGACGGCGCAGCCGCTTGAACGCCGTCTGGACGTCGAGGAGATGGCCGACCACGTCCGCAAGAATGATGATATCGAAACATTCGTTGAGCTGCAGCGTTTCAACGTCTCCGACCCGAAACTCCAAGGTCGAATGACGTTGGGTCGCCTCGTTCACCATGGCAGGACTCAGGTCGATGCCAAGCCCGCGCGATGGCTTCAACGAGGCAAGGAGATTGCCGATCCCTGACCCAATTTCCAAGACTCGTAATCCCTCAGGCACGAGAAACCTGAGATATCGAGTCTGATCCTCATAGTAAGCGCGGGCCTTCTGCTCCCACGACAGTCGATGCGGAGCACAGGCGTCAAAATGATCACGGATGGCTTTTTTCTTGGCGGCAGTCTGGAATCGCCCCTCCGGGTGAAAGGGATCCGTCGACGTGTCGAGATCCGTCTCGTCCCAATCCGGAGAGGGAAACAGTTGGTAGAGTCTCGCTGGCCCCATGGAGATCCATGCACGGATAGCAGTGGATCCACAGTAGCACCGGCAAGACGTTTTGGCACGAGTTCCGGAAGAATCAGCAGGACGAAATCCTGGCCAACCTTATTCCGGGTGTTTCGAGTACAACCACCGACAGGCCGCTGCGACAGTATTCGTCGTTCGTGAAGCGTGTTCATCCGAAGCAAGATACGCTTCACGCACGACGTTTCACGAGATTCCGGATGATTCTGATCATCGATCGCACTCCAGGCCATATTTCTTCTGAATGTCTTGGGCCACCTCGGGTGCTTCTTTGGTCAAGAGCGCACAGGTCGTGAAGTTTCCGATGACTTTTTTCCTGCCTTTGTCGACATACGTCCAGTCGACGATCTCCGTCTTCGCAAACGAATAGGCCTGGCCCTTCTTCAGCGATCGAACCACCGGCACATTTTCGATCCGCCCCGACCACAGATCACCTTGGCCTTTCAGATCGGAAATCCAGAGGTACTCGAGACTCTCCCCTTCGCTGACGCGAACCTTCACGGAATATTGGCCGGTATCGGACGGCGGCGACCCCGCCTTTTTCAGAAAGCCCTCCAGTCCGGCACGTGCCCGCGCCATGGCTTTCTGCATGGCCGGGTCCTCATCGCTGACCTCAACCGTGCCGTCGTTTTTTGCCTTGTCCGTAAATGATTCGGAAAATACCGGTAGCGAGATCATCGCCACGATGAGACCAACAGCGAGCGCAACCAGTCGTTGCATAGATTCCCCTCCAACAATCTTGCCGCATATCCCCCAACTTGGGCGGCCATCTTGAGCCTTCTCGCAACCCTAATGCAAGGTTGTTGATTGGCACCATCCCTCCCGCCATTGCCTCAAGAAATCCCACGGATGCCCCCCGTTGACAGAACCAATTCATCTGGTCATTGTTACCCCGACACCATGTCGCGTCGTCACGGTGCTCCTCATATCCCATCCCGCTCTCAGCGTTCGACCCATCCCCTGATGCGCGTCGCTCGTGGAAGCTGGTCTGTACTGACCGTATGTCTGCGTGCCATCCGAAAGGCTCCACCGACCATTCAAGTATGGAGCACGGTGGCCATTCTGATCACGGCGGCCCTCACCATCAACTGGATCTATCACGCCTACTACAAGCCGACGGAACTGTTCTTTCCAGTGGAGCCGGCCTTTCACAAGAGCCCCCGTGAAACCTGGGCGGAGTACGGAGCGCTGTTCAAAGTCCATTCGACAACCATCATCACACCCGAGCTGCTGGCAGCACTCGCACAAGCTGAAGGCTCCGGCAATCCCGTCGCCCGAACCTATTGGAAATGGCGCTTTACCGCGCAGAATCCGTTGGATTGGTATCGACCGGCCTCATCGGCCGTCGGGATGTTTCAGATCACCGACGGCACGTTTCAAGAAGCGAAACGGTATTGTATCCATAACCATGTCGTCGTCGAAGATGGGCCCTGGAACAATTTCAATTCCTGTTGGTTCAACAGTCTGTATAGCCGAGTCATTCCTGGACATGCCATGGAGATGACCTCCGCACTGCTCGACCGATACGTCACTCGGTTAGTCGGTGATCGAGGGGCCACGTTCGAACAGAAACAGGAGCTGGCCGCCGTCATTCATCTCTGCGGCGCCGGAACCGGCCGCAATTACGTCATACATAACTATCGCCTGACGCCGCACCAGCACTGTGGCGCCCACGACCTTCGAAGCTACCTGGTAAAGATTGCCACCTTGAAACAGCAATTCGCGTTGCTCAAGGAACAGTGAGGCCGAATGCTGAGGTCGGAGTGCTCAGTGCTGAGTGTTGAGTACTGAGTCCGAGCGAGCGATGTACAAGCCCACGGAAGAATCAGCAGGGGTTGACCGAAGCCAGCGCGATCAACGAAGACTCCATGTCCATTAGAATTTGTGTCCGGCTTGGCTCCGCCGTCAAGTACCCGATGAAACTATGCCCACCGGAATAGGCAGGAGACACGAGGAGAGGACTGATCCCCCAATTCGTGTTGGCCGGTAACGTACCGGGCAGAATAAGGCGAATTCCGCTGATTAAGATATCAGTTCTCGACGTGCGATAGAGTCCGCTGCCTTGCACCGCATCAGCCGGTGTGGCAACCCCCACAATCTTCAGGGCACCCAACGGCGGCTTCTGCACCTGACCATACACCTCGTCATATGAGGCATTACTGTAGAGATTCCCTTGAGAGTGTGGAACGATGAGCACGCGACGGCAGGATGGGGAAGCAATCTGCTCCCGATAGGCACTGGCATGGCGCTGAATAGTTTCCTGATCAATTTGATCCGCGTTGTTGACCGAACGTTGCAACACCTGTGCAATCACCCCCGATGTCGCAAGACCCGCACCTTCCAACCCTTGCCAAAAGGTCGTCGACGTCAACCCGAGCCGTTGTTGGCCTGCTTCGAGAAAATCTTTGACGGCCCCGGATGTTGGATTGATGTTCAGAAAGAACAGATGACACATCGCTTGGACGGCCGGCGCCATTGTCGGAAGCATGCTCAGAAACTCCAGCTCCAGTTTCCCGCCGTTCAACCTCGCTTCATCGCGCGTCGTCGTGACTCCATTAACAAAGTAGATCGCCGTACGAGGGGCTGCCGCATTGTGGCAAGCCGATTGAGCAGGCACCTGTGCGCCCGCCTCAGGAAGCCAAGCGACTCCAAGGAGCACGCTGAGCGAGAGTACAAGATACCTGTTGGTACTCATGACTGACATGCCGTCACCCATTGGTCTGCCGGCAGCAAAGTGATATTCGCGGTCTTCACCTGATCGTCGGCTTTCAGATAGGCCTCCGAACGGCTCGGCGTGTTTAACAGTTGCGCGCGAATGTCGACAAAAATCGTATGGAACTCATCAGGTCGCCTCGCCATCAG
Organism: Nitrospira sp. BLG_1; assembly: GCF_047338595.1. Lineage (NCBI taxonomy): Bacteria > Pseudomonadati > Nitrospirota > Nitrospiria > Nitrospirales > Nitrospiraceae > Nitrospira > Nitrospira sp. BLG_1. Next base: position 90,322 of record NZ_JBLFBO010000009.1, read on the forward strand.
ACATTCCAGCGCGCGAAATCGTTCCGTCGCATGAGTCAGGGACAGGGTGTGACTGTCCGCATCAACCAGTGATACTTGCACGGCCTTCGCGTACTGCCGTACCGCCTTGTTGAGATCCGCGTTGACCTGACCGGCATAGGTCGTATCGACATACCGATCGACATCATCACGCACGCCATTCGCATCGGCATCCACCCCAGCGATACTCTCCGTCTGGTTCGGAGATGTGGATGTCGAGTTCTCTGCGCTGCAGGACAGCAACAGGCCACTCACCACACCCGTTATTATCAAGAGACCGACGGTGTCGACGCACCATCGGCACAGCAAGGTTCCAGCATGAACACGGCCTGTCATGCGATGACTCTACCGAGCGTTTGATGCAAAAGGCAACTCTCGCACGGGACGCATGGGTTCATGGTATGGTGGGTTTTCGACCGTACCGTGATGGATGACCGCACCGCTATAGAACCAGACAGGCCTCGCGCTCTTCGCAGAACGGTCTTTGCCGGTGCCATCGGCAATGTGCTTGAATGGTATGACTTCGCGCTCTTTGGATACTTCGCGCCCGTCTTGTCCGTCCTGTTTTTCCCGGCGTCAGATCCGTCCTTGTCGTTGATCGCCACATTCAGTGTATTCGCCGTCGGCTTTCTGGCAAGGCCGCTGGGTGCACTCAGCTTCGGCTACTGGGGAGATACACGAGGACGCCGGTGGGCACTCTCTTGGTCCGTCATCCTCATGGCAATTCCAACCTGCCTTCTCGGCCTCCTGCCGACCTATGCACAGATCGGGCTGCTTGCACCAATTGCGCTGACCGTCTTGCGGTTTATTCAAGGCTTCTCAGTCGGCGGAGAATTTACGGGATCGGTTACGTTTCTGATCGAACATGCCGCGCCGAACCAGAGAGGCTATGTCGGCAGTTGGGCCGGCTTCAGCGCCCAAATCGGCGCCCTGTCGGGGTCCGGCATCGGTGCCGTGGCCAGCGCAAGTTTCTCGCAGGAGACGCTGCATGATTGGGGCTGGCGCATTCCATTCTTGGCAGGGAGCGTCATCGCACTGGTCGGTTGGTATCTCCGCCGACATCTTCCTGAATCGCCTGCCTTTGAACAACTCCAACAGAGCGGCGTCGTCTCATCGACGCCCATTCATGACTTCGCATGTCAGAACCGGACACCGCTGCTCCAAGTGATCGGGTTGGTGTTGCTGCATGGCGTGGGGTTCTATATCTTTTTTGTCTATCTCCCCACCTACGTGACGAAGGTGAGCGATCTCCCGATGACAACGGCCTTAACCATCAACACGGTCTGCATGGCCGTCATGGCGATGCTAATCCCGATCATGGGCAAGTTGGCCGATCGAGTCGGGCCACGACGGGTGCTCGCTGCCGGTGCGCTGGGTCTCGCGCTCGGTACAGTCCCGTTTTTCTCCTGGTTCAGCAGTGGAGATGTGGTATCGGTGGCCCTGGCGCAATTGGCCGTGACCGTCTTCGTCGCCGCTTACATGGGCCCCTTCTTTGCCATTGTCGCGCTACTCTTTCCGGTTGCTCACCGATATACTGGGCTTTCTATCTCGTACAATATGGCTTCGGCACTGTTTGGTGGAACAGCCCCATTGGTCGCGACCATGGTTTTTGAACGGAGCGGAAGCCCCCTTGCACCAGGATGGTATGTCAGTGCATGCGCGGTCATCTCATTGCTGGTCCTCATAACGATTCGTGGCGAAGGGCAAGAGCCAGCTGCGCTTCACGCCAGCCCCCGTTGACAGTCGTTCTCCTCCATGCTGTAGTCCCACTGAGTACGAGCCATCACCCATGACCGACCAACACACACCAACATCGCACCTTCCCGGACCACCGGTCTCTCGCTGGTGGGGCTGCTTTGCCGAGCTTCGACGGGATACCCTCGAATTCCTATTGCAATGCCAAGTCTATGGCGACGTCGTCAAGCTCCCCATGGGACTGGTCGTTGAACTGCTCCTGCAACAGCCCGATGCCGCCATGTATCTCTTGAATCATCCGGCGGACGTGAAACATGTCTTGGTGACGAATCAAGACAATTATCGGAAGTGTCCAGTTCCTCCAGTCGAATCACGGATCTTCGGGCAGGGTGTCCTGCACACGGAAGGCGACACCCATCACGCTCAACGGCGGCTGTTTCTCCCGTTTTTTCACGGAGGCCACGTCACGGCCTACAGCAGACTCATCACCGATACAGCACAAGCCCGAGTGGCCCAGTGGCACGATGGCATGACGATCGACATTGGACAGGACATGGCCTATCTCACCCTCTCGGTCATCTGGCGTCTCCTCTTTGGACAAGATGTGCAGTCGGATACCGGCCTGATTCGTGACTCCATTTCAGCAGGCCAGCGACTCATCAAGCTTCAGTATGATTCACTCCTGGCCAGTCTGATCCCACTCTGGATTCCCATTCCCCGGCATCGCCGGTTCACCCGTGGCTTCAACGTAATTGAGAACACCCTTATTCAATTGATTCGTGATCGGCGACGCAGTGCTGAGCACCGAGATGATGTGCTCTCGCTCTTACTGGCCGCGAAGGATAACCGTGGTCACCCACTGAGCGAGAGAGAGATTCGTGATGAGCTCATGACATTCTTGCTCGCCGGTCATGAAACCACCGCCAATGCGCTCACATGGACATGGCTTCTTCTGTCCCAGAATCAATCAGTTTGGGAACGATTGGTCGGCGAGTTGAAGAACGTGCTCGGCGACCGCCCTCCCGACGCGGCCGACCTGCCTCACCTTCCCTACTTGAAGATGATCTGGAACGAGTCGCTTCGCCTCTATCCTCCCGCATGGAGCTTGCACACTCGTCTGGCAGAGAGGGAAGATCGACTTCCATCCGGAGCGATCCTTCCTCCCGGTTCGTGGGCTTTCATCAGCCCCTGGAATCTTCACCGCAATCCACGCTGGTTTCCTGAGCCTGCTCGATTTGACCCGGAACGGTTTTCTGACGAAGCGACCAGAACCCGTCCGGCCTATGCCTACATTCCCTTCGGCGCTGGTGGACGCCGCTGCCTGGGCGAATCATTCGCGGAACTCGAAGGCCTGTTGATCCTGGCAACGATCGCGTCGACTGTCCGGCTCGGCCTCGTCGATAAACAGGCGATTCACCCAGAGCCTGGGATGACTCTCCACCCCAGAACTCCGATAGAGATGACTGTCCAGCGAGTCGATCTCCGGAAGTCGCATCCCGTTGTCGCATAGCTCGCCGTTCTCCAACAGCTACCCTTCTGCTCATTGATGTGGTAGAACTCGCATCTGCGCCTGGACGACGTTTGACTAACCGGCCATCCTCGATGGACAACAGAACATTGGCTCTACCTGGTATCCTCCTGACACTCTTCGGTCTTCTTCTCTCGGGATGCCTCTCTCCTGTTACCCTGACTCGAGCCGTCATTGCCTACGACGACGCCATCACCAAATCCCAATCCAAGCAGCTGCTCGTCAATATCGCCAGAGCACAGCACCATGAACCGATTCACTTCACCGGCGTCTCCAATGTGGCGGCGACGTTCGATTTTCGATTTACCGCCGGTGCCACGCCGGCTTTGACCGGTGATGCAAGCCGAACGATCTTGCCCGTCATCGGTGGGAGTGTGGCTGAAAACCCGACTATCAGTATCGCCCCCATTGAGGGCGAAGAGTTTACCCAGCGCCTGCTGACCCCATTCCAGGAGGACAAACTGACCTTACTTCTTCGGCAAGGGATCGATATCGACCTCCTCCTTCGGTTAATGGCCAAGGAAGTCCGAATGAGCCATGGAGACGGAGCAGTCGCATATCGGAACAATCCATCGGATAAGGCCGGTTACGAGACGTTCAGACGGGTGGTTCTCCATCTCTCAGCGATTCAAGACCACAATAGTCTCTATGTCGAGCCCATCAACGTCGAACGAAGTTGGACGATTCCCGCAGAATCGGTCACCGCAGAAGGCTTCAAAGCGCTCGAACAGGAATACCAAGTGTCTTATCATGCCAAGGACAAAACGTTCACGTTGCGCAAACAAGTTGAAGGCGGGACGCTCATAACGAATTACGACCCGAATCTCCTTTCTCGGGACGAGCGGGCCCGTTTGCAACATGAGAATGAGCAAGGGCTCCCACACGATGTGACGTTTGATATTCGCCCTGGGCATTACGGCGGCGACTGGCCCCTGAAAGGAGACTTTCGGTTGCGCAGTTTCAACGCGATACTGAATTTTCTCGGGCTTTCCATCGCGGAAGAGCGGGAATACCATGTCGAAAAGGACAATCGTACGCCAGAGGTCGCTGAAAATCCCGTGAACACAATGGACCTGATTGTATCGTCGTCAGCTCCGTCTGAACTCGACCTCGTGATGAAATCGCATGGAAGCTACTATGCGGTGACTACAATCGGCCCACAGGCTCGCTGGAACCGCGAAGCCTTTAAGCTCTTGTCACAGCTCTTTCAGATGACCGTTACAGAGGTCCCGCGAGCCGGCGTGCCGAGCATTACAATCGCGAAGTAATGCCGAGTGTCCTGCCGGCTATATCGGTTATAAAGGAAGGTTGAACTCGGTTATACGTCGACACGATCGATTTGGCGTATCGGAGGCCGCCGACCGACAAGATAGATAATCCCTGGGAAGAGCATGGTCGTGCCCGGGAAAATAATCCGATTTCCCCACCAAGGTAGTTCCCACCCGGGAAACTTCATCCTCAGAAGTCCCAAGGCATAGGTGAGCGCTACCGACGCGAGGATTCCATAGACATAGGCAGGCACCAGCGTCGTGGAATGATCTTCGCTTCGCTGTCGTATCGCGGCAGTCACGCCCTTGAAAAGAAGATACATGGAAAGGATGAGACAGGCAGTCCCGTAATACGCGGCATATTCTTGCATAACCCTGTTCCTGGTTGATTCCCGCACGAAGCTGTTGAGCAGATGTTTATAGCTTATCGCCTCTGTACTTGTCGAGCCAACCCTCCAGCTTGAATGTCCGCCAGGCTTGCCATCGTGTTGCGAGCATCCTCCCTTGAGCTTGTAATTGTTCTTGGCGCTATTGATAATACACCGAGAGTCGGCACCGACCAGAACAAGGGAGCGTCGCGCATGGAAATGTTGGTCATCGTGTTTCGTGAATCGCTCGTTGAACAGGTACATGCCATCTTGAAGGAATATGAGGTCACTTCGTACAGCGAGCTGCACAACGTCACAGGAAAAGGAGAGACCGGACTAACCAGCCAGTTCTTTCTCGCTCCCTCAACGAACCGGATGATTCTTGTCGCGGTTCCCGACCAATCGGCCCACCGTCTCATCGACGGGTTCAAGCGGTTCCGCCTCGGACAAGAAGCATCCACAGGTGACCTCATGTTCCCACTCCACGTCTTCGTCTTACCCTGCGAACAAGTGGTGTAACGCGTCCTGATGTCGTCCAACGTCACCGCAAGAAAACAATTTCGAGATCTTCGGCCACAAGAAACACAAGGCCTCCAGAAGCTGTACTTCCGGAGGCCTTGTGAGAGACCCTGTGGTAACAGAATTGCGTTGAACCTGTTCGTCTAGTACGCGCTTGGCTCCAATGATTCGACGGCTTCCTCAGCCTGCTTCTTGGCCTTGGATCTCTTCGCCTTCGCCGCTTTCTTCATCTCCTTTCTCTCGGCCTTCAACGCATCTCGTTTCCCCTTCATCTCTGATCTCATCTGTTCCCGTTTGGCCTTTATCTCGCCCCTCATCTGCTCTTTTTTCGACTTGAGACTCTCTTTCATCTGATCATGCTCGCCTTTCATCTCACCTTTGGCTTCGCTGGCCATGGAGCCCATTTCACCCTTCAATTCAGAGCCGAGATTTGTCAGCTCATCTGCCATGGCCACAGAACCAGACCCAGCGATCACTGCGGACAGGACCACAGAAATCATAATGATGCGCATGAAAACCCTCCTCCAATAGATCGGTTATCCCAACAGGACCGGAACCAGAAGCCGGCACCCAGTCTAGGGCTACCGTGAGACAAGATTTCTCGCAACTGATTTTGTAGTTTTTGACGCGCTCGTGCTACAGGAAAGACAGCAGAACCAGATTATGGAGAGACCATAATGACCACGGCCTCCAGCAGGTTATCCCCTGGAGGCCGTGCAAGAGCATGCCTTCACTGAAGCGCGCTCGCTGCTGTCACATGGAAAGGCGCGCTACGGCCTGATCTGCCACAGCAAATACACCAACCCGACCACCAATGCCGACACCACGACGAGATGCATGAACGGCCTCCCTTTTACTGAACTCTTGTGATATGTGCGACGCTGGGAACCAGCGCTTGGTCTACGGGTATCGTGAGATTGGTTTTCAGGCAATGTATTTCAAAATTTTGGACATGAGCTACTCCAAAATGTGACCTGCGGAGGTCTTCTAGGCTGTGCAGTCATGGATGTTTGCACACAAAAGGAGAGGCGTCAGTGCGTTGCCACTACCAGCTCTGAGCCCAAATCGGCGCAGGTGTAGGATTCGGTTCAAGGTTCGAGAGATCCACTTCGAAGAGAGTCTTGGCGCTATCGTGTGTACACGCTCGTATCTGTAGCCGTCCCGATCGCGTGCCAACGAGTAAGTGCCCTTCTTGGCTCCAATCGGCCCATTGAACATCTTCCAAGAGTTCACGATCTCCGTTGAGTTCCAGAGAGTATCGAACGTTCAGGCCATCAACCGCCTGGTCGACACCAAACTCCCCTCCAGCCCATCCCACGCTTTCCACGCAGAGTACTCGCGTGCCGCAGGGCTGTGGCTTTCGCATACGAGCGTGACGATGTTGATCCCAAGCATCCCCGGGATCACGAGCCGGTGAATTCCCCTCCTCGACCCACCCTCGTCGTCGTTCGTTGGCGAATTGAATCGCAGGGCTAGAACGTAATCCGTATGGAATCGGGAGTTTCGCCATTGGCCGATCATCAGACCCATCGGCCTCCCTGAAATAGTAGCCGCGCGTCCAGGTCCCGCAGGTCCCAAAGGCATGCAGCGCGGTCAGCCATGGAAGTTTCGAGATTGCGATATAGGCATCACCATGCTCCCATATCGCACTCGGCTTATGGGCGAAGTAACAGAGGTACTGACCATCGGGAGACAGATCAGATCGCCTGGGGAAGATACGTCCTCCAAGCCAGGCACCTGGTTCGTAGCGCTGAGTAGCCAGATCCCACCGTCCGATATGCGACCAGTCACTCGGCCCTCGACGAAACACGGCCACCACCGGCGCCTGAGTCGCGGGAATACAATAGATCCGAGGAGTGACCTGCTGCATGATGATTGACCAATCTCCCTACAGTAACTCAGCCAGTAAGAGTGGCGTCAGCGGAGGACTCCCTCCATAGATGCAGTCGCCCATCGTCGACGACGTAAACCACGCCCGCACGTGATACATCTCTCCCTCGACATAGATCGTACAATTCGTCGAGTGCTGACTGGCTCGAATCTCTAGTGAATCATCACCGCACTTGGGTAAGAACCGAAAACGCGAGGCGCCTGGCGCCAACGATCCCAGGTTCACCCGCTGCTCACAGACGAAGAGGATCGCTTCCTCAATCGACTGCGAACCGCGATTTTCAACGCGCACGGTCGACCAATTCAGCCAAAGTAAATTCGGCCCCAGAAGAAGCGTACAGAATCCGAAGACGACTGCAAGCTTCATATCTCATTCCTTGTTCCAGGAGACTTAGCCGTGAGAACCATTCTCATGCCCTCGGAAGCTCAGCTGGGAACCACCAGCCACCATCACTAAATCGACAAAGTGTGACCCGTCAACACCACATCGGCAAGTAAGTTGCCAAAATGTGCACGGGCAGATGAATCGTGCAGCACAGTCTTGGAAACTACCCACTGCGGCAGGCAACAGTGAGAGCTTCGCGTGAGAGTCCCGAACCATTCCCAGCAGGGCCGGTTCACTCACGAGAGATAGGCGTGCAGGTTCACGGGGCATTGATCCATTGCGGGCCAGTTGTATAATGTTCACATGAATCGAATCGCTCTCCATCTCATGATCCTACTCGTCACCGGCTGCGCAAGCCTGTCACTCGCAATTGGAGAGGAATTATCGCCACAGCCCAGCGCGAAAGAGCGGTTACAGCAAGTACTGGACGCAGAAGGTGGCACAACCGTCCACATGGATACCGCCGGTAATGTACACACGTCGACCAATCTCCCGAACGGCGAGCAAATCATACGGGTACAACCACCTCAAAGTCCCGGGCTCAATCTTGGCCCACCGCTGCAATTGAGCAATCAGCCCCTGCAACTTCCACCTCCGCCACCTATGCCCGCCCAACCGCCTCCACCAGAGTACCCACAGCGAGCTCGGTAGGATTCATCTTGACGATCCATTCGTATGCACGGCATACTCAGCAACTCATGCGTCCCACTTCCCTCATCATCCTTCTGACGACTCTTGTTCTGCTCGGTGGGCCGAGTCTGGCCTTCCCTCCGGCCGGCACGAAAGACTTATCTACCCTCCAGACCCAGGCCAATCAGGGAAATGCTGAGGCGCAGAACGGCCTCGGGGAGCTGTATGCCAAAGGAAAAGGCATGCCACAGGACTACACTCAAGCACGAACGTGGTATGAGAAGGCTGCAACACAGGGTCACCCCCATGCGCAAAACAACCTCGCGGAACTCTATTTTGCCGGGCTTGGGGGGCCTCAAGACTTGGTGCGGGCCTATATGTGGGTGAATCTCGCAGCGTCACATATGCAGGGTGAGGATAAGAAGCAAGCGGAAGAAAATCGAGACGATGTCGCCCAACGCATGACACCCGCACAAATCACAGAAGCCAAACGGCTTTCAGAACAATGTCGGTCAAATAAGTTCAAGGGCTGCTGAGATCAGAGCTGAATTCTTCCCTCCCTACGTGTTCATCTTCCCGGCTCGCAGCTACGGAACAGATTCTGGACCTTCTCTGGAGACGAACCGACATGGGGCACGCTGATACTCACGCGGGCGAGTGACGGAGAGGAACCTCAATCCCCAGTGGAATTATCACATCCCACGATCATATCCCTTTGGCCCCGTACAATCCGATCACAGCTGAAAACTATTGGTTGCATAAGATCTTATGCAACCCCTTCAAAGAACTCCCGCCTCTTCCTCGTCGATATCCGCTCACGCGGCCCTGAATAGGATCGCACGTCTATCGGAGCAGTACGATCAAGACCAATCCCAGCGAGACCACCCCTATCATCCCCGTTGCAAGACACAGCATCAAAAGACGTCGATACCGACGCTCCTCCAGAGCCGCACTCTGTTCAAGCGCTCCAAGCATTGTTCGCATTTGTATGGCTAAATCTTTGAGGTACGTGTCGTTCTTAGCCGCAGTAGCCTGAAGCTCAGCAACCTGCTGCTGGAGGGTCGCATCCTGACTAGTAGGGGCATCGGCACTTTTCTTGGTAAACACAGGAGCCGCTGCGGACAAGATAGTCCCCACATGCGGCAGCGCGGCTTTCAAGGCAGGAAGGATCCAGGCTGTCATCGTTGAAAACCTCACTATACGCTTGAACTGGACCAGCGACTCACACTCATCTTGCCGTGAACCTGTCTTTCACTTGCTCGTTATTCTCACAATGAGCACGTGACTTGTCAACACCGCCCGGTTCGCCCTCGCACCTGAAAGGATTTCTCCCCTCGTCCCATATCCTCCTGTGAAGGCCGCCACACGTGACCAAATCAGCCTGAGGAGGATGTATGGGCCAAGACAACGGCACAATCCAACCAAGCGAACCATCTTTCTGGCGGGATCCTCGCTTTTATCAAATCGCTAGCCTTTCGACGCTCCTCCTCTACGGGCTGCTCGTGCTCCACTTTGACATTTCAATCTGGCAGATCGTCATCACAATCAGCACAGCACAACTAATGCAATATGTGGGTACCCGCTATTTCCACCTGCTGTTCTTTGATCTCAAGAGCGCGCTGATTTCATCCCTCTCGCTGTGCCTTCTCCTCCGCACTAATGATTGTGCTGTTACTGCACTCGCCGCTGGCATCGCGATCGCCAGCAAATTCGTCATTCGATGGAAGGGCAAGCACATCTTCAACCCCACCAACCTGGCGCTCGTCATCGTACTCGCCAGCGGCCTCGGCTGGATCTCACCGGGGCAATGGGGACAGGTCGCCTGGTTTGGGTTTCTGATCGCTTGCCTCGGCTCGCTTGTTGTGACCCGTGCGGCACGGGCTGATGTCACACTGGCCTTCTTGACGTTCTACGTCGGACTCCTGGTCGCCCGCGCCCTCTGGCTCGGCGACCCATTCACTATTCCACTCCATCAGATTGAGAGCGGCGCATTGCTGATCTTTTCATTCTTCATGATTTCCGATCCCAAGACGACACCTGACTCCAGAACTGGACGCATCGTCTTCGCCCTAATCGTGGCACTCACGGCACTCTACATCCAGTTCCATTTCTTTAAACCCAACGGCCCACTCTGGGGACTCATCGCCTGCTCACCACTCGTCCCCTTACTGGATCGCCTATTTCCTGGAGTCCGATACGACTGGTCCAAACCCGCAACTGGTTACGCCCCGGCAGCCGTTCCATTGTCACTATCAGTTCAACCACAAAGGAGATTTTCATGAACCACATTGTTCTTTCCTTATTCTCCGTTGTTATGAGTCTATTTCTCTGGGGTACCAACGCCTCAGCATTCTGCGGCTTCTATGTCGGCAAAGCCGATACGAAGCTCTTCAATAAAGCATCCGAAGTGGTCATCGCCCGCCATGACAACAAAACCGTGATCACGATGGCCAATGACTTCAAGGGCGAGGTGAAGGAATTTGCCATGGTCGTGCCAGTGCCAACGGTGTTGGATCAGGACCAGATCCACATTGGCGATGCCGCCGTTCTGAAACATCTGGCCGACTACTCGGCGCCACGGCTGGTGGAGTATTTCGACGAGAACCCTTGTGTCCGGTACGAGCTGATGGAACGCCGTAGTCTCGATATGGCAAAGAACATGGCGCCGGCAAGCGCCTCAGCCAGAGAACGCGATACGGCACTCGGCGTGACTGTCGAGGCGCAGTATACCATCGGCGAATACGACATTCTGATTCTGTCAGCCAAGGAAAGTCACGGGCTTGAAACCTGGTTAGCTGAGAACGGATACAAGATTCCACATGGGGCTTCCACCGTGCTGCACAGTTACCTTAAACAGGACATGAAGTTCTTCGTGGCAAAGGTAAACCTGACCGAGCAATCCAAGCTCGGCTTTACTCACCTGCGGCCGATCCAGATCGCCTTCGAATCCCCCAAATTCATGCTGCCGATCAGGCTGGGAACAATTAACGCCGACGGTGCACAGGAACTCTTCATCTATACACTGACAAAGCAAGGGCGCGTCGAAACGACGAACTACCGGACGGTCCGATTACCGGCGGCTCAGGAGGTTCCGCTGTACGTCAAGGATAAGTTCGGCGACTTTTATCGTGACCTCTTCACACAGCAAGTGAAGCGCGAACACGAACGAGGGGTGTTTCTCGAATATGCCTGGGATATGACCTGGTGCGATCCTTGTGCTGCAAACCCACTCTCAGCTGAAGAGCTGAAGAACTTGGGCGTCTTTTGGCAAGAGCGCCCGAACGGCAAGCAGCGTGGAGGCACCATGCCGCAGGCACAGAACGTGTTCCTCACCCGTCTCCACGTTCGCTACGACGCAGCCCACTTTCCAGAAGACTTGATGTTCCAGGAAACGTCCGATCGGAATAATTTCCAGGCCCGTTACATCCTTCGCCACGCATGGACCGGAACGGATGAATGTCCAGCCGCGACGGCCTACCGCCAGCAGTTGCGGGAGCGGTATGAACACGAGGCACAGACCCTGGCGAATTTGACCGGATGGAATATCGGCGCAATTCGCAATGCCATGAATCTGGCGTCATCGCCGGAAGGCACAGTGAGGAAGTGGTATCAGCACCTCTGGGCGAACTAAACCGGAGACAGCAGGCTGAGGCCTCGTTGAGGCCTCAGCCTTGAGTATTGGTATCAACTTCTCTGTGGAACGACGTTAACCTTGGAGTGAGAATGAGAATGCGGTGAGATGCACCGAGCTATACGCTGTGACCACATTGCTGTTCGCGCTGGGCGATTGGGCGTACTCCGGTCCTTGTTCTACAGACAGATCCGGCCCCTCAGCCTGATGCGCATGCCCCGGTGGTATCTCCTTCAGCAGATCATGATGCAGCTTCTCAAAAAACCCAGCCAGATACGTCTGGAATTTCGGCAATTCAGCTTCCGCTTCCTTTAGGGCATTGAACACCTGCTGAATAAGCGAGGCAAGCTGCCCGTTCTGGACCGACTCTTTGAGAACAACTCCGTCTGATGTATCCCCTGAGGGGGTGGGCGCCGTGGTACCGGTAGACGACTGCGGGATCGCCGCCGCCGTCTCAGGCGCCCCACCCGAGGTATGAGTTGATCCTGTGACCACCGCCACCGATCGAATGACCTCCAGACTGAGGTCCAGACTGGAGACTGTGCCTAACCCACTCAATCGTTCCGCAAGCTTCGCCGCATGCACTTGAGTCTTCTCTCCCTGTCCCTCGACAAATCCTCGAAAGAGCTGAGAGATATTCTGGAACAGCTTTTCAAGATCGTGCAACTCCAGATCATTGAGACGCCCATCCACCGCAATCCCAAAGTCTTGTTGAACGGCAACTTCTGTCGTTCTGGCTCCCACGCTCACAGACGCATGATCAGCCTCTAACCGAGCGCGATACGTACCGGCGCGAAACTCGGTTTCCAAGTCTGCCGTAAGGGTGACCCTATCTCCCTCTGCCGTGGTCACGTTGAGACGTCCCGAAAAATCATTGGATACGGCAAAACCGCTGACTTGCGTATCCAACCGCTGCCCCCCGACAGCGCCAAACTGGTGTAGATTGACGAATTGGCGGGGATCAAGAGGAGTCAAGGCTTCTACCGGCATCAGACACCCTCTGAGTGGTTGAGTCCTACAGATACGTTCTTTGCTTCTCTATCGGCAGAGAAACAACTGAACTTAAGACACTCTATGCTATAGTCAAAACCCAGGCTACCTTATCAAGGCAAGGAGGATCTTTATGCGAAACATTTTGCACAGTGTGATGATCGCATCGGCATGCCTGGCACTGACAGGAACGGGGTGCACCGTAAAGGGCACGATTAATCAGATCACTGATACGACGTCGAACGTCACCGGGACGACATCCGGAGCAGCCTGGTGGAATGAAGATGGTCAGATCAAGCCGGACTTCAAAGCTACCGCATTTGTGACCTTTAATCAGGCGAATCTGATCCAGGATTTGGCAGCAGGACGAGGCGAGTACTTGGGATCTATGGGTCGTCTATTGGGCATTCCGGCTGACCGCCAAACCGCATTTTATTCAGCCGCTCAATCGAATTATTCCCAGGTGGCCGACCAAACGCCTGCGGGATTGCTCAGCTTCTTACGCAAGACGTCCAAATCATTCATGCAGTGACCGAGGATATCATGTGGATCGCTCGACTGTTGCCGAACCGAAGGGTTCGGTAACAGCGAGGGGTCCATCACCTTGCCGACCGACTACGGCCCGGACAAGCACACCGTCCTTCAAAACCAGAAAGTTGGTTGGTACCGCCGGAACCCGTGGGCCTGGGAGAATCACCCCAGCGAGGTTCAGTGGGTCAGTCGCGGATAGTTTGATCTCATGACTTGAAGCACCGCTCGTTTTCCTGATCGCCCGCAACGCTTCCACGGCCTCCGGCAACGCGAACTGTTCGCCGGTAAATCCACTCACGAATCGACCACCACGCACCTCCCCTGCCATTTCCATCCGTCTGTATTGCACGAGCAGATCTCGCCAGGACTGAACCAGCGATTCGCGGGCCAGCAGATCGCGAAAGACCACGCCGTAGCGGCGAAGGAGCTGGTGAGCCACCTGCGCTGAAAGTGTTGAGTGCTGAGTTGAAGTAGAAGAGCCAATGGCTGATGGCTGATGGCTGATGGCTTGATCCGGACCCGATGACCATTGACCATCAACCATTAACGGCTCTGTTCCCCGGAGCAGCGACCAGCGTCCCGCTGTATGCCGTGGTCGACGACCCCGTTCGCGTCCTTCCGCACGACGTCGATGAGGGTCCATGAGGGAGCGGAGATTATCAAATCCGTCAGCCGTTGCGAAACCGGCGGCGACGAGTTCCCAGAGTCCCTGCTCCACCTCGGTCTGCAGGTAATGGGTGATTCTGACCAGGTCATTGAAAAAGCTGGCCCCTTGTTGTCCTAAGGCTCGGTACAGATCCTGGGCAACCGGACTCAACTGAGACGTTGGCTCAGCGGGAGCAGTTGTTGCCTCACTTCGCACAGACTTCATCAACCAGTCACTGTCTTCACGTGGGAACAAACTAATGGGAGCAATGCTGGTTGGAACAATCCGTCGACGCTCTGAGTCCCCTGATTGGGAAAACCTGGGATGCGGAGAGAGACGCCCCCAACAGACCGCACCACCGAGACAAAGACGATCTAGGAGTTCAGGGTCGTACTTGGCCATACGCGAGCGCAAGAGCTGTGGCTCCCATGCGGAAGCCGCCGCCTCAAACCCAGCCAGCTGTGCAATTACACGTTGTAAACCAGCCTCACCATGCTGACGCGATCCCGGCACGACATGTTGCCATTGTAGGAGGAACCGCATGAAATCCGTCGCCGAAACCGGCTCCACTTCCTTGCGCAAGATTCCGATCGTCAACCGATGAATCCGAGCGAGTAAACGGCGATAGCACCACTCGGGCGGGGGAGTGCCAGAAAGTGCTGAGGACTGAGTGCGGAGTGCTGCGTGAGGACGGAACTGGCCTCGGAGGACCTGGCCTTGGGATTCAAGACGTACCATCGCAGCATCGATTGGCGACACCGGAAGATGCAGCCGCTCGGCCAATTCAACCGTCGTCATCGGGCCAGTGCTTTCCATCCAACCCAGAACAATGGTATCCAGAGTTGCGTCTTCTTCCCCCTCAAGTACCCGCTCAACCCGCTCCCTATTCTCCGTCGCAACCCATCCCTTTACCCCTGACGCCTCACCCTTCACCGTGAGCAGGACAGCTCGCCCAGACTCCATAAGCAACGGAAGATAGGCAGCCCATTGAGTTACCTCGGATTCAGGTAGCCAGAACAAGGTCAGGAGTGCGTCATGAAGTTCATCGGCATCGCGCACGACCGGCCACGATTCGCGGGCCACTTCAGCGATCGCCTCCGGATCGAGCGCGCCGACTTGACCCAGCAGGTCCGGCGGCAGGGTCCGTCTCATTTCCACCGCGCGCGCCCGCCGTTCTTCCAGCGGCGCATCATCGAGGAAGGCATAGGGATTCGCATTCAAGATCTCGTGCGAGAACACGGACGGCGTCGGTGTATCCACCGCCACACAGCGGATCGTCCCCGTCTCGATCCGGCGCAGCACAGCGATCAACCCCTCCAGATCCATTGCGTCAGTCAAGCAATCCCGCAGCGTTTCCTGCACCAGTGGATGGTCCGGAATGTGACGGACCGCTCGTTGTCCGGTCAGATTCTCCTGGCAGGCAATCGCGTCCGGAAACACAGCGGCAAGCAAATCCTCGGACTTCATCCGTTGAATCTGTGGAGGAACTTTCTTTCCGTTCGAGAATCGCAGCAACGCCAGTGCTCGCGAGGCATTCCACCGCCAGCGGGTAGCAAACATCGGGGCCAGCAATACTGCTTGGATCAACGTCTCTCGCACGCTGTTGGAATGCAGATAGCTGAACACGGACTCCAGAGGGAAACTGTGCTTCTCCCCGAGCGAAATGACAAGACCATTGTCCGTGGCCGCGGCTTGGAGCTCAAAGTCGAACGTGACACAGAATCGCTTACGCAACGCCAACCCCCAGGCCTTGTTGATCCGCCCGCCGAACGGCGTGTGGAGCACTAACTGCATCCCACCGCTTTCATCGAAGAACCGTTCGGCGACGACGCAGTCCTGGGTCGGCACAACACCTAATACCGCGTTTCCAGACAGAACGTATTCGATAACCTGTTGAGCGCCACGGGCGTCGAGGGCGCATTCCTGGCGAAGCCAGCTAAGAGCTGACAGGTGACAGCTTTCAGGTGAGGGATCTGCGCTTGTGAGTCGCTCAATCTCGGAACGAAGACCGGCGACTTCGGCAGAGAGTTCCGCTGTGCGGGAGGGGGCTTCACCGAGCCAAAAAGGAATGCTGGGCGGGGCGCCATGAGCATCTTCCACCCGCACCTTGCCTGACTCCACGCCTTTGATGCGCCAGGACGTATTGCCGAGCAACATGATATCGCCGGCCAAACTTTCCACGGCGAAATCTTCATCAACGGTACCAACCACTGTGCCTTCCGGCTCCGCGACTACCGCATAGGTGGCCGTGTCAGGAATAGCCCCACCGGAGGTGATCGCCGCCAGCCTCGCCCCACGGCGACCCTTGATGCGATGATTGATCTGGTCATGATAAAGATAGGCCAGTCCCCTGCCCCGGTTGGTTGCAATCCCCTCCGCCAACATACGGACGATGCGGTCAAATGTTGCCCGCTCCAGGTCACGATAGGGGTCAGCCCGTCGAACAAGCGCAAACAAGTCCTCTTCGCTCCAGGTCTGGGTCGCGGCAGCGGCCACGAGCTGTTGCGCCAGGATGTCGAGCGGAGCTAACGGCACCTCGATACGGTCCAACGTGCCGTTCTTGATCGCCCGGATCAGCGAGGCACATTCGAGCAACTCATCTCTCGTCGTGGCGAACAGACGGCCTTTGGGAATCGCTTTAATCCAATGGCCGGCACGCCCGATGCGTTGCAAGCAAGTGGCAATGGCTCGCGGCGACCCGATCTGGCAGACCAGATCGACCGTCCCCACATCGATGCCAAGCTCGAGTGAGGCCGTTGCCACGACCACGCGCGTCTTGCCGGACTTCAACCGTTCCTCGGCTGATAACCTGATCTGCCTTGACAGGCTGCCGTGATGAGCTGCCACCGCGTCGGACCCAAGATCCAAGAGTCGCTCTTCCAGGTAGTGAGACACTCGTTCAGCCAAGCGGCGCGTATTGACGAACACCAGCGTCGTCCGGTGTTCCCGCACCAGCTCGGTGACACGGTCGTAGAGATCAGACCAGATGGCATTCGTCGCGATGGCACTCAATTCGTCTTTTGGGACTTCAACTGCGAGATCCATCTGGCGCCTATGGCCGACGTTGATGATCCGAGGAAGTGGTGAGGGCTGAGTGGTCAGGACTGAGGACTGAGTGTTGAGGGCTGAGTGAGTTGCGCATGACGAATGACCAATGACCTGTGACAAGTCACGCTCGCCTCGTGAAGTAGGCTTCACGAACGACGCTGATCGGTTTCCCATCAGAAACCGCGCGACGGCTTCAATCGGCCGCTGCGTGGCGGAAAGGCCAATTCGTTGTGGTTTTGTGAACGTGAGGGCTTCCAGCCGTTCGAGTGACAGGGCGACATGAGATCCGCGCTTATTCGGTGCGAGTGCATGAATCTCATCGACAATCACGGTGCGCACCGTCTGTAAGAGCTTTCGGCTCTTGTCAGCGGTCAATAGGATGAAAAGCGATTCGGGAGTCGTAACGAGAATATGCGGTGGCCGTTTGAGCATCTGCTGGCGATCCGTCATCGGCGTATCGCCGGTACGGACGAGCACCCGAAGCTCCGGCATCATGAGTCCAGCCTGCAGCGCACGCATTCCGATCTCGGCCAACGGTTTCTGAAGATTCTTCTGGATATCGTTGCTCAGCGCCTTGAGCGGCGAGACATAGAGCACATGCGTTTGGTCATCCAGATTACGAGCAAGAGCCTGCTTGAAGAGCTGATCGATGCAGGAGAGAAACGCCGCAAGAGTCTTACCTGAGCCGGTCGGCGCAGCAATGAGCGCATCTGCACCTGATTGAATCGCCGGCCAGGCCTGGACTTGCACATCAGTCGGCTCATCAAACGATGCCTGAAACCATTCAGCAATGAGGGGATGAAAACCCGAGAGCGGCATGGTGCGAGATCGTACCACACCGACAACAACGACTCTATCGCCGTGCAGTAGCGCATCGCACGATCAGGCTATAGCCGAATGTCCTCCTCCAATCGTCGCATCGCAGGAATCCCACCGGTTCTTGTTCAGCGCTTGAGAAACTAAGCCATCCACCCCACCGTCACCGATACTGGTTCGCCAAGAGGGTGTACAGCGCCGTCCAGTCATCCTGCCGCAACAGAGACACGGCATCGCCACTGCTGCCCCTTCCCAGCTAAAGAGCCCGAGCCTCCCCTGCATCGTCCGTCTCAAGCAATTGTGCATACTCCCACGTCTAGGTCTCGGCAAAGGGTATCGGGTATTAAGTTGCGAGTCTGAAGATGCTTGACCCCCAGACAACTTGAAACATGAAACCCGAAACTTGACACTCAGCCCCCATTCCCCTGCACGTAGCACCTGTGGCATCATATCGCCTGATGCATCTCTCCATCATCATCCCGGCCTTCAACGAAGCGCGTCTGATCGAACAGACTCTGCGATCCGTGACAACGTCATTGGCCGCAAACGCAGGATCCGGTTTCACATCGGAAGTGATCGTCGTCGACAACAATTCCACGGACAATACTGCGCAACTGGCCAGAGACGCCGGTGCCCGTGTTGTTTTCGAACCGATCAATCAAATTGGGCGGGCGCGTAATGCAGGTGCCGCCCAGGCCACCGGCGAGTGGCTGCTGTTCCTCGATGCGGACAGTTTGCTGAGTGCGGAACTGTTGGCGGATATTCTCTGTCTGATCGACTCCGGGAAATACGTCGGCTGCGGGAGTACGTTACGGATGGATGGCTTGCCCTGGTGGGCGCGTCTCACATTGCAACTCTGGACCAGGACCTCGATCCTCTGTCGTTGGGCGGCCGGAGCGCTCGTGGTCTGCCGGCGCGATGCGTTTCAGGACGTCGGCGGATTCGACCAGGAACTCTATGCGTTAGACGAAGTGCGGCTCAGTAAACAGCTGAAGCAATGGGGACGGCGGCAGGGATTGCAATTCACCATTCTCACCAAGCATCCCCTCGAAACCTCATCCCGTAAAGTCTCGCTTTATTCGGGCCTGGAGATTGCCGGTCAGATCTTCCGAATTTTTCTCCTACCCAAACGAACCTTGCAGGACAAAAAGCATCTCTCCGTCTGGTACGACGGGAGACGCTGACAAATAGTTTCAGGTTTCAGGCCTGATGATTTTGGCTTCCACGTAACTCGAAACGTGAAACTCCGGATGCAGCGGTCTAAATGCCGGCGTACCACTCATACCCTTGATCCTCCCAATAGCCGCCTTTTCCCCCACCGATACCGGCTAGAAACTCAACCAGTTCAATCTTCATGACGTACTTGGCCTGTTTGTACCCAAGCTGGCGCTCAAACCGCAGCCGCAGGGGCGCGCCGTGTGGAATATCCAATGCCACGTCATTGAGCTCGTAGGCCAAGATCGTCTGGGGATGATAACAATCGGCCACCGCCATACTCTCGTAATAGGCAATCCCTTCGTCGTCCACGTCAGCACAGTGAAATACCGCATACCGCGCATTTGGCAGTGGCTCGACCTGGTGCATCAAGTCTCCGATTGGCACACCGGTCCATTTGCCGATAGCACTCCAGCCCTCTACGCAATCATGACGCGTGATCTGTGTGCGCGCAGGCAGTTCTTTCAATGCGGCCAGCGACCAACTTCTCGGCGACTTGACCAGGCCGACTATTTCCAGCGTCCATTCAGAAAAATTCCGTGCGACATGCTCGGCGTACAGTTCTGTCCCTGGATCGGTATTGCCGTTCGCCGGGAAGACGGTCGAGATGTCGGCCTCGCCATATTCTTTGGCCAGGGCCTCGCGCGGAGTCACCGCCCGTTGCACGATTTCCGTCACCCGTTCTGCCTTACTGAGAATATTGGGAAACCAACTGCTCTGCGAGAGATTGTCACAACCGGACAGTACGACCACACTCGCTGCCCCGACGGTCCCCTTCAGGAACTGTCGCCGCCTCATTGATTGTTGTTGTGGAATCATATTGCCTCCGTAATCAGTGGTAGGTGTGGGAGCTTCTGGTATCATGGATCGAGTTTCATGTTTCATGTTTAACGTTTCAAGTTATACAGGAGTTACACTTCTCAGACCTGAAGCCTGAAAGATGAAACCTGAAACTATTGACCGTGCCGCTTCACGCTTCACGAATGACGCTTCACATGTTCAACGATGAACCATCCTGTAATCATCGAACGGATGTTGTTGAAGAACCCGGTCACGATCACCTGGACCACATGAATCAGAATGAACCCGACGAATGCAAAACAGGTGATGAAGTGGATCGTCCTGGCAGCCTGACGCCCACCCAATACCGTCAAGAGCCAGGGAACTGCGGTGTCGATCGTCGGCGACATCGCGAGACCGGTCAGCACGATCAACGGCCCCAGAAGGAACAACACCGTGGCGTAGGCCAATTTTTGCAGCACGTTGTACCGCCTGGCTTCTTCACCGATTGGGTGCCTGAAGACCAGGTGCTCCTTAAGAGACTTCCCGATGCTGCGCCAATCCCTGCCGGTTGGAGCCAGATCACGTGTGACATGGCGGCTCGCGACGGCATAGGCGGTAAAAATCAACCCGTTGATCACGAAGAGCCAGGCAAAAAGCAGATGCCATTGCCGCCCCATCGCAAGCCATTTGGCGCTCGGAATCGTCGCCCAAGCGGGAAAGGCGCGGCGCATCCCATCGGAGTAACCGAGCACACCAGTCGTGTCGAACTGATGACCTAGAATAGTCGTGATACCTTTGACATCACCACTCTCCGTTGCCATAGGCCTAATCGACAGTAAAGCTTGATCACGATCAGAACGATCTCCCCAATAGAGTACCGGATGCGCATTGAAGATCTGCAGTCCGCTCATAATGAGGATGATTAGGAATGGGACATTGAGCCAGTGACTGACCCGAACCGGCAGCCGATGGCGATAGACCCGTTCGATCGCACAGGGAGTCGCAACTGTGGTGGGACTCACTGTCGACAAGCCTTCAAATGCGGGCAGCGCTGCCATCAGCTTCGGGGCGGCTTCCTGACTGACCACTGCATCCGACTGAATGCGTACCGCCATGATTCCACCTCCCCTTCTTGATGGACAACCTAGCGTTGTGTCGGAGATGCAGATGGTTTCTTACAGCCGAGCGTGATGTGTCAAGCGTCGTTCGTGAAGCGGTCGAGACGATGGGTTTCGAGTTTCTGATTCCAAGGTGCGGGTTGGAGATGGTTGTCTCCTGCATCACATGGAACGTGAAACCTGGAACCCCGTCATCGGCACTTTTTTCTAACCAACTTCCAGAAACAACAAGGCCCGCGGTTGGGTTATCCAACCGCAGGCCTTGGAGGTAGGACTGTGTGGAGCTTTGTAGTTAGTATCCCATTGCTCCCTTGAGATTGCCCTTCATAGCATCCTTGCTGGCCTTCATGTCCTCCTTCATGGCATCTTTCGAAGCCTTCATGGAGTCCATTTTGCCCTTCATCTCCCCTTTCATCTCATCTTTCATCACGCCGGGCTTGCCTTTCATGGCATCCATGTTTGCCTTCATGTCGCCCTTCATCGAGTCCATATCGTGCTTCATCTCACCCTTCATCTCGTTGGCCATCGATCCCATCTCACCGGCCAATGACATCGTCCCGACACACATCAGACCGACAACTGCTGCCACTGTGATCATCGTCGTCTTCATTGAAAACCTCCTGATAGTGAATGATGGATTGACCTCATGAACACACAACATCCGATTAGTCCCGCACCTTCGTCTGCTTCTGTACCTCCGGCCAGTTGGTATTGGCCTGTTGGATATACCCCGGAACATCCGACAGCCATCGCGTCCGGACCGTCTCACTATAATTGAGATAAAGTGTATCATGGACCACGCTGAAGGCCTCTGGATCGATCTTGGCCTTATACCCTTTTGCCATCCCATAGGCGCAGTAGCCGCCATATTGCGGGGCATACTTGGCCGGATCAGCAGCAAAGGCCTCACGATGCAAGGCTGACGCAAAGAGAAAGGTTGAGCCCAGAAATTCAGCATGAAACTCCGGCAATCCCTTCACTGGTTTCTGCTCAGTCACATAGGCCACGGGATCGTAGCCATCGATCGCCAGACCGTTCCGTTCAAAGAACGCTCCAGCAGTTGCATTGCCTACAGACAGAATGATTCCGCATACCGCCAACGAGAGAGTTTGTCCGTATCGCTTCATACATGTCATCCATAAGAATTCAGTATGTCACGTCGATCCCAGCGAGACTCTACCCAATCCACAGAGAGACAGCGTACATCTTTCAATCGGGAATACTCAGCTACCGGAGCGTACACGGCTTGCGCGAGTAACAAAGGCCTCCCGCAGGCGATCCATATTCTTGGGGTTCTCCTCAGCCTGGGGTAGTAACCCCACAGTCTTTCTCACCGTCGCAATCTGCTTCACATAGGTCTCACAGCCGGCACACATCGCCAAGTGCAGAACGATCTGTCGTTTGCGTTCATCACCGATATGCTCGTCTAAATAAGCTGACGCCCACTGCACAACCTCCTGACAGGTGATCTCTGGGACAATCCCCGGTCCCTCTTCCTGTGCCATCGTTAGGACCCTCCCTATGCTCTAGAACTGTGTCGGTCCTGGCGGGGTTTTCTTACAAGGCACCTGATTATCCCCCCGTCAAGAGTTTCAGGTTTCAAGTTCAACGTCTCAAGTTATGCAGAGACCGAAAGTCTCAGACCTGAAACTTGAAACATGAAACGTGAAACCGTGAACCACGACGCTATCCTGCCAAATACGTCTCCACTGCCTGCCGCACCCGCTCCCGAGCCCGATGGAGCCTGACGTACAGATTGGTTTCAGAAATCTTCAAGATCTCGCAGACTTCTTTTGCATCGACTCCCTCAACATCGCGAAGGATCAACACATCCTTCAAGGTCTTCGGCAACGCCTCAATCGCCTTGTTCAAGGCATTCACGGCCTGTTGGGAGACGAGAAGCTTCTCCGGTGTTTGATCGTCCCAGGGCTGCGGAGGAAACGCCCAATGGCCGGCCCATTCACCAGACTGATGAAAACGCGACGGATCGACCGCTTCCTCGCCCTCATCATCCACCGACTCAAAGGACGAGAAATTGACGTGGCGCTTCTCCCGTACCCCTCGATCTTTCGCTTTGTGGATCATGATGCCGAAAATCCACGTTCGCAATGACGATCGTCCTTCGAAACGATCCAAACCTTCGATGACCGCCATCCACGTGTCTTGAACGACTTCTTCCGCCACTTCTCGATCAGCCACGTGACCCATGGCCATTCGGATTAACGCACTATGGTGACGCGTCACCAGCTCAGCAAACGCTCCTTCGTCCCCCTGCGTGAGTCGTGCAAGGAGTGCACTGTCCCTGTTCTCCTGAGCAGAAGTCTGACGTAACACTGCTGTTGGATCTGCACCGATTAGATAACTCGTGGACTTAGTAGCCTGACTGGTATCAACATTCATGACCGACCTCCAATGTGGAGCAGCTCCGTCATCAGGGCTGGAGCACTCATAAGGGTGACATGTGAATGGGGAAATGCGTTCAGGACTTCGACTCCACGACCATCGATATAGTCGACATGGGAACAATCCAAGAACACCGATTTCTGCTGCCGGAGATAGGCACGGCACTCTCCATCGAGTAGTGCTGCCCATTGCTCCGTGATTTTTCCTTCCAGCTTGATGAGGACATCTCCCTGACTTTCCTGAATGACTGTGATCTTCAACATCGCTACGCCTCCTCTGATCAACGTGATGCCAGCCTATTGAGCAACCACGGTGCCAGAGTGCGATGAGATGAGAACGGTCACCTAAACTGTTGATCAATGGAGGTTGTTCGGCGCGAGCCGCAGAAAAGACAAAGACTCAACCGAGAGAGAATTCCCAATATATTAGGAACATCTCAATTAGTTGGGAACAACACTTGGGACTATGTGCCGTAACGGAGGGGAAAAACAGTGGATGACTGTAAGAGAGTAGCCGCCCAAGAAACGTGGTGCCAGGTTTCCAAGTAAGACGCTATTTCTTCCCGACCTCACCTAGGCCTGATGACCCCAGCAGCTTCGCGATGACTTCAGCTGGTTGTCGGTCCCCCTTGACGATGGCAGTCACGAGGCGTGGTTTTGTGCCGATCCCGCCGCTCTCTTTGAACGACGGAAGTTTCTGTCCAAAGATGAGCACCATTTCTTTTTGACTGTTCACGAAGGCCGTAGGGACACCAGAGATCTGTAGGGGCTCCTTGGAGTCCGTTTGTGCGGATTCTTCCCACGTTCCGATGGTGACGGTGACAAGAGTATTGATGCGGTCAGCATCGTACTCTTTGTTGATAGCCGCGACTTCCGGAGCCACTCGTTCGTTGTGGGCTTTCCAAACCGCATTGGCCTTTTCAGAAAACGGTTTGGCTTCAGCACGTAAGCGTGCTGCCTCATCCGGATTGGTCTTTATAGCTCCGCGCGCTTTGTATTCAAGATCGCGCGCCTGCGCTTGGTATCCATGCACTTCCTTTTCCTCCTCTGGCGTCCACGCCATGGCCTTCCTAATCTTGGCATCTCGCTCACGATCTTTCTCGCTGTGGCGTTTCGATTCTACATCCCAGAAATATTCCCCATACCACCCCGGCATAGGATCCAATCCCTTGCATACGTCTTTCGGCGCAGCCGGTTTTATCTTGGCCATGGGATCCCTCAACGTCCAGCCTGCTGGGGTAGGAGGCAATGCGGCTCTGATGGCCTGTTGGAGCGAGAGGTATACCTGTTGTTCCGATTCGCCGACTGGGCGGACGCCTTCGGGGCAATCGGCGTAGGCGCTGCCGACGACGCCAAGGGCTGACAAGATCATCATTACACAGATCGTAGATCGTCTCATGCTGGTTTCTCCAAGATTAGCTTGGCCTGACAACGCCAAGTTTCTTCATGCGAGCTTCAAGCGTAGTAGGCTTCAAACCGAGAATGGCTGCCGCACCTTTATCACCGCTGACACGCCAATTCGTCTGTTCAAGGATGTCGAGGATATGCTGCCGTTCCATTTCTTCGAGCGTGAATGCTTTGCCGTTCCTGGACTTACTGGCCGGAGGCGTCAACCAGTCGATGGATGCAAGTTCAGACCCCTCGCTCAGTATGACGGCCCGCTCGATGACGTGCTCCAGTTCACGAATATTCCCCGGCCACTGGTAGCGTTGTAAGGTAGCCATCATCCGTTCAGGTATCCGGTCGATCTTCTTTCCTAACCTCATCGCGTGCTTGCGTACGAAATACTGCACAAGCAACGGCACGTCGTCCTCACGCTCTCGCAGTGCCGGGAGATGGATTGGAAAGACATTCAAACGATAATAGAGATCAGGACGGTATTGGCCTGTTTTGGAGAGTTGTTCAAGATTCCGATTCGTCGCCGCGATGATACGCGCATCCACCTTGAAAGTCTGCGTTCCTCCCACTCGCTCGAACTCGCCCTCCTGCAAGACACGGAGGAGTTTGGATTGCAGATCGAGCGGCAAATCCCCGATCTCGTCCAGGAAGATCGTCCCCTTATCCGCCACCTCGAAACGACCCAGTTTTCTCGTGAGTGCGCCGGTGAACGCACCTTTCTCATGACCGAACAACTCACTTTCAACCAAGCCAGCTGGAATGGCTGCGCAATTCACCTTGACCAACGGCTGCTGCTTTCGAGAGCTCAGATTATGGATGGCTCTCGCGATTAGCTCTTTGCCGGTTCCTGTCTCGCCCGTAATCAGCACGGTCGAATCGGTCGGCGCCACACGCTCAACGTTTTTAAGCACTTTCTTGAGCGAGTGAGCTGATCCGATAATCTCTTCGAAGTTATGGTTGCCCTTGATTTCTTCCTGCAAATAAACCGCCTGGGCCTCCAACCTCGCCTTGTCCTGCTCCATCATCACCTGCTCGGTAATGTCGATGAACATGGTACGCGTAAACGTGCCGCTCAAATCAGGACGGGACCACCAACGAATCCAGAGGGGTTGGCCATCATTCTTCCGTCTCAACTCCAACACAACGCCGCTTGTGTCAACACCCTCGCCAACGGCGTCGAAGGCTTCCTTCAGCCGTCGTTGTGCATCCGGCGTATCCGGAATGAACGACTTCCCGTACAGCCCTTTGACTTGTTCCGGCGTAATACCCAGCGTCCTCAGCGCGGTCTTGTTGGCACGAATAAATTTGGAGTCGAGGCCTTCATTAACATAGGCGATCGGAGCCTCATCGAAGAGATCGCGTAGCTGCGCCTCGTTTTCCCTCACGACGGCTTCCATTCGAAGCCGCTCCAACTCTGCGGCTGCTCTCATGACAAAGATTCCAAGAATCGACGTCACACGGACGGCGTCCGGCATCGGCTTCGTATCCATGACAGCCAAATGTCCGACAACTTGATCGCTTGAGTTCACGATGGGAACGCCACAGTAGCTTTCAACACTCGTGTCTTGGATCAGCTGCACGTGGGGATAGTGGTGGCGGAGGGCATCCGGATGATGGACGCATTTCTTCGTCAACACAGTCTCACACGGACCTTGGGCCGGCACATCGAACGGCGGTAACTCCTGCCCCTTCCCCCATCCTGCTTTCGAAACAAACCGACGCTGTTTCTCATTGAACTCAGAAATATAGGCGTAGTCCACACCAAGGGTAGTCGCCAAATGCCGGACAAGAGAAGGAAAGAACTGCTCACCGACTTGCGCGCCTATTCCCTCTAGGACTTGGCGGAGCAGCGCCTCCGTTTCCAACGCGTCACCGGCAGGAAGAAACACTCTGGATTCAGGATTCGCAGGTACTGTCATACTTCTGTAAGACGACAGGATAGCCGTAGAATTAGGCTTGTGGCAGGAGTCTAGCACTGGAAGGGAAAAGGTGGCAATGTGGGAAGGTCTGCAGGAGTTGGTTCATCGGCCTCGCCTAGAAGTCTGCGTGAATGTTCGGGCTATTAGGAGCCTTGAGGTTCACTTGGCCTTTGGAAGGAGAGCTCTCAGGAATGCGGAACCGCTGTTTGATGGCCGTTACTATTTGCTTCGCTTCAGCCTCGTCGAGGCCTGCGCCGAATCGGCAGGTTCTCTCACCGTGGTCGAACGAAATCACCCCGCCCCCAACTCCCCATAATTGGAAGCTGGACGAAAACGCCAGCGGACTGGATCCAACTGATCCAATGCGAAGATCACGCATCTGAATGAAGTTGTACTCCTTGTCAAACCCGAATCCTCCGACATCGCGTCGTATTTTGAACGTTTGGCCGCGCACGGTGAGCATCTCTTTGCCCATCAGCTGCCACAGCCACGCATAAAGCGCGACCACTCCACCGACAGTCCAGACCCCGAACCAGGCCAACATGAACAATTCTCCCTCCGGCGGGCTATCACCCTTCAGAAACTGGTTCGCGACCATCACTTCCGCCACCGCCCAACCACAGAGCCAGAACGCCAAAAAGCAAATCACGAACCAGCTTCGGCGACAAGGCATGACGATGCGCAGCCCCTCCGCAGTATCCGCAATGGAGATTCGAGGTTCAGTGGGTTGTCGCTTGGCCATGAGGCTCTCCTCCTACGGTAAGCGACATTATGACACGAATGTTTGACTGGTCGCACATGCTCGTGAATGTCCAGGTGAATGCCTCCATAACCGGGGTCGTCAGAACCTTGACTCAGCCCTGCGATGGTCGTAGCCTCCATCCAGACCTGTTTGAGCGACGATGCACGATACACCACTACAGGCCCAGGGAGTCTCCAATGTCTGATACGCAATGGACGGATGTCGGATCGGTCGAAGAGCTCAAGCAGAAATCGTTACAAGAGGTCAACTGTGGGAAGACACGCATCGCCCTCACCTATCAACACGAGAGGTTTGCGGCAATCTCGGGCATCTGCAATCATGTAGGTGGACCACTCGGTACGGGTACTCTTGACGGTGACTATGTCGTCTGTCCTTGGCACTACTGGAAGTTCCACCGCGAGACAGGACACGGTGAGGTGGGATATGAGCAGGATCGCGTACCGACCTATGCAACCAAGATAGAAAACGGCCGGCTGTACGTCGACCTGGCCTCTGCCACAAAACGCACAAAGCAACCACATCAGCCTCATTCCCTAGCCCGCCCTGTCATTCGCCAAGCAGGCCCGGTGCGCGTTGTCGGGATCTCTACCACCGCAATGACGGTCGACCATCCACGCTACAGCACGTCGGATGCGTTGCTCGATATCGCATTGGACTATGCGCAACGCACGCTCCAGCTAGAAACCCAATCCATTAGGTTGCGCGACCTGAACTTTCGTGCCTGTGAGGGGTTCTACTCCAAAGCCGCGCAGGCCTGTACATGGCCCTGCTCAATTACACAGATGGATCCCACCGACGAATTGGATCGCGTGTACGAGGCCATCGTGCATTGGGCCGACGTGATTCTGCTCTCGACGCCGATTCGGTGGGGCAATGCCAGCAGTCTCTACTTCAAGCTGGTTGAGAGGATGAACTGTATCCAGAATCAGGAGACGATTGCAAAGAAACATCTTCTGAAGCACAAAGTGGCGGCCTTTATCATCATGGGTGGGCAAGACAACGTGCAAGGTGTGGCAGGACAATTGATGACGTTCTGGGCCGAGGTTGGCTGCCAATTTCCACAGTTTCCCTTTATCGCCCATTCACGGGGATGGAGCGCGGAGGACATGGAGCGGAACATCTGTGAAGTCCAGAACAGCCGTGAACTGCGTGAGGCTGCACAACAACTGGTGGCTCGTGCCGTGGATATGGCAACACTAATGGTGGGAGGACAGGTACCGGAGCATCCTCTTGCCGGTGGTGGACGCAAAGCACACAAACTGGATAGTGAGCCGACTGGATAGTATTTTTGCAGTAGGTACGATACGGCTCACTAGTGAGCAGGAATGGTCGGTCTGATCTGTTGCAGGATGACTTGTTTGACCTGCTTTGCGAAGCGCTTGGAGACTTCGAGGTTCCGTTGAGCATGACCGGACTCTGATACGGTATAGACAGCCGGTGGCGTCTGTGACGTGATCGTAGCTTCAAACACAACCGCCAACATCTTGACAGGCTTCCCGGTTTTTCGATCGATCCCGTAAGCCTCCTTCAATGACACCTTCGGCAAGACCTCAACATCTGCCCCAGCCGACAGATGGGGCTTCAATAACCCTGACCGTTCCTGATCTCGCTCGATGAGTTTAATCATGGGGTCTGCGACGAACTCACTCCGAATCTGTTCTGCCACTGCTCCTTTGGCTCGCTCGGCCTTCTGCATCTGTTCGTCTAATTCAGCTGGCGCTAGATCCACATAGATGGGTTCGTTCGACTGGCGTCTCGACCCATTGTTTGACTGGGCAAGTCGTTCATTTGTCTTGAGATTGAGCTCCCCAGCCACTTCTTGCGACGCAACTTGCCGCTTGGCCATCGGATCATTGGCATCATAGTAGTTACTCAAACATCCCCCGCTCATGAGCACGACGACGACAGACCATATAAATCTCATCATCCGCAAACAAGTACGGATAGCCATAAGGAGGACTCCTTGCTTCTCGCCCATAATAGAACGCGAGGCTTCAATCCATCCAAGTAAGTGTAGCAGGATCACCCATGATGCCAAGACAGAGAGCCGTACTATCCATCGAGCTCAAGGAATTGCCACAGCAGCCGATGAAGTAACGAGCAGCCCCCTACGCAGGCCGTGGAGAACCATTCACCCCTGCTTCTTTCATCAGAATGCCCTCGCACCTCCCCTGATTCATGTGAGGACACGAACCGGTGGATACACCTGCCCGTCTCGCTCACCCCATGACTCGGAAGCGCGTGGTCATCATCGGGGGTGGGTTTGGAGGGATGACAGCAGCACGGTGCTTGCGTGATGTCGATGTCATCCTGATCGACCGCACCAATCACCATGTCTTCCAGCCGTTGCTCTATCAAGTAGCCACGGCTTCGTTGTCACCCGTGGATATCGCCTGGCCATTACGAACAGTGTTTCGTTCACAACCCAACGTGCGGATCGTCATGGATGAGGTCCTGTCCATCGATCGCACCACGCACGTAGTCCGCCTCCGTCACAGCACACCCATCACGTTCGACACCCTCATCGTCACGCCGGGATCACGCCACACGTATTTCGGACACAACGAGTGGGAATCGTTCGCACCTGGACTGAAGACCCTGGGGGATGCGGTTGAATTACGGAAGCGCATCCTCCTCGCGTTTGAAGAGGCAGAACGGCAGAGGGCCGACACCGGTACTCAAAGTCGCCTCAGCTTCGTCATCGTGGGAGGTGGCCCCACAGGTGTTGAGCTTGCCGGCTTACTACTCGATGTCGGAAGAAAGACCATAGGGCCAGACTATCCACACCTGCGTGTAGAAGATCTTTCCATTACACTTGTGGAAGCCGGCTCACGCATTCTCTCCGAGCTTGACCCGAAGCTGTCCACGAAGACTCTTGCCGCACTTCACCGAATGGGAGTGACCGTCAAACTCAATACACCTGTGACTGCCGTTCGCGCCGGCGGGGTCATGCTCGGTGACGAATGGATCGCGTCCACCAATGTACTCTGGGCGGCCGGCACAAAGGCCTCCCCGCTCTTACGTACTCTTGGGGTGGATCAGGATCACTGTGGACGGATCAAGGTTCAACCGGATTTGACCATCCCGCAGGACCCATGGATCTTCGTGATCGGCGATGCTGCGCACTGTCTTGACCATAATGGTACACCACTCCCCGGCATTGCTCCCGTTGCTATCAGCGAGGGGCGGTATGTTGCTACGTTGATTAATGAGGATTTACGACCAGCACACCGCTTACCATTTACCTACCAGGGCTGTGGCAGGATGGTCACAATCGGGTGGGCCCAGGCCGCAGCTCAACTCGGACCGTTCCATACATCGGGTCGCATAGCTTGGTCTCTCTGGTATGTCGCTCACATCTTCTTCCTCATCGGCATCAGACAGCCTGTCCGAGTGATATGTAAATGGGTCTGGAACTACCTCACCTGTAAACGAGGAGCAAGATTGCTGTGTGAACAACCGGCTATTCGGCAGAAGAGGTCGTCGAACAACCGGGTCGGTAAAATGACCAATGATGATCACAAGTCTTTGCGTCGAGCAGCTTAACCTCAGGAATCGTCCTCTCAGCTCACGACGATTTTTTTCCAATATCCACGTTCCCTCCTGCGCGAATATTTCCAGTAAACCATTCGGCAAGCCTCAGGAGAAGCCATTTGATTGACTCGGCCCCAACGATATGCAACGCTGATTCCGGCGAAGGACAGAACCGGGGCGGAAGAGGATGGCCCAGACACGCGTTGTCATCATCGGAGGAGGATTCGGCGGATTGACCGCTGCTCGCGCCCTACGCCATGCCGATGTCATCCTCATCGACCGCACGAATCACCACGTCTTTCAACCTCTCCTCTATCAAGTGGCAACAGCCGCTTTGTCTCCGAGCGATATCGCCTGGCCTCTCCGTACCGTCTTTCGCGCGCAGCAGAACGTGCGCGTGGTGATGGATGACGTGGTCGCGATTGACCGAACCGCCCGGGTGGTTCTCCTGAGGGACAGCGCACCGATACGCTTTGATACCTTGGTTGTAGCGCCAGGTTCCCAGCATGCCTACTTCGGGCACGACGACTGGGAACCGTTTGCGCCAGGGCTGAAAACCATGCGCGATGCCGTCCAGCTCCGTGAACGAATGTTGCTCGCATTTGAGCAAGCGGAACAGCGGAGAGCCGAGACCGGCGCGCAGGATCGTCTCACCTTCGTCATCGTTGGAGGAGGACCCACCGGCGTCGAGATAGCCGGCGCACTGGCTGAAATTGGACGAAAGGCTATGGGACCAGACTATCCGCACCTTCGCCTCGATGATCTGTCCATCCTCCTCGTAGAGGCAGGACCTCGCATTCTGCCAGGTTTCGACCCGACGCTCTCGACAAAAGCAGTGACGGCTCTCTTACGCAAAGGCGTCACGGTCAGACTCAATAGCCCGGTGCAAGCGATCCATGCTGAAGGCCTAACGATCGCAGGCGAGTGGATTCACTCGACCAATGTGATTTGGGCAGCGGGCAACAAAGCCTCACCTCTCTTGGATACACTCCAAGGGCCACAGGATTCCAACGGCCGCGTCAAAGTCCGAGCGGATCTGACGCTCCCAGACGATCCCTGGATCTTCGTCATCGGTGATGCTGCCCATTATCAAGGAGATGACGGAACGCCCTTGCCAGGCATCGCACCAGTAGCCATACAACAAGGCCGATATGTGGCCGCCCTGATCAATCAACATCTCCCTCCGGCAGCACGATCATCATTTATGTATACAGACCACGGAATGTTGGCCACGATCGGTCGCGCCCAAGCTGTGGCACAACTGGGGTCGATCCATGCCACAGGACTTCTAGCCTGGGTGCTCTGGTGCTTTGTCCACATTTTCTTCCTCATCGGTTTCCGAAATCGCTTTCGTGTGATGTCGGAATGGGTCTGGTACTATCTCACCTTCAAACCAGGGGCGAGGGTCCTCTATTGAAGCGCCACAGAACTCTCCCCATAATAATACAGTACGCTCTCTACCTGGAGTCTACCGTGAGGATTGTCTCCCTTCTTATTCTGACCAGCTGCTCCTTAATCATTGCAACAAGTTGTGCCCCGATCGAGCCGAAACAGTCACTTCAGACCGCCTCCTCAGTGGATCTATCTCGATACGCCGGAATGTGGTATGAGATCGCTCGGCTCCCCATGTGGTTCCAACGACACTGTATTGATTCACGAGCAGCGTATACGATCCGTCAGGATGGCAACGTGGGTGTGCACAACGAATGTCTCACCGACCGTGGGACTGTGGACCAGGCCGACGGCGTTGCAACGGTTGTAGATCACACCAGCAATGCCAAACTGATGGTGACCTTCGACAACTTCTTCGCACGGCTCGTTGGCCCATCACGGGAAGGGAACTACTGGATCCTCGAACTCGACCCCAACTACACTGCAGCCATGGTCGGCACCCCTGACCGCCGTTATCTTTGGATTCTGTCGCGCACACCACAACTCGATGACGCCATCTATCAACAGCTCGTGGCCAACGCTCAACGGCTCGGCTTCCCTGTCGTCGATCTCATCAAGGCGACCTCGCTTCGGGCAAAATAAACCACCCACTCCCCCCCTCTTTGCCCACTGTTGACAGGCACCGCTCCGGCGGGTAGGGTTTCTCCTCCCTCATCTCAGAGACCGAGACCCGAAGCACCATGGACGTTCTCATGTTCCTCACTCTGTTCCTCGTCCTCATTGTCATCATCGGTACGGGTGTCGCGTGGCTCCGTCGAATCAGTCGGACAACTAAAGAGCGGTATCACCAGCATGTCCCTGCCGTTCGCATCACCAACTTGTCAACCTTGAAAGCCGAAGACACGATTACCTTCACGCCGGAGTTAGAAAATACGGGACCAGGAGTAGCCTATGACTTCCTCCTTCAGCTCAGTGGATGGGATGGTACTTTTTCCGTCAAAGCCTTCCACCCCCAAGGCCCTCGCTATCAGACACACTCCGTCCCGATCGTCCTTGGCCCGAACGCGCCGATCCGCACAAAGCTGTTGAGCCGGTGTTACTTGCGATTGGCCTATCGCGACTGCTGGGAACAGCGATATGAATGTTGGTATCCTGTATCCCAAATCTCGAACGTAAGCAGCCGCCTTTACACCATCCACATCAATCTCAGTGAACCGGAGTTCACGGAGCCTCATCCATCCGTCAGCACCATGTGGAAGTTGCTTCGCAGGAATCCTGCCTATCAGTAACAACCAAGTTGGTTGGTCGCCCTCACTCCAAGTCGTTGATCTCATTTCTTCTACACCGCATGTTGGGCACTTGCATTCCAGGCCTGTGCCTCGTACCATTTTCGAGCATTGTTCCACACCTGCGGGGCTTCGATACGTCTGATGTAAGACAACGACGTCCCACTCGACTCTAAAGCAGTGAGCACAGCATACAAAGGAGATATTCAATGCCGCCTAAACTACAGATTGATCCCATCGTAAAGGTCACCAAGACGGACGAGGAATGGAAGCGACAACTTTCCACCACAGCCTATCGGGTCTTACGACATGAAGATACGGAGCGAGCATTCGTCAACCCCCTGCACGAGAATCACCAGGCCGGCACGTACTACTGCGCAGGGTGCGACCTCCCACTGTTTTCGTCTACGCATAAGTTCGATAGCGGGACCGGCTGGCCGAGTTTTTGGCAACCGATCGATCCTCGAGTCGTAGAAACTCGAACAGACTTTGCACTCTTTATCCCTCGGACAGAGGTCCACTGTGCCCGATGCGAAGGCCACCAGGGACATGTTTTTAAGGATGGCCCCAAACCCACAGGCCTCCGATACTGTATCAACGGAGCGGCACTCACATTCTTGGCCGATTAAGCTCCAACGGTTTTCACGCGCCCGCATGACCGGGCCCTACGTAGGACGCACAGGGAGGCGTCCCACACTCCCAGTGTACCCCCCTGGCACTTGTGATCCGGTTCGCGGTACAATTCCCCACCAAATTATGACCGAGTTCAGAGTGTAATGCTCCGCTCCATACGATCCTATACGTGGCTTCTCCTTCCCCTCGTTCTACTCTCCTGTGGAAAGGTCGGGAGTCTGTTCGGCTCGACCACCGACCCCTGCGCACTGGTCACTGTCGAAGAGGCTCAACAGGCGCTTGGGGAGCCAGTAGAAGAAGGGACACCGTCTGAACCCAAAACATGCCTCTTCAAGGCCCATCGGAGTGATGGCAATACTGTCACCGTTCAACTCCATGAGAGCTCCGGTCAGGACCGGCGGGCTTGGTTCAACAAGGAGCGACTTCGGCGTGACAGTCGGCTGATCCCAGGCCTTGGTGAGGGAGCGGTCAGAATCGATTCAGCCTCTCTCTCCCGCCTGACATTTCTGCACGAGGATGAGCTGATCACCGTGATCGTCGCCTCGACAAAACAGAAGCACCTCGCTGACGCCGTCACCCGGTTGAGTCGGGCGGTTGCCGAGCGGTATGGTGCCACACTGACCGCGACCATTCCCTCTACGGTCACCAGCCCCACTGCGGAACAGAATTCACACCAGGAGGCCGGCTCTCGCGTAGCCCCCGTGACACTCACCCAAATACGTCCGGCTCCTGAGGCTCTTCAGGACGGACCCAAGAAATCCACGTCCATTGATCCAACGAACCTGATCGGGAGCTGGCATACTCGCGTCTCACGTGGCACGACACAGCATGACCTCCTGCTGGTCATCAAACCGAACTTGGAATGGTCGCTCTCGTCGATGATGGAATTTGATGGTATCTTGAATGCCGAATCCGGCTTGTGGTCCCTCGAACGAGCGAACACATTCAAAGGTCTCGGATGGAAAGGAACCTATCGAATCACCGCACCGAATGCATTTGCCACGACCGGAAGTGTTCAGGCGAATTGGAAGCGGCTCGTAACCGATCAGAACCCTGCACGCATTCCGGCTGAACTCTGGAACCTCCGGCGGGAAGCGACGAGTGTGCCTGTCTTCCAACTCAGGACCGTTGACCCTGACCTCATCGGGCAATGGGAAGGCTCCGGCACCTATGCCGGCGGTCCTGCCACCTTTGTGTGGGCCATCCAGCCATCGGCAGCGACAGATTTATTAATCGTGGACAGTCTCAAAGGAACCGTTCAATTGAAGGACGGACTTCCTCAACTGCACCCGGCACAGAAAAAGCAACAACGTGTGAGCGTGATCGCCTTCAACGATCATGGATTTACCACCACGGACGGAAAAACCAACCTCAAATGGAATAAACTGCAACAACCACAATCCACAGAAACCCGTCAGCTCTAGCAATGACGACCATCGATCATGCCAGGATTACCTCGTATGACTGAACCAACTGAGTATATTGGCTTCGTCGGGATCGGCCGGATGGGTGCCAATATGGCCCGTTGTCTCCATGAACGCGGCTTCCATCTGACATCGGTCTACGATCTCCATTCCGCAGCCGCCGTTGACCTGGCGAATGAACTTCGTGTCTACCCGGCACAGACACCGGCTGAGGTTGCCGACCGCTCATCCGTCATCATCACAGTGGTGTCAGATGATACGGCGATGCATGCGATCTTCTCTGCAACCGACCAAACCAGTCTCTTCGGCAACGCTCGAGGTCGTCTCTTTGTCAATTGCGCCACCCTCTCTCCCAGGACCCATCAAGATATTGATGGTTTGGTCACGGAGCGAGGGGGACTCTGCCTTGAAGCCTGCATGGCAGGAAGTATCACTCAGGCTAGGAAAGGCACCCTATACCTCATGTGCGGAGGCAAGCGCGAGGCTTTTGCTCGTGCAGAGAGCATCCTTGGCAAGCTCGCAACGACAGTCCGCTACATCGGTCCAGCCGGTGAAGCGGCAAAGATCAAGGCCCTGGTGAATATGGTGATGAACAGCAATACCGCTGCATTGGCGGAAGGACTTGGGCTCGGAGCGGCGCTTGGAATCGACCTCACCCTCCTGCGCGACGTGTTTAGTCAAACAGGTGCCGCGTCACGAGTCTTGGAAACGGACGGAGAAGACATGCAACAACGTGCGCACGACTGTTACTTTTCTGCTGCCCATGCCGCAAAGGACTCCGCCATCGCCCTCAACTTGGCTAAGAATCTCGGCCTTTCGCTCCCCGTGGCAGAAGCAACCCTTGCTCAATATCAACGGTTGATCGTACAGGGAAAAGGTGAGCTCGATAAATCTGCAGTTGCCGAGCTAACTTTCGTTGATCGTCTTGGATCCTCACCTACACATGGCTGATCGCAATACCCTGCTCTGTGGAATCAATTTGGATGGATCATTGGAAAATCCGTGGGAACAGGACAGGAAGAGCTGTCGTCTAGGTCAATGAATCTCTAGACTTGAAAGAACTGCCTGACATGCTCGACCGGCACACAACCGACGAGCAAGTCACCATCCGACGACACAAGGAGTGGCACTCCGTTTTGACCAGTCGCATGCCAGGCGGTTTCCCATTTCTGAGCAAGCACCTGGTTCTGCCCATCACCCTTCTCCACGACATGCTCCCCTGCCAATTCCTTCAATACCACCGGATCAGAAATGTCTCGCCCCTCGCACCAGAAAGCTCGGTACGTTCGCCGAACAAAATCCATCCCCACCCGTGGTTCCTTTTGTAAGAGCATGATCGCTTGTTCAATCGCCGGAAGCGTATTCGGTTTTCCAGGTGGTAACGCAATCGGCAATCCTGGAGCCAGCCGCTGCACCATCGTCACTTCATGTCGAAGCTCCGCACCTAATGAGCCGCTCCACGGCTTCATGGGACGCGGCAACTGCGGTGCATGCTGGACTCCGCGCCACTCGCAACGGTCGATCACACCGACATCATGCAGTCTTTCGTGCAGGGCGTAACAGAACGGACAGTTAAAGTCACTATAGAGGATCACGCGATCAGCTGGAGAATAAGGGACCATACACGCCACTCTACCGAACTGGCGAGCGAGAATCTACCTCCTTTTACCTGCCGTGGAAGCGCACTGTGATTGGGAGCTAAGTGGAGGGCTGTCGTAACAATTCCTGAAGACCAGCCCGTAGGGCCGGCAGCGTGAGCGGCTTGGTCACCACCTTGTCCATACCAGCCTGGCGACACTTCTGAGCATCTTCGTCGGAGGCATGACCGGTAAGCGCCATGATCGGGAGATGATTGAGTGCCCCTTCCTCACGACGGCGAATTTCGCGTGTCGCTTCATACCCATCCATTTCGGGCATCTCACAATCCATCAAAACAATATCATATGCAGTTCGCGTAATAGCCTCTACCGCTTCCCGTCCTGTACGCGCCACTTCGACCTGGTAGCCTAACTTTTGCAAGAACTTGCAGGCTACAACTTGATTGATTTCGTTGTCATCCGCGACCAATACCCGCTTCGAGATCCCCTGCTCACTGAAAGCGGATTGATCCGTCCCGACTGATAATGTACTGGCCTCCCGATGGATCGCCGGAAGTAGATTAGTGGTGTAGCTGAAGGTGCTGCCTTCGCCGAACCGGCTTGAGACCGAGATGGTTCCTCCCATCAGTTCGACAAGCTGGTGACAAATCATGAGGCCAAGCCCGGTCCCGCCGAATCTTCTTGCGGTGGACGCCTCGGCCTGGGCATAGGCCTTAAACAATTGAGCCTGTTGTTCAGTCGTTAACCCGATACCCGTATCACGGACACTCCATTGCAACACCACCGTGTCCGTGTTTTCAGACAGCCTGGGTTTCACAGCGACGGCAATCGTAACGCCTCCCTGTTGTGTGAACTTGATCGCATTCCCCACAAGATTGAACAGGATCTGCCTCAACCTGATTGGATCACCACGAAACTCCTCCGGCACGTCCGATTCAATCTCCACGGCAACAGTCAGACCTTTCTGAGCAGCCAACCCATCCGTTAAGGTGGTGACATCTTGAATGAGTCCTCGCAGATTGACATTGGCCACCTCTAAGGTCATCTTCCCGGCCTCAATTTTTGAAAAATCCAGAATATCGTTGACCAATGTCAGTAACGCTTCCGCGGAGCGATGCATCGTCTCGATAAGCTCTCGTTGTTGGTCGGTTAACGAGGTATCTTGAAGGAGCTGCGTGCATCCCAGCACACCATTCATGGGCGTCCGCAACTCATGACTCATGGTTGCAAGAAAGATCCCCTTCGCCCGTGCCGATTCCTCCGCCGCTTCCTTGGCACGACGCAACGCGACATCCGAGGTAATATCGAGCCCATATGCACGGATCAGTTCAAGATCTCGGAGGGGAAAAAACGACCACGCGATGACACGATCCCCCACAAGATGTTCAACCCGAGGCAAAGACACACCAGTAGAGAGACACTCCTGAAGCATGGCCGGAAGATGTTCTGGAAACATCACCTCAATCCCGGCATCGAGCAGCCCACACCGTCCCATCAAATTCAACATGCCTGTGTTGGCATAGAGCATGGCACCCGTCGCATCAAACTCTACGATAGGGTTGGGCGCATCCTCGGCCAGTCGTGCCGCTCGTTGCACATCACGTTGAACTTCCATCGCATCGGTCAAGTCACGAACGATCACGACGCCTCCGACAAACACTCCCTGTTGTACTCGAGGCCAGAAGGAGAGTGACAGCTCAAATTGAGTTCCATCCTCGCGAGTCCATATATGAGAAGGAATCACAACGAGCTCTCCGGTACTTCTCATTCTGGTGAACGGGCATTCTGAAGTAGTGCCCTCCCCTACGGCGAGACAGCCCATTAAGTCGTGAAACCCTATCCCGATCGCCGTGCGTGTTCGTCCGACCAATTGCTGTGCCTCGCCATTCAGCAGCCCAATACGATTGTCATGGTCGAGGAAGAAGATAGCCTCAGGGACCGCTTCCCACAAGAAGCGAGCATCATCACCGGTCAGGACGTTCAGTGGTCCGTTCCCAGAATTCGAGGGAGCACTATTCATGGAATCCGTCATAGGTATGCGCGAGAGACCTTCGAACCTCCATTCTATCGGCAGAACCGGAGATCCCCTAAAGTCTCACTAGCCGTCATCTCTAGCCCATAGTGTTCGTTTCTGTGGATTGATACCGATTGCATGACCGCATGCTCCTTCGCGTAAAGTTTTGCTCGTACCCTCCGATAAGTCACACGACGGGGCATACTAGAATCGCCAAGGGAGGTGTCTATGATATCCGCCATACACACCGCGCTCTCGAGCCTGACCGCCTTTGGGAAACAGATCGAAGTCGTGGCGCACAATGTCGCCAACCTCAACACCGACGGTTTCAAGAAATCCCGAACAGAGTTTGTGGAAGTCCAGACCGGAGGAGTCCTTCCCGTGGTTCAGAAAGACCATGCAGCGGGCCCAACGGTGCTACGAGATACAGGCGGGAATCAGTTCCCCGTCGAGCTTTCCAATGTTGATCTTGGTGAGGAGACCGTACACCAGATGCTGGCTCAACGAAGCTTTGAAGCCAATCTTCAGACTATCAAGACTGGTAATGCGTTGCTCGGCAGCGTCCTCGACATCAAGAAGTAGGGCCACATCGGCCTTCTATATCGAGTGGTGCTGCCGGAGCGGTCAGAGCTGAGACATCACCCGGCTCTTCCTCAATTGGAATATTTCTTCGGACATAGCATTTTTCTCTCCCACTGTGCTATGTCCGGCTCATGACACCTCAACGTGTGCTGTTAGTCATTCCTCCCTTAACCCAGTTGAATACTCCCTATCCATCCATCACCTATCTGACCGGATTTCTTCAGTCACGTGGGATTCAGGCGGAACAGGCAGACCTCGGCATTGAAGTGGTGCTCCGACTTTTCAGTACCGACGGCTTACGATCCGTGTTCAAAGAGCTGCACAACAACAGGAGCATCCTTCCAAAAGAAGCCGTCCAAATGATGAAGGCCGAACATCGCTACCTGGAACTGATCGGACCGGTCATCACCTTCTTGCAAGGCCGGAGTCCGAACCTCGCCGATCGCTTCATGCAACCTGGCGTGCTACCCCAAGGACCACGGTTTCGTGGTCGGCGGACATTTCCTCGCTCGGTGTCAATCAGCGACCGAGCCAAACAATGGGCCACATTCTTTCTCGAAGACCTCGCCGATCTCGTGCAAGCCACCATTACTCCTCACTTCGGTTTGAGCCGGTATGCCGAGCATATCGGGCGCAGCGCGTCATCCTTTGATCAAATCGCCACCGCGCTGGCGGCGCCGCAGAGCCTGATAGATGAGTGGCTACGGGATCTCTTCTGGAATCATTTTTACCGAACTCGACCGACGCTCGTCGGCCTATCGATCCCCTTTCCAGGCAATCTCTATGGTGCGTTCCTCATCGCACAGTCGATTAAGGAACAGTATCCTGATCTGCCTGTTGTCATTGGTGGTGGTTACGTGAACACCGAGCTCCGTCGAGTGACTGATCCCCGAGTATTCGACTATGTGGACTTCATCACACTGGACAACGGGGAGCGGCCGCTCCTGTCGTTGATTGAATATCTGTCTGGACTTCGGCACCGACGAGCGTTGTATCGCACAATGTTTCGTGAGCAGGATCGCGTGGTGTATGCCGATGATTCCGGTCTCAGTGATTTCTCGATGGACGACATTGGGTGTCCGACCTACCAAGGCCTGGCGCTGGATCGGTATCTGACCATTCTCGATAGCACCAACCCCATGCATCGCCTGTGGTCGGAGGGTCACTGGAACAAACTCACCGTGGCACACGGGTGTTATTGGAAGCAATGCACGTTTTGCGACGTGGGGTTGAACTACATCAGTCGCTACGAAATGACGCCGACTGAACGACTCATTCAGCAAATCCAGCAGCTCGTGGCCGAAACAGGGTGCCGAGGCTTCCACTTTGTGGATGAAGCGGCTCCACCAGCGGCTCTCAAAGCACTGGCCCTGAGCCTCTTGGAACGACAAATCACCATCCGCTGGTGGGGGAACATCCGCTTTGAACCGGCCTTCTCGCCTGACCTCTGCCGACTCCTGGCTGCATCTGGATGTATCGCCGTCACCGCCGGACTCGAAGCCGCTTCAGACCGGCTTCTAGACAAAATGAAGAAGGGAATTACCGTTGATCAGACCGCGCTGGTTGCGGCAGGGTTTAAAAAGGCCGGAATCATGATCCATGCCTATCTGATGTATGGCTGTCCCTCAGAAACCGTTCAGGAAACCATTGATTCTCTTGAACGTATCCGCCAACTTCTCGCCGCCGATTTGATTCAGTCGGCCTTTTGGCACCGGTTCACTGTCACCGCCCATAGCCCGATTGGTCTGGATCCCGAGGCACATGGCCTCCACATTCTCGGACCCATGCATCACGGGTTTGCAGAAAATGACCGTGAACACGAGGACCGTTGCGGTGAAACACCAGCGTGGCTTGGCGAAGGACTCCGACGATCGCTCCTCAACTACCTTGAACGGCGCGGGCTCGACCTCGATGTTCGTTTCTGGTTCGACGAAAAGGTTCCGCGCCCTAGGGTTTCTTCAAAATGGCTCGCAGGCCTGCTCACCAAACAACATATCGATGATGGTATAACCAGAGAACGTCGATTGGTTTGGCTCGGTGGAAATGTGACGAGTGAGTCTGTCGGAAGGCGCTCACGACTCATTCTCCGAGGAACTCACCATGACCAGATCCTCATGCTCCCGACTTCGCAAGTCCAATGGCTGATGCAATTGCTCTCCGATGCGACTCCACAACAGCCATGTCAGACCTATCCACACATTCACGACCTGGAGAAAAGCTTTCCCGGAACGGCATCAGGTTACAACCGGTTTCTCGCTTCTCCGGCTTGGAAACGGGTCAGATCAACCGGATTGGTGCTCGTCTAGTCGATTTCAAGCAGAATACACGGCAAGCTCGATCGAGAGGGAGGAATAACAAGGGCCGGAACCCATGAATCAGATTCCGGCCCTCATCTACAACCAACCGCTTAACTTAGGAAAGTGACTAGTACTGCAGCTGCAAGGCGACGTGGAAGGAATCCACCTTATCGCCCGTCGTACTGGGGGCGTAGCCCCCGGCAAACCCCTTCGTATTGATGTCCCCATACCGGTAAAAGGCCGAGACCCGGGCATTATGCCCCGAGATCACATAGTTCACCCCGGTCTCCCACTCCTGCCGCATCGCGCTGTACCGTGGGTCGATGCTCGTGAACCGCACATACGGCTGGAATCGGCCAATCCCCACTTCCTGGGGAATCAGATACAAGCCGTACACCGTCCACGAATGCCCATTGAACGTGCAGAAGCAGCTATTAAACCCGCCCACGTTCGTGAATGCCCCCGCGCCATAGTTGGCCCAGTGCCGCTTAAATTCCCCGTTGAACGTGAACACGCCCATGTTATTCGGCAGCACTTTTTCAATCAACACATCGACGGACGCCCCGGTGAAATCCGACACATTCCCCGTTGCCGTATTCCCCGCCCCATCCTTTTGGTGCTGCACGCTGGCCCCGATCGCCGCCACATCGCCGGCCGTGCCATAGTACGTCCCGGACGTGTAATAGCCAGGATTCGGCTCATCATTCAAGAAGTTCCACTGCAACCGTCCGGTATACATCAGACTGCTGCCGGTGTTGGGCCCCCCGCGCAACCCCTGCGACACACTGACCACATACAACAGATGCGTGCCGCCCGGATGCACCTTGCCCCAGAAGGTCGCCG
This sequence comes from Nitrospira sp. BLG_1, assembly GCF_047338595.1. Lineage (NCBI taxonomy): Bacteria > Pseudomonadati > Nitrospirota > Nitrospiria > Nitrospirales > Nitrospiraceae > Nitrospira > Nitrospira sp. BLG_1. The sequence goes on from NZ_JBLFBO010000009.1 coordinate 133,486, forward strand.
CATTATCACGGCCATAGAGACCGGCACCGCCCCCCAGTGCACTCACTCCGTTGAAGTTGGCACTCGCATCCGCCGGGAAGAACGGCGTGCGAAAGCCATCGAACGTGGCATGGTAGAACGGCCCGTTCAACTCCCCGCGCTCACTCGGCAGCAACATGCGTCCGACCCAGAGGTTCACCATCTCATTGAACTCGAACTTGCCGATCGCATCAAGCAAGCCGATCGAGGAGTTCCCGCCGAAGTTCTGCGAGGTGGTGGTCAGCGACGCATTGCCGAAGGCCCCGGCCCCGCCGCCCACGGCACAGTTAAAACAGTCCGTATTGAACTCGAACTTGATGTACTTGTGGATTTGCCCATTGACGTAAATCCGAGCATTGTTGATCGTAAAATCGTTCGTGTAATGCCCGGCTGGCGAGGCCCCTTCGATGGAATTGAAGCTGGTCCGGATCCCCATCCCCACCGAAATCCACTTGTCCTCATCCGCCTTGATCATGCCACCAGCAAAGGCACTGGGCACCGTGGATCCCATTCCAGCCACCAGTGCCGCCATGGCCCCGGCAACGAAACACTTCTTCCACAACCTTGCCAGATCTTTCCTCATCATGGTAGCCCTCCTGTGATTGTGCACTAGGAAACCCTACACCGTGAGATGCTGCCGGACCATGTCGGCGTTGAGCTCGGTGCTCTTGCCC
>NZ_JBLFBO010000030.1:0-35650 GCF_047338595.1 Nitrospira sp. BLG_1
CAGCCAGCGGCATGAGGCTGTAACCTATGGCGTCCACTATTGACGACTGGGCTCAGACATCATCGCCCATCTCAAGCTCAGTCCGACCGACACCCATGCCCTCTGCGATAGCGCCTCTCGTCGGCACCTCGTCGACGGCATCGAGAAAATCTCCAAGTACCAACTCGAAACCCACCCTACCCTGACCTCATTCTGGTGATGCAGCTTCTTCCCTGCCGTCCGTCGATTCACCGGCTGTCCCTTGCGGCGATAGACGTTCTTCTGTGTAATGCCCGATCGGGCCACTTCACGGTTCGATGCGTTTACCCTGTCGGACCAGCAACCCGGCCCGCGTATCAATGCTGACCAACAGCTTATGAGAGCTAAGGCAAGCAGCCGTCAATTAGGACATACAAGGCCATTCCTTGAGACTCTGAGAGCGTTTTCGCCTGATGCACTTAAATGCAGACAAAAAGAGAGGTCTGTTTTAGCATCCGTATTTATGAACAAACTTTTATCTGCTGGTGTTCTATTTCTTACCCTCCTCACGCTCATCATATTCTTGGCATCTTGTGTGATTACCCTTACTGATGGACAGGGCGCTCTGGTATTCGTTGCTTCTATCCCCGCCATGTCGATATTGCTGTTTTGCGCATTGATGTTCAGTCGAAAACTAAAGGCAAATAGTCCCTCAACGTGGCGCATTGACTATCTCCCAAAAATTGTTTCGGCATTCCTGGTTGCATTCTTCATTTCCTTACTCGTACCAGGCCTACGAACGCTCCCTGATACCCTCATGAACCTCGTTGGAACCACTTTCACGTATGCGACTGGAGCAACCCCTTATGCGTTTTTCAAGGAACGCGCGTCATTCCCAACCAAGCTGTCTGCCCAGCTACAAAATGGAAACCAGAAGACAATTATCTTCTCCGACCTTGATGTCTCCTTTGCATGGGATAGGGTCTGTATGTTTGGACCTTACACCAATAATGAAAAAGCGAAATCGGTACTCAATATGAATTGGAATATTGAGGAGCGCAGCCAGATACACGTTTCAGATTCAGTCAATGCGCTCGTATTCTTATATCAAGGAAGCGTCAATCAAGTGGTCGATCTGAAGCGTGGCATTACGGATTTCACAGATCTTGATATGTGCCTGAGCCGAAACCAGGCCAATTTCAAGATCAGAACCGATGCAAATGGACATAGAATACTAACGCTGGAAAGCTCAGATCCTTCAAAACACCAATAGCTCAAGGCCTGTGGTTGGGCCATCAAGCACATTTCTGAACTTCCCAAGACGTCAGAACTTTCGGCGCCTGACTGCGAGAGAAGCTCTTCTATATAAACCCCGATTGAGCCGTCTCACGGTTCGATGCGTTTACCCTGCCGGACCAGCAACCCGGCCCGCGTATCGATGCTGACCAACAGCTCATGCAGACTAAAGAGTAGGATGGCCCCTTCGCACATGATGCGCCAGACGAGATTACCCATCACAAGGGCCGCGATTCCGCCCAGGCGAGTGAAAATGGGACCAGCCATGTAATCATCCAGTGCATCAGGAGACAGGATCGACAAGAGCCCCCCAGCGGTAATGAAGCAGGCTCCGACGAAGTAGATCACCTTGATCAGTTGAGGAGTCACCAATTCTCGAAAAGCAAAATACTCCGCGTAGAAGCTCATGTATCTTACCGGTTTCTGTCGAGGCGCGTTCAATACCTGCTCACACACTGAGCACTTCGTGGCCAAGACGTCGTTTTCCGTAAAACATCGGGGACACTTCATAGATTCTCCTTTTAGTCGCTGGTTCAGGGATAGGCAAAGACGCTTCTTGCAGCTTATTCGATTTACGAGTCTGAAGCGAGAGCTGAGTCCATGTGTCGGTCGTGGGTTGCATGAGTCGTCAGAATCTCTTCTGTAGGAAATCGAGGGAGGGTGTTTACCAAACCCACCGGAACGCCGTATACTGCGCGAGCTCATCATGGGAGGATGAGCCATATCTTTTGGGGTGTCATAGGATATGGTGTTTTATCCCGTCGCCAAGAATAATCAGATTGGCTCCGGGTCGAGCGAGCTTGGTATGGAGGGGTGACGGAGCGGCCGAACGTGCCGGTCTTGAAAACAGATTTAGACCCTCAAGAACCTCCGAAAACCGCATAAACAGCGGCTTCTGATTGGACAGGATGGGTCATCTGTGGCTCATCCTGTGTTCATTTCCGCGCCCCAAGTGGACCCCGCTAACGACGTACATTCTTACCTGCTGATCCTACCTTCCCTACCTCTCTTCCTCTAACACCGATACCGCTCTCTCACAACCGGTACACCCCCCCCACCGGCATTGGCAATCGGTCCCATTTGGGGTTTGTCCCACCAGGACAAAAGTGGCCATAGAACCGCTTACGAACGGGATTCCCCCCAATTTCAACCCACGAACGCGCTACAGACCAGGAGTCCATGCGGACCGGTAGGAGCGGAGAGTCCAGCCCATGTGTCTGTTCGGGCAGGTCCGCTAAGCCTGGAATACTAGTCCGAGTTTGAACTATTTAGCACTTCTTGAGCTGCCCCGTTAGCTCATCGATACATTTGTGATGCACTGGAATGTGGCCATGCGGAAAGTGCGATTTTTTTCTCCACCTTGGACAAATCCAGATTTCTCGCCTTCGTTGCAAGGTATGCCCAGATTTCTGCAATGTCGGCTTCCGACGTGTCCGTGAGACGAAGGGTCGGGGTTTGGCTAATAATTTCCTCCCTCGCGGCACAATCTTTCTCTGATCAAAGTCGGTGACGCGCCCAGCGGCAAGGTCCGCCACGAGACACGTCTCTTGACAGATCTACGAAATAATGTGACATTATGTCACATGCGGCCCGGATCGTTACGCGAACTCCGAAAGACCCTTGGGATGACTCAGGAGAGTCTCGCTCAGACGCTTCACTGCACCCGCCGATCGATCATTCGCTATGAAGATGGCACTATTCCGATTCCCATGACGGTGGAATTGGCCCTGATGCAACTCAGCTCCTCGCAGATTCAGCTGGCTGGGGTGGTCGCGGCAGGGGCGCCCATTGAACCGATTCCTCAGATGGAACGCGTTGATGTGCCGAAAAGCATGGTCGGTCGTGGCGAGACCTTCGCCCTTCGGGTCAAAGGCACGTCCATGCATAATGAAGGCATCTTCCCCGGTGACATTGTTGTCGTGCAGAAACAAGCGACGGCCCGCAATGCGCAGACGGTCATTGCCCTGGTGAACGGCGAGGCCACGATCAAGACCTATTACCGCAAGGCCGGCACAGTGGAACTCCATCCCGCCAATGACGCCATGCAGCCGATCATCATCAAGCCATCGGACAGTTTTCAGATCGAAGGCATCGTTGTCGGCGTCATCCGTCATCTCAGAAAGTGAGGCCTCGGCTGTTGGCACCATGGACCGCCAGATTGTGTGCTTCGGGATTCCTGCCTTTGAAGTCGCTGTCGCTCGGCTGCATGATCCCAGCCTCTCGACGCGACCACTCGCGATCGCCCCGTTAAATACCTCGCGGGCGTGCCTGCGTGAAATCTCATCCGAAGCTGAAGAAGCAGGCCTTGCGATCGGAATGTCCGTTGAGCAAGCACGACGGGTCTGTCCGTCCATGCACGTCTTGCCTCCGAATCCCTCTCGAATCCGAACGGCGGAGGGATCGTTGCTTCACATCGTGAGACGCTATGCTCCCGTTTGGGAACCGGTTCAGGCAGGCTCCTTCGTGATGGATCTGACTGGGACCGGACGGCTTTTTGGGCCAGCGTATGACATCGCGGCAAAAGTCCAGCACGAAGTGCTCACTCAGTATCGACTCGACGGCGTCGCCGGTGTGGGGAGCAACAAGCTCGTGGCCCAAACTGCGGCCACTCTAATCCAGCCCTCCGAATTGTACGATGTCCGTCCAGGATCGGAGCCGGTGTTCATGGCGCCGCTCTCAGTGCGCACCCTGCCGGGCCTACAGCGCCCCTGCATGCGACAAGTCCTGTCACGGCTCGATGACCTCAACCTCGACACACTCGGCGACGTGGCGGAGAGTCCCGTTGATGCCTTGGAACTAGCGCTGGGAGACTATGCCGGGCAGCTCTCTCGCTGGGCGCAAGGGATCGATTCCCTGCCGGTGTTGCCACCGGCGAGTCAGCCTCAGCTCGAAGAAACGGTCCTCCTCGATCCAGACGAAATCGATGATCCCCTGCTGACCGGTCGATTGCTCGACGCGCTGCAACGGCTCTGCCGAACGCTGCGGAGTCAGCGTCGTGTTTGTGGCCGTCTCTCACTCATGATCCGGTACAGCGATCACCTCGAAGTAACAAAACACGAGCATGTCACTCCGGAGACCTGCTGGGAATGTGATCTGTCCTCCGTGGTGATGTCCCTCTTTCAGAAGTGTATGCATCGGCGGATTCGACTCCGAACCATGACCTTAAGCATGGCAGGGCTGACAAGCTATGCTGAGCAAACTACGCTGTTCGATGCTCGGCCTGTCGAGGAACAGCATCGGCAGGAGCGGGCCAAGCAGCTCGCCGTCGCGCTCGATCAGCTCCATGCCCGGTTCGGCGAACAGTCCATTCGTTATGGGAGGAGTCATTGAGTGTCCTTTGTCCACCTGCATACGCATTCATCTTATTCGCCGATGTGGGGTATCCCGACAATGGAGGCCCTCTGTCAGGCGGTGAAGGACCAAGGACAGCACTATCTCGCTCTCACCGATACGAATGGACTTTACGGTGCGATCCACTTTCTTGAAGTTGCGCGCGAGCATGGCTTGAAGCCGATTCTAGGCGCGGAACTGGTCTCCGGCCCGCACCGGGCCGTGCTCCTCGCGAAGAACGTCACGGGGTATGGCAGTCTTTGCCGGATTCTCTCGGCTCGCCACTGCGATGTGTCCTTTGACTTTATCCAAACCGTCGCGCAGCTTCGCACGGGATTGGTGTTGCTGTCCGATGATCCTGTTGCCCTGACCACCTGGCAAGTGGAGTCAGGAGAGGATCTCCACGTCGAGTTGACACCGGGGCCAACGTTACAAGAGACGGTCACGTTGAGCCGTCGACTCAAACTGCCGCCCGTGGCCACCACCCGCGCTTCGTTCCTGCATCCAACGGACTATCAGGCCCATCGGCTGCTACGCGCGATCGCGGAGAACACGATACTCTCACGACTCAAAGCCGATCACTGTGCACTCCCCTCTCACTGGCTCATGCCGGAATCGGTGCTGGCGCGATATCTGCCTCACGTGCCAGAAGCCGTCACCAACACGCGGCAGATTGCCGAGGAGTGCGACACCGACTGGGACTTCAAACAGACCATCTTTCCCTCCTTCCGCCACCTCTCCTCGGACGCCGCCTTCGAGAGATTACAACACAAGACTTATGACGGCGCCCTCTGGCGCTATGGCACCTTATCGACAACGGTCCGAGAACGGATTGAGAAGGAACTCATGGTGATCCGTGAGAAGGGCTATGCCGACTACTTTCTCGTCGTGGATGAAATCGTCCGCCAAGCGCCGAAAACGTGTGGCCGAGGCTCCGCCGCCGCCTCGATCGTGTCCTATTGTCTCGGCATCACGCATGTGGACCCCATTCGACATAACCTCTTGTTTGAACGGTTCCTGAATCCCGGCCGTCACGATCCACCGGACATCGACGTGGATTTTCCCTGGGATGAACGACCGGCCATTCTCGATTGGGTATTCAAGCAGTACGGACATCATCACGCCGCGATGGTCGCCAATCAGAATACCCTCGCCACGCGCTCGGCTTTGCGCGAGATCGCGAAGGTCTATGGCCTACCGGCAGGTGAGATCGGCAAAGCGTTGAACTTCCTCCAGCGTCGAGCCGACTTCGTCGAGATGCAGCAAGGGATGACGGTGCACGACTGGGCGCGGGATGTCTGCAAGGCCTTGAACCTGAGAAACCCCTGGCCGGAAATCCTCTACTGGTCGACGCAATTGGACGGCCACTTCAGGAATCTGGGTCTCCATCCCGGTGGAGTGGTGTTGGTCCCGGATGAGATCCGTCGCTATGTGCCGGTGGAGATCTCCGCTTCTCACTTGCCGGTGATTCAATGGGAGAAGGATCAGACGGAAGAGGCTGGGTTGGTCAAGATCGATCTCTTGGGCAATCGCTCGCTCGCCGTCATCCGTGACGCCATCGCAGCCGTCGCCCGTAACACTCGCACGGTCATCGACTATGCGACGTGGGATCCGATCACTGATCCAGCCACCAATGACCTGATTCGGCGCGGCGAGACGATGGGCTGCTTTTACGTGGAGTCTCCCGCGACGAGGCTGTTACTCAAGAAGCTCTGGGGTGGAATGCCTCCGGAGAGACGAACCGTGGCGGATGTGTTCGAATATCTTGTCGTCGTGTCGTCCCTCATTCGTCCCGCCGCGAACACCTTCACGGAAGACTTCATCCGACGAGCCCATGGCGAGGCCTATACTTCGCCGCATCCCATCCTCGATGAGATTCTTGCCGAGACCCATGGCATCATGGTCTATCAAGAAGACGTGATGAAGGTCGCCGTGGCCTTGGGCGGCTTTTCCGTCGAAGATGGGGATCAACTCAGAAAGGTCTTGAGCAAGAAGCATAAGGCTCGGCGGCTTCGCGACTATCAGCTCCAGTTCTACAAAGGTGCCATGAGCCGTGGCGTGGAACTGTCTGTCATCGATGCCATCTGGGCCATGATCATGAGTTTCGCGGGCTATAGTTTCTGCAAGCCGCACAGTGCCAGCTACGCCCAAGTGAGTTTCAAATCTGCCTATCTCAGAGCTCACTATCCCGCCGAGTTCATCGCCGCAGTCGTGAGTAATCAAGGCGGGTACTATTCGGCCTTCGCGTATCTGTCTGAGGGGCGACGGATGGGTCTGACGATCCTACCGCCGGACATCAACGCGAGTGGATGGGCCTACAGTGGATCAGGGGCCACCGTTCGAGTCGGTCTCATGCAGATCAAAGGCCTTCAGGAAGACATGGCCATGCAAATCATTGCGGAGCGAGATCAGCAGGGTTCATATGGTTCGTTGTCAGACTTCCTCTGTCGGATAAAGCCCGATTACAGCCAAGCGAAGTTGCTCATCAAAGCCGGGTGTTTCGATTCGATCGCCGGGGAACTCACCAGACCAGCATTGCTCTGGCGCGTGTTTGCATCACAGGCGACCAAGCCACCGAGCTTCATTCCGATCCCTACGGAGTATTCAGCCCAGAAAAAGCTACACCATGAACTATCCCTCTTCGGCTTTCCGTTACACTGCCATCCGCTCGATCTGTTCACAGAGGCGCTGAATGGTACCTCACGCATTCTTGCCAAGGAGTTGGATCACTATGTGGGGAAGGAAATGACCCTCATCGGTTGGCTCCTCACGGAGAAGATTGTCTCGACCAAAAAGGGTGAGCCGATGGAGTTCATGACCTTAGAAGATCAGACCGGGATGTATGACGCTACGGTGTTTCCTAATATTTACCGGCAATATTGCCATCTGCTCGCAACGAACCAAGCCTATGTCGTGACAGGCCTGGTCGAGGAACACTTCTCGACCGTCACGGTCACCGTGAAAACCCTACAACTCCTAACCATCGGTGGAATCCCGGCACCGAGTGAGCCTCTTGAGGAGCTACGCATGTAGCCGGTACACTCTCGCCCCATGCCACTCTCACCGTTGGTTCGCTTCGGCACTTCCACCTGGACCTATGAAGGCTGGCAGGGCCAAGTCTATTTTAAAAAGTACAGCAAGACGACGTTCGCACGGGAATGTCTTGGAGAGTATTGCCAGTATCTCTCTAATGGTGAACCGTGCTTTCGCACGGTCGGCAATGACTCCACGTTCTACCGCCCGCCGACACCAAATCAACTGCGACACTATCTGAATCAGATCCCGGAAGATTTCGAGATGTGCTTCAAGGTCTGGGAAGAACTTACCATCCCGCAATTTGCCCGGCAGGGTCGCTATGGCGCGAAGGCCGGTCAACCGAATCCTCGGTTTCTCGACGCAAAGCTCTTCAATGAACTCGTGCTGACTCCCTATCGAGAGGCGAAGTTTGAACCACACACGGGCCCATTCTTATTCGAATTCCAACGGCACGGGATGTCCAGGGATGAGTTCTGCTCGCGACTGGATACCTTCTTTAGCCAACTCCCAAAGGACTTTCGCTATGCGGTCGAAATTCGCAACGCTGGCTTGCTGGGTCCTGACTATCGTAAGGTTTTAGAGAATCACGGCGTCGCCCACGTCTACAACCATTGGTCCTACATGCCTTCATTACGTGAGCAGCATGAGCGGATGGAGCAAAAATTCACCGCGCCGTTCACCGTCCTGCGTCTCCTGACACCGCTCAAGATGTCCTATGAAGCGGCGAAGAAACGAGCGGAACCGTACGCAAAGATTGTGGAAGAGCTTCCAGACATGCGGCGAGACACCGTGGAGCTGCTGAAGAATGCAGTGGGAGATAAGCGACAGGCGTATGTCTTGGTCAACAACCGCAGCGAGGGGAATGCGCCGCTAACGATTCAAGCCCTATGGAGTGCGCTGCAGGACGCGCCGCTGTGAGGGTTTGCAATCCTCTCCGAGACCTTCACTTAAACCCTTTCCAGAACAGCAAAACACCTCTCAGCAGCAAAGTTTCGCTGTTTTACGGGTTCGGCTTAGCTCATTCCACTTGAGAGGAATTGGGGCCTATTTTGCTCTCAAGAGAACACGCCGGGAACACATAGGGTTAGCATCTAGATGCGTCGGATTCTCGTGAAGCAAACTGACCAGTCTTAGGATAGGCTCGGCTTGCCCTTCCTTGTCGTCGTTGCTCTTTCGCCTGTCTGGTAGGCTCGTGTGACCAGTGAATGGTCACTCACCGCCCCCTCTCTCTTCGAGTTTCAACGGCACGGGATGTCCCCACTTTCTAATCTAAGCAGCTATTTCTGCCTTGTCATCCAGCTTACAGATTCCATTAACCTGACAGGCCTATGCTGCCCTCATGCGGCAAGTCGACTTCTACTTTCACGACAGTTGTCTGTCACGGCAATCGATACGGTTACTCGCGAAAGACGTTGAGGCAGCGTATCCAAGCTGGACCGTGACAGTTCATCCGCTCACAGACCAAGATATTGAAAGACTAGGCTTTTCAGTTTTGCCAGTTGTGCTCATCAATGGCCAGACCGTGACGACAGGTATGCCGAGCAAAGAGTGGTTGCTCCGAAAGGTAACCGAGTCGAACCAGCGAGACCAGTGAAGGGTCAACCATGATCGATGTACCTCTTCATGTGACGCAGGCTACGGTACAGGACAGAACGACCGAACACGCTGAGCGCGCCCAATACAATGCTGAACACTCGCGCTACCTGACCGCACAGACGGTCTTGAGAGAGATTACCGAGACATTGGGAACTACGTTCGTGCCCGACTTGTTTGCCGGGCTGGAGAGAAAGCCAGCCTGTCTCGAGGCGACTTGGGAACTCTTCAGGGACGAGGTCGGTCTTGAAGCCCTTGACGCTCAAACCAGGCAAATCGTGGCGTTCGCCATCACCACGAACGAGAGTGGCACGTACCAGATTGCCGCATTCCCGCATGCCTTCCGGCTGAGTCCTGTGGGCCCAAGACGATGCGAGATCATTGAATCGATCATTCGAATGATTCACGCTTTCGAGTGCTATCTGTCCGACGTTGCGCCGGTCGTCGCCCCGTCAATATCAACATCCGGAATGACTGTTATGCCCACTCTTCATACGCCGAGACGACCGAAATGAGTCATGTGTTTGAGTGATAGATAGTGGGGCACTGATGAGAGAAACTTCGTCCCTAACGAATACTTGGTGGCTGCGCCTCACCTCTCCACAGTGGCGCTGGGTCTTGCTTCTCACCGGGGGGGCCGTAGTGATTCTCGCCGCCTGGCTTGGATTCAGAAAGATCCCGACCACCTCCTTCGATCTGACACGCCACAGCGTTCCACTAGATCAGCTCGTTGACGGAGGACCAGGGAAGGACGGGATACCGGCCATCCTAAGGCCACACTTCGTCTCGGCTCAAGAGGCAACGTTTCTCCACGATGAGAATCGAGTTCTGGGACTCCAAGCCGACACAGAAGCCAAGGCCTACCCGATCAAGATTCTCAATTGGCATGAAATCGTCAACGACATGATCGACGGGAAGGCCGTCGTCGTCACGTATTGCCCACTCTGCGGTACCGGCATGGCCTTCGAGGCTGAGGCACAGGGGCGGCAACATACCTTCGGTGTCTCCGGCCTGCTCTACCAGAGCGATCTGCTCATGTACGACCATCAGACGGAGAGCCTCTGGTCACAAGTCGGCATGCACGCGGTTGCAGGCCCGCTGACTGGAAAGAAGCTCTCGCCGATTGTCCTGGAACATACGACGTGGGGGGAATGGCGCACCACCCATCCTTCGACAGTCGTCCTCTCGACCCGAACCGGCTCGGTCCGAGACTACGATCGCGATCCGTACGCAGGATATGGCGAAAACTCCGAGCTATTTTTTGACACCACCCATGTTGATTCACGCTACCACCCCAAGGAGTGGGTGATCGGACTTGAGATCGATGGTGTGACAAAAGCCTATCCCTTTCTGGAACTGAAAAAAGTCCCGTCACCCCTGGTGGACCGCGTGAACGGACGGCGAGTGACCGTGCGCTTCAACGCCACGGCTCGTAGTGGTTCAGTTGTTGGCAACGACGGGAAGCCGTTTCCTTCCGTGACGGCCTTTTGGTTTGCATGGTATGCCTTTCATCCTGACACACAGGTGTTCACCGCTCCCTAAGCGGGTTAGAGACACTGCTCAAATGACGTCCGGAGCAGACACCAGGGATCACCCCGTGCATCAATCAGACGATCAGCCATATGTCCTTTGTCATATGAACGGAGTGAGAAATCTTGAAACGGGAGTGCAGAACTGCTTTTTCCGTTGGTCGAAATGACACAGAACGTGAGCCATTGTTTCAACTTCAGAATCCGCGATTTTTGAGCAACTCGAACAAACTTGACCTCTTCAGGCCCTAACCGATAGGAGTTCGATATGATGAACCTTCACGTTGTCGCATCAGCGCTCACGGGGCTGTCTCTCATCAGTGTCGGATGTACGACCAGTTCGGACGTATCGAGCACCCAACAACTCGTGATTCAGCATGGGGAGACAAATATCACCTACGGCGTACACGAAGTAGCCAACTTGCATAACAAACTGGGGGCGCTGCTGTTCTTGATGGGAGATCTCTCCAAAGCCTCCGAGGAGTTTCGAACGGCGATTCGATTCGATCCGGGAAGCCCTACCCCACATAATAATTTGGGGATGGTCCTGCATGCCCAAGGGAATTACGTTGGTGCTATTGGGGAGTTCTCCACCGCCGTCCGGTTGAGCGCGAACAATGCCGTAGCCAAGAGCAATCTCGGCTTTGCCTTGTTCGAACACGGGGAATTGGAGTCTGCCATCGTGCAATGGCAGACCGCAGTGAGCCAGGATGCTTCCATCGCTAGTGCCTGGGCCGGCCTGGGGCTTGGATGCTTCTCCTCTGGCTCCGTCGACAAGGGGCTCAAAAACTACCGCCAGGCGATTCGCTTGGATCCTAGTTATGGGGATGTGAATTATCTTCGGCTCATTCGTCGTTGGAACGGAGGGCTACTGAGGGGTGCTGTTGCCATTATGCATCTCTTAGAGACGCGACAGACGATCTCGGCAGTATCTGAATGACACGAGCCTGACGAATCCTTATCCTAATCATCGGCGCGCAGTTGCTGATATAGCGAGTGACGGTTGGAGCGAACAGCCTGCGATCTTTCATGGACACATCTTCCGGTCCACACATGACAAAGAAGTCGATACAGTGCTCCTTGAGCGCGGAACCGGGGCACCTCTTCCTGGCCGATAGGCATTCCTGAGCAGACGTATCGTCGTCTCAGTTTGCCGTATCGCAATCCGTTCACCAAGGGTTTCTAGGTTCCGTTGACCTGCCGGCAGTGACCCGCCCCCGCCTGACACGGCTCTACCTGGACCTATTGTGTAAGACACGTCACAGACCTCCGTCTAAACGTGCCCTAACATGCCATCAATCGAGGATGAAAACTGAGCGCGAATGGTCATGCGAATGAAGACCGTGTGGTATGCCTAGAACCTCAAGGTAGCTGGGACAAAGAGCTCGAAAATGCTAAGAAATGAGCAGCCTCGACATCTCGGGGCTGTTTTATCACGATTGACCCTCGTAATCGTAATACTCTGGGTCGAGGGCGGTGTCGCGGTAGCTCAATCCTCCTTCGAGGCTCGGAACGTGCTGACGAAAGGCACGGTGGAACTCGGTGGAACACTGGGCTATGCGCAAGGCACGACCGCGGTTGGGAACGGCCCCTCCGCGAACCGAAGCGCCGTCTTTATGATGCCGCGTCTCGGAGTGGTCTTGACCGATCCCCTGGGAAGCGGCTGGTGGCAGGGCAACGTCGAATTCTTAGTTCAACCCCTGTTCGCCCGCTTTACCCAGCCATTTGCGGCGGAAGCGGCAGGAGGGTCGTTCCTCCTGAAATACAATTTTCTGTCGTTCGGGCGATGGGTGCCGTTCTGGGATGTCGGCGCGGGCATTATCTGGACCAATCTGGCGCCGCGGATTCCAGAACAGAGCACACAGTATGAATTTGTCTTGGAGACCGGCCCCGGAGTGCATTATTTCATGACGGACCGGATCGCCTTGACGATGGGCGTGCGATTGCACCACATTTCCAACGCCAATCTTGGCGACCGAAATACCGGGATCAACACAGTGCTGCCCTATGTCGGGATTTCATTCTTCACACCCGGGTTCTTTTGACGGAACGGGACACCGCATGGCGGCCACAAGAACTAGTTGGCTCAAACTCGGCGCGCTTTTCGCCGTCCTTGGAGGGGCCTACGCAGTGGTATCCTGGTTTGACATCGGAGAACTGCTGAAGCCTGAGCAAGTATCCGATCAGATCCGCGCAGCCGGACCCTTCGGACCGATTCTATTCATGCTCCTCATGGCCACGGCGGTGGTGATCAGTCCGATTCCCAGTCTCCCACTCGATTTGGCCGCCGGGGCGACATTCGGCGTAACCTTGGGCACGGTCTATGCTGTCATCGGCGCGGAGTTTGGCGCCATTCTCAGCTTTCTGATTGGGCGGTCCTTAGGACGCGAGGCACTCACCCGGCTTCTCCGAATTGACATCTCATTTTGCGAACGCTGTTCAGATCGACACCTCGCTTTCTTTGTTTTCCTCTCTCGACTCCTTCCGATTTTTTCATTCGACTTTGTGAGTTATGGTGCCGGACTGACCAACATGACTCTGCGCGCATTCGCGGTGGCAACATTGCTGGGAATGATCGGCCCAACGTTTCTCTTGACCTATGCAGGCGAGCAAGTGATTTCAGGGGAGTGGCTGTTGATCGTGCTGGGGCTGATCATGGTGGCCATGCTCCTCCTCATCCCAAAGCTGGTTCTCCGATATCCTACCGCTCGTTGGGTTCGTCTCCTGCGCGGTGATATGCCGGTCGCGTCACCCCTCCATGTTTCGCCCACTCAGCCGGTGACTTCTCATCCAGACAGTGCTTCACGATGCGACTTCTGCGGGGAATCACCGAGTTAAGGTTGTCGGTGATTCCCTACTCTGCACCTCTGCCTCCGCCAGTCATCGATTCGGCAAGCCGTCCTGCCGGCCACCTCGAGTCGCGCCCTGAACTCCTCCGTTGATGAAATCTTCTGGTTGTTGTGAGGTGGCTTACATCCGTAGCTTGAAAAAGCTGGTAAAAGGAAGGACAAGCAGAAACATCCTGGCCACTCGGCATAAAACTGGAGGGGTTATGGGCAAAGAGAAAAAAGAAGCCAACAAAGGAAACTCGTCCGAGACAAATCGTGAGGCGACCCAAGAAGAAATCCGCGCTCTCGCCTATCAGCTTTTCTGTGAGTGCGAGTGTGCACATGGGCACGACGTCGAGCATTGGCTGGAGGCAGAACGACGGGTACTCTCACGGCATCAGGAGAATTGAGGAGAATTCTCGCAGAGCATCGCGCATTACATAGTATTCGCACCACTTCTTAGCTGCTCATAGACGGGTGTGCGAACAGGTTGGGGCCGGTCCCAAACTGTAATCCACCTCACAGTTCTTTTCTTGTATCTCTCGTAGAACAGGGACGGAACAATAAGAAGCTGATGATGCACCATCGTGGATACGGTTCTGTTGACTAAAAAAACCTCTCCATCTATGTGCGCTCCATTTCGATTGCCTCTCATGATCCTGTTGGCAGGGGTGCTGCTCGCCTGGACTGTTTTGACCAGCCCTCACCTAATTGAGCACGAGTTCGAGCACGGGAACCATCACTCGAATAGTCATTCGAGTCCACTTTGTACCTGGTTCTGTGCAGCCGGTCAGACCATAGACTCTGCGCTACACCTCACCGACGCCCAGTCTGCAGGCACAGAGGCTCTCGACTCCTTGCATGCGTCCACTACGCGAAATGTCCCGCCATCTCACCCGTTCACCCGAGGGCCGCCCTCCGAGGCCTGATCGGTTTCAGCGACATCTCTTCATCAGCCCGATTGCGACCTCGCATGGAGTGGTCTCCGTGCCCCTGGCACGTCCACCCAGAGAGGGGGGGGGGGGAGGGGGCGTTCTCGTCATTTTCTCGGTGCATCTTTGTGTTGACGGAAGACGTCAGCCGACTATCGAAGGAGCGTACTATGCGATTTGCTCGTCAGGTGTCATTTCTCTTCTTTCTGGCCCTCACTCCCCTGCTTCTGCCATCGGAGGCGCCCGCCTCCTGTGGCGCCGTCAGCTGCTTCGTGGTCATCGGAGCACAGCAACGGATCCCGCAACAAGGCCTGCTGACGGTGAGTGGGGTCTACAACTATACCCCGATGCGGCTGCTGAGCGGCGCCACGGGGATTATTCCGGCGGCGGATCAGGCTCGGCAACGGTTGATTTTAGATCACCACCAAGAAGTTCGAACCATCACACAGAGCTATACACTCGACTTAAACTATGGCGTCATGGATCGGTTTGCCCTTCAATTGACTGTGCCGTATCTCAAACGTAAGCATCTGCACATCGACGGGCTCGGTGAGTCGGCGACCGAGGCCGGCGAGCCGGTCAACTTTTCGGATAATGGCTTCGGTGACGTACGCCTGACCGCCAAGTACAACGTGTTGCCGACTCTTCGCCACAATATCGTCCTGGGGTTCGGCCTGGAACTACCGACCGGGGATACCCAGGCACGGGATAGTTCCGGGCAGGTCTTGGAATCCCCGGGGCAATTGGGGCGTGGCCAGATTGGTCTCATCGGCTCGATTTACCAAACCTATGAGCTGATTCCCCATCGATTGAGCCAGTTTGCCTTCGCCAGCTATCGCCATACCTTCCGCAATCGGGACGGGTATCAATTTGGAGACGAATACCAATTCAACGCGGGAGTGAATCTGGTCACGACTCCCTGGCTTGTGCTGATCAATCAATTCAACTTTCGCTATCTCACGCAGGACAACGTCACGGCCAATCTGGAGCAATCCGCCGCACCATTTTCCGGGGAGGAACCGACGGTGATCGATCCTCGTATCCTCGATCGCCGAGTGCCGAATACCGGATCCACCTACTTTGCCTATACGCCAGGATTTCAACTCGACGTCGGGCGACTCTTCACGTCTCAATATACAGAAGGGACGTCGATGTATGTGATGGCCCAAATCCCCGTGGCGCGGGATGCCAACAACAACCTTGCGCAGGGAACCAGTTTTATCTTTGGTATCACCCGTTCGCTTCAACTTCTGAAACCTCGATCCTAATCAGGGCAACTGGCCTACATCCTTGCAGGTGATGGGAACGGACGATGTTCCCATCACCTGCAAGAAGCCGACTGATTGAAAGGCCGAAGACAAGAATCAGAACGCGAGGCGAGAAAGTGCGTCCGGTTTCAGAAGGGTGATCGTTCGCCCATCCATATAGATGAGCCCTTGGTCCCGAAACTGGCCCATGATGGTGCTCACGGTTTCGCGGCTGCAGCCGATCAGGTTCGCCATTTCTTGATGAGTCAACTTGGCCCTCAGACGAATCCCCTGCTTGTCCACGACACCATCAGTCTTCCCGACCTCACTAAGGAGGTGCGCTAGGCGGGCCGGCACATCGCGAAAGACAAGATCCTCGACGCGGCTCTGGATTTTCCTGAGCCGCAGGCCGATGAGCTTAGTGAGTTTTACCGTCACATTCGGATGCATCGCTAAGTACTGGTCGAAGTCTTTGCGCGGGATCACGCAGATGAGTGTGTCATCGAGCGCTTCCGCTGAGGTCGAGCGGGGAGCATCTTCCAAGACCTCCAGCTCACCGAAGACTTCGCCTGGCTCGAGAATCTCAAAGGTGACTTCTTTCCCGCTGGGGGCGGTATTGGCGATTTTGACTCGCCCTTTTTTCAGCAAATACACACTGCTACTCGGATCACCGGGAAGATAGAGCGGCTGTCGCTTCTTGACTTCCTCCATACGGGTAATCTTCTCCATCTCCTGCATATCGGACGAAGAGATACCGTCGAACAAGCGAATGTGCTTCAGGTACCACAGCTTATTCGAGGATGAGGAAGCCTGTTCCATGCGACTACTCCCAGTTCAGAACGACAGTCTAATGATTTATCCCCCATGAGGCAATACGTCTCTTGATGCCAATGCCCTAAGTTGCGTTGCTTTGCTGAGACGAGACGGTACGCCAACCTACACATGAATGGAATAGTGACGGAATCCTAGGTGTTTATGGGGCTTTTCTCCTGGCTGTCCTCTATCTCCACACTGTGACCTGGCTCACAGAATCTCGCCGGCAAGTGGGATATCGTGGGATCATGTTGAAACATGATGCTTCCAGACCACCTGAAGCGCGGCCCAACCTCCGCCTGGTTTCACGCCGCCACCCGAAGGGAGTCCCGTTGATGGAACCACCGTATGCCGGCGAACATCAGGATCATACGCCTCATCCGATCTCTCCTGTCGGTGAGGACAGGATCTCCTTCGCCTCCACCAAGGCACCCTCGGCAGGCAAGGTCATTCTCGCACTCGTGATCGGATTGGCAATCGTGACTTTCTTCTATTTTGACCTGGGCCGGTTCTTATCGCTGGACGCCTTGAGGGAGAATCGAGATCAGCTCTTGGCGTTTACGGACGCCAACTATATCATGGCGGTCGGCATCTTCATTGGCGCCTATGCGATCGTCACCGGCTTGTCGTTGCCGGGCGCGGTCATTCTCACGCTCGCCGGCGGGTTCGTCTTCGGTGCCGTCCTTGGAACGGTGTTCGTGAACCTCGGGGCAACGACCGGAGCCACCTTGGCGTTTCTCACCGCACGGTATTTGTTGCGGGACACCGTGGAGCAAAAGTTCGGACAATCGCTGAGACCGTTCCAAGAAGGTTTCGCCAAGAACGCGTTCAGCTACCTGCTGACCCTTCGACTGATTCCGTTGTTTCCGTTCTTCGTGGTCAACCTGGTCTCCGGCCTGACCCGCGTGAGCGCGGGAACGTACATCGGAGCGACGGCCCTCGGCATCATTCCGGGGTCGTTCGTATACGCCTATGCGGGACGCCAACTCGGCACCATCAACTCCCTCAAGGAAATTGCGTCGCCGAATGTGATCGGAGCCTTCGTGTTGTTGGGCCTCCTCGCTCTGGTGCCGGTCGTCTATAAGAAATTCTCCGCCAAACCGGTGTCATGACTACGTCAACGCTCGACGACATGCGATGAAGGAGGTCGCGCAATGCTCACGGAACCCGAACCAAGGATCACGGAAATGACCGAACACCATCACTCATTGATCCTGCCGAACGACGTCTACAATCAACAACTCGTCGCCAATGTGCATCCTCCCGGTTGGGTCAACCCGGAGCCGACCGGACGCTACAACATCGTGGTCATCGGAGCCGGCACGGCTGGACTGATCACGGCGGTCGTGGCCGCAAGCCTGGGCGCCAAGGTCGCGTTGATCGAGAAACATCTGATGGGTGGGGACTGCCTGAATGTGGGATGTGTGCCGTCGAAAGGCGTGATCCGGGCGGCCAGAGCTTGGGCCGATCTCCGGCGCGCCAAGGAGTTCGGCCTCGAAATTCCCGCGGGCGTGACGTACGACTTCGGCGCCGTGATGGCACGCATGAGGAAGCTACGCGCGCGGATCAGTCACAATGATTCCGCTCATCGCTATGCCGAATTGGGGGTGGACATCTACATCGGCAGCGGCCGTTTCGTCGGAAACGATCGTATCCAAGTTGAGGGACCGTCCGGCAAGCGAACCTTGACCTTTGCGAAAGCGGCGATCTGCACCGGCGCGCTGGCGTCGATCCCGTCGACGCCCGGATTGGTCGAAGCCGGGTACCTCACCAACGAAACGGTGTTTTCTTTGACGGAACTGCCTCAGCGCATCGGGGTCATCGGAGCCGGTCCCATCGGATGTGAACTGGCGCAGTCCTTCGCCCGCTTTGGGAGCCAGGTCTACCTCGTCGAAGCGGCGCACGGCATCATGCCGATCGAGGACCGCGATGCCGCGGAGATCGTCGAGCAACAGATGGTTCGCGATGGGGTGACGGTGCTGTGCTGTGGGAAACACTTGCTAGTCGAGAAGACCGAAGGAGGCAAGCGCCTGACGGTCGAGTCGCACGGCGGTCAGTACGATGTGACGGTGGATGAACTCCTGGTCGCGGTCGGGCGAACCCCGAATGTGGAAGGAATCGGGCTGGAGGCGGCGGGAGTCGAGCATGACAAGAACGGGATTACGGTGAATGCCCGACTGCAGACGACGAATCCCAAGATTTTCGCGGCAGGAGATGTCTGTTCACGCTACAAATTTACCCACGCGGCCGATGCCATGGCACAGATCGTCATCCAGAACGCGCTGTTTCCGCATCCCTTTGGGCTCGGCTATGCCGGCGTCGAATCGCTGATCATGCCCTGGTGCACCTTCACCGAACCGGAAGTCGCCCATGTCGGGATGTACGAGCGGGATGCCAAGGAGAAAGGGATCGACGTCGAAACTTATACCTACAAGCTGGACGAGGTCGATCGAGCGATCCTGGACGGAGAAGATGAAGGCTTTGCGCGGGTTCACATCGAAAAGGGGACCGATAAAATCCTCGGTGCCACGATCGTGGCCAGTCATGCCGGCGACATGATCGGCGAATTCTCCGTCGCCATGAAGGCGGGAGCCGGGGCCAAGACGATCGCGGCAACCATCCATCCCTATCCCACGCAAGCTGAAGTGAACAAGAAGGTGGTGAACCTCTGGCGCAAGGCGCATTTCACCCAACGAACCAAGAATCTGTTGATCAAACTGTTTGCCTGGATGCGCCGATAGAGGAGACATCATGAACAACGATGTTTCACGTCTTCACTTGAAAAGGATTGAGCCCATGACACCGTCTACTTCTTCCGTGCTCGTCGGTTTGGCGTCGTGCCTGTTGGCCGGAATCATCCTCGCTGCTCCAAACCGGCTGCAAGCCGGGTCCCCTGGCACCATCGAAGTCGGTGCCTTTTCGACCGCTGCGCCTGGCGGACCCTGGCCGGATGGCTGGAAACCGCTGACGTTCCCAAAAATTCCGCAACAGACGACCTACGATCTCGTGAAAGACGGTGATCGTGTCACCGTCAAGGCCGTCAGTCAGGCCTCCTCTTCGGGGTACACGAAAGAAACCCTGATCGATCCGAAGGAGTATCCCATCATCCAATGGCAGTGGAAAGTCTCGAATATCTTAAAGGCCGGCAATGTGGCGAAGAAAGACGGCGATGATTACCCAGCCCGCATCTACGTCACCTTTCAGTACGAGAGTGCGAAAGTAGGTCTCTTCGGCAAGGCAAAGTACGAAGCCGCCAAACTCCTCTACGGGCGCTATCCGCCCCTCGGCGCCATCAATTACATTTGGGAGAGCCGGGCGCCGGTAGGAACCGCGGTGCCCAACCCGTACACGGAACAGGTGCACATGATTGTGGTAGAAAGCGGAGCAGCCAAGCTGAACACCTGGATGACCGAAGAACGCAACGTCTACGACGACTACAAGCGAGCGTTCGGAGCAGAGCCGCCCATGATTTCCGGTGTCGCCATCATGACGGATACCGACAATACCGGCGAATCGGCAGAAGCCTACTACGGGGATATTGTCCTCAAGCGGCGGAGCGACTGAACCAAAAGCAAGAATCGATTCTTCCTGTGTATCTTGAACCCAGGACTGTTACGATTATAGAGATCTTTGCGTTGGTCTTTGAAGGAGGATGAATCATGAACAACACCAAGAGACGGATTCACGATGGCATCGTCGGAGCGTTGATCCCTTTTGGCATCGCTCCGAACTCGTATGTCTATTGAGGGTCTCAAGCTCGTGAGGATTGATGTCTAACGGCAAGCCCCGCGTGGTGATTCTGGGGGGAGGATTCGGCGGCATGTACGCTGCCTTGGAGTTCGAACGCGCTCTGGCGCGGGGCGCCGCCCTGGACGTCACCCTCGTCAACCACGACAACTTCTTCCTCTTCACCCCGATGCTGCACGAAGTCGCCGCCAGCGACCTCGATATCACCAACATCGTCAGCCCGATCCGGAAGTTGCTGCGATGGGTGACGTTCTTTCATGGCGAGATCGAAGCCATCGATCTCGTACATAAACGAGTGGGCGTGTCGCATGGGCACGAGCAACATTGCCACTCGCTGCCGTACGACCACCTGGTGCTGGCCCTCGGGTCCACCACGAACTTCTTCGGGATCCCCGGCTTAGCGCAGCGCGCGTTCACGATGAAATCGCTGAGTGACGCGATCATGCTGCGCAACCATCTCATCGCGAATCTGGAAGAGGCCGACTTTGAGTGTGGGGCGTCCCTCCGCACCGGCTTACTGAATTTCATCGTGGCCGGAGGCGGCTTTGCTGGCGTCGAAACCATTGCGGCCATGAATGACTTTCTGCGGGAAGCGATCCGCTTTTTTCCCCATCTGCGGGAGGACCGGCTGCGGGTCATCCTGGTCAGTGCGGGGGCCATCATTTTGCCGGAACTCGGCGAGAAGCTCGGCACCTATGCCCAACGCAAGCTGGCTGAACAACAGGTGGAAATCCGCTCGAACTGTAAAGTGACCGCCGTGAAGGACCAGGATGTCACACTCAGCGATGGGACCACGATCACCACGAATACGCTGGTGTGGACGGCCGGGATCAGCCCGCACGCGCTCTTGGACACCTTGCCATGCCCGAAAGAGAAGGGCCGGGTCCTTGTCAACGAGTACCTAGAAGTGCCTGGGTGGTCTGGAGTGTGGGCCTTGGGAGACTGTGCACTCGTGCCGGATCGACAGACTGGAGGATTTCATCCCCCAACGGCCCAACATGCGCTGCGGGAAGGGCGGATCGCGGCGCAGAACGTTCTAGCCACTGTGCGAAAGGGGTGGAAGAAACCATTTGTGTATTCCACGATCGGACTCCTGGCCCCAATTGGGAAACGGACCGGTGTCGCGAACATTCTCGGCGTGAATTTTTCCGGCTTCCTGGCCTGGTGGCTGTGGCGGACGATCTACTTGCTGAAACTCCCGCGCTTTGAGAAGAAGGTGCTCGTGGCCTTGGACTGGACGCTGGATGTGCTCTTTTCGAAGGATCTGGTCCACTTCAGAACCGCGCGCCCCCCATCCTTGTTACCGGTGAAACAAGAATTGCCGAAATCAACCTGAATATTTTGACCAGCTGGAAGTTGGTCTGCCACCTCGTAATGTGAGTCCGTCGCTCACAGGCTGAAGAGTTCCGGAGCAGATGGTCGACTCCGGTGGTGGGCCACGAGCGGACGGTTATCGTGCGCATCAATCGTGAGAAGGTCTGATTAATTCGAAGTTCGAATCAGAAACTAACAAAATGCCCCGCTTTTTTTGTACACTGGTTGATAGAAATCAGGAATTATTCAGGCCTTTCCTGGGCAATACGATCATCGACTCCCCTTTCTCCCATGGGTCCTGACCCTGTCCACGGAGTTGACAGTGTCGACACATCCACTTAGAGTGACAGCCATGCGACTGGGTAGGAGCATCCGTTTTCACCAGCGGATCGTGGGTAGTTTGATCGTGGTCTGGCTCCTGTTGAGCGGCGTGGCGTTCGCCGAACAGTTAAACGTCGTGCCGGAAACCAATTCCTCTGACGAACAGGCACTCACGCAGTTGCAGCTTGCCGTGAAATCCGACACGCTGGATGCGTCGATCGGAACCCCTCTCCTCGATCTGTTCGCGCTCGCAATGACCGTCGCTCTCAGTACAGCGGTTGCCTCGGTTCCCTCGAATCCGATCAATTCTTCCTTCGCCGACCTCGCATACACGCGAAGTCTCCCTCGTTTCACCTGCTGTTATCGTCTCTGAGGCTCGTTTCCTCTCGTGGTTTTCGTGGTGAGTGGTCATCCGGTATGTGACCGGGTGGCCTACATAACTACCGAGTGGAGTACGAGCATGAAGCGGAGTCTCACGGGTCTGTGCCTGTTGATCATTTCAGGATGTGCGTGGCTTCCAGGACACTCCTTACCGTCTCCTCATCCACCCCTCACGGTCTTGGTGGGACCGGTGACCATGGAGGCTCCTGTGACCTCACCCTCGGATTTGGCCACCTTCGAGGAAAGTCCGCCTCCCGAGGTGGCAACTCAGCTCTTACAACAGCTCATCGACGAAGTTGAAGTGACGGCTCAACGGCTGTTGACCGAGGAACTGGCTCGGCAACCGGGATTTCTCGTTGTTCCGTTTCAGGACGCGAGGCGGCTTCAGACCAACCGATCAGTCGCGGGTAAGCCGCTTGATGCGGAGGGCTGGCGGGCGCTTGGCGAGGAAGCCCATGCCGATTTAGTGGTCACCGCGAGGCTCGTCGATTATGGCGTCGTCCGCTGGCAGTACTGGGTGCCCGGTTTGTTAGTTTCCATGCTCACGGAAACCCTGATCGTTGGCGCAGCAACGGGATTTAATCCGACAGCGATGGCGGCCACCGCCGCTAGTGAACTCTTAACCGATGTCCCGGTGTGGTGGGGTGGTGCGTACATTGCGGGATGGGCGCTGCGTCCTGTCCGCCTCAAAGCAGAAGCGTGGGACGTTCGAAAGTGCGTGGAGCAACCATGGAAGGAGGAAGCGGTGGTGGTGTTGATCCCCGGATGGACGCTGAAAAAACGTGAGCCCGATGAGCGCCGCCGTAAAGAAGTCCAGTTGACGGTGAATCTGACGCAGGCGGTGACGGAGATTGCGGACCAAGCGGGACGGGAACTTCGCCGTGCTCCCTGTGCGACGTTGGAGCTGGATAGACGCGAAGGGACATCCTCATGACCATGGGGCTATCGCATTCGCTTCGGGAAATGCCCACCGGCGTCTGGGTGCTTGGGCTGGTGAGTCTCTTCATGGATCTGTCGTCCGAAATGATTCATAGCTTGCTACCCGTCTTTTTGGTGACCACCCTTGGGGCGAGTGCCACTCTGGTTGGTGTAGTAGAAGGCCTTGCCGAATCGCTCGCTCTAATCATCAAAGTCTTTTCGGGAGTCGTGAGCGATTATCTGAGAAACCGGAAGTGGTTGGCGGTGGGCGGCTATGGGTTGGGCGCGCTCAGCAAACCGCTGTTTGCGGTTGCCTCGGGAGTGGAGATCGTCTTGACCGCCCGTCTTCTCGATCGTGTCGGGAAGGGAATACGTGGCGCCCCACGTGATGCCCTTGTCGCCGACCTCACGCCTGTAGCAAGACGAGGAGCGGCTTTTGGCTTGCGGCAAAGCCTCGATACCATCGGGGCGTTCCTTGGACCGATCCTGGCCGTCGGATTCATGCTGCTGTGGGCCGAGGATATTCGGGCCGTCTTCTGGCTGGCCGTCCTTCCCGCTATGGTTTCCGTTGCACTGCTGATCTTCGGTATTCAAGAACCGGCTCCGCCACCATCTCAGACGCGTACAAATCCCGTTTGCTGTGAGACTCTAGCACGGCTGCCACCATCCTATTGGTCTATTGTGAGAATCGGCGTGCTCTTTACGCTGGCTCGGTTCAGCGAGGCGTTTCTTGTCCTCCGGGGTCAAGAGACAGGCATCTCGATGGCGTTAGTCCCACTTGTCATTATGGCCATGAATATCGTGTATGCCGGTTCGGCCTATCCGTTCGGACATCTGGCAGATCGGATGAGCCAGACCGTGCTGCTCAGATGGGGGCTGCTGGTCTTGATCGCTGCCGATCTCGTGCTTGGCCTTTCCGTCCATTGGATCCTCGTAGGGGTCGGCGTGATGTTATGGGGACTGCACATGGGCATGACCCAAGGATTGCTCGCAGCGATGGTGGCGCAGACTGCTCCGGCAGAGCTTCGTGGGACCGCCTTTGGCCTCTTCAACCTCGCGAGCGGCGTGGCCATGTTGGTCGCCAGTTTGGTTGCCGGTGTGATGTGGGATATGCTCGGCCCGTTATGGACATTTTATTCGGGTGCGGCGTTTGCCACCATGGCCTTGGTAGCGCTGCTGGAACGTCCGTAGCGTGACGCGGCCCACAGCGACGCACCGTGTTCTTGTGCAGGTCTGAATGCGGTTGAAGTATCGATATTCAGCCGCGGGACGGAGGACTACCGTGGCGCCCACCTCGGTAGGGCGTCTCTTGACCTCCCTGGGGAGACGCACCCTCCACCTTTGTCGAGCTGGCAAATCACCCGGTCGATGGTGTTGGAAACGAGATCGATACAGCGAATGGATGCCCCTCAACCGGGCTAACTGGTATCTGTTGCGGCCCGTGTTGAGCGCGAGGTTCCAATTCCATCTAGATGACCGATACCGACAATATCGGAGAATCGGCGGACGCACAGTACGAAGACATCGTGCTCAAGCGCAAGGTCGACTGAGCGGAAAGCCAAATCGATTCTTCCTGTTTCTTCAGAGACACAGGGCTGGTAAGATTTTAGTTGCCCGTCAAATTGAGTCGATTCTATTCTGTGAACTTCAAGGGAGGATGGATCATGAACAACACCAAGAGACGAATCCATGATGGTATCGTCGGGGCGGTCATCACCCTTGGCATCGCGTTGGGTTATAGCGTGCACCCTGCTTGGTTACTCCTACCAAGCGTGATCGGCATCACCCTGATTCAGAGCGCCTTCACAGGGTTCTGCCCGGTGTATTTTCTGCTGGATAAGACCTGTGCGCCGGAAACGGAAGCAGGTCTCAGAAGGATTTAAAAACGGCTGTCCTTCGGTCCCAGGCGACATTCGGTCCGAAGGAACTCTTCTAGACCCATGAGTTGCCTTCCACGGAACTACTTGAGCTGAGCCTCGCTCGCTGGCCGAGTTGAATGCGCGGGATCCTCTTTCACGTTCCACGCACAGCCTGCTCGGTTATCCTCTCCATGGCAAGCCTGCCTTCATCTCTGCATCCGAGGCATTCGAGACACTGTGAGAGGCTGTGTGAGCGGAAAGAGTGGGCTTAGCATCGCTCTTCGACTGTCTGCGTTGAATGAGGTGGCTTAACAGAGTGTCGGCGGAGAGTAGCCCCGGCCCGTGCAGGACGAAATATAAGAACAGCATTCCCACATAGAACGCTTCTTGAAGCGCCGCATCGGATACTTGTCCGTATGAGATCGAGGCGACGATATTGAGTCCGAACAGCGAGAGGGCCGCCCACCGACCGGCCAGGCCGATCGCCAACAGGAACGAGCCGCCCAATTCGACGGCGGTAGCCACGTAGGCGGCCATCTCTGGCGGCAACAACGGCACATCGTAGACCATGGTGAAGAGCACCACCGTCGATATCCAACTGGAGAGCTTCACCATCCCGCCCGTCCAGAAGATATGCGCGAGGTACAGACGGACCGACAAGTCAAAGAGGGGTAACAAGGCCTCCAAGCCCCAGACGACTCGACCGTACCAGGCCACTGCGTGATCGAGCACCACGGTCAACCATCCCTTCTTGTGAATCATGACTGCACCTCGAGTGAGAATACCGGGCCTGTGGTGGCACCGGACAGGCCGGTCATAAATTGGGCAAAGTCGATTTCAGGTGTGAACTCTCTCGCCATGCACTCAACTTCCGCCACGGTTTTTCCATCGCGCACGGCCTGGAGCAGCCACCACTGTTTGGGCGAGAGGCTCCTGACATGAATCCTTCCACCGGCTCTCGTCACCAGGAGACCCCCCTCCTCAGGAGACAGACACACGTCGTCGATCTCCTTTCCACCAACTTCTGGTTGGAGCGCGTGCCAGACTCGATGGACCGGCAGCGCGCATCGCAGCAGCCGCACGGCCTGATTCAGGCGGAACGTCACAGAGGAGGGATCGACCGTGGCAAGGGTCTTCCCCCACTCTTGAGAAGGAAGCGGGCTGTCGGCAGCTTGATGCAGTTCGTGACAGGCCCATTCCAAACGAGCCAGTTCGATAAGCAGACGAGGGCTTTCAAGTTGACGGAGGAAGAGCGGGAAATGCTGCCCATACGCAAACAGATCGCCGCTCGTCGAGGGATACCGCTTGATATACCCGCGTGCGAACACGCCGAAATAGTGACCGCCGATCAAGCGATGGAGCACCGGGTAGGTGATCGTCAATGCCTGCGTATAGTTGTTTCGAATCAATCGACGATAGAGGGCCAGGCTTCGCCAGGATGGCCCACCCTGCATCGAGGTGACGGACGGCAGGCTGTTCCCTTCAACAATCGCAGAGGCGAACGCGCGCTGGAGTTCATACAGTCGTGGCATGACGGGCTCCGAGCATGGCATCGGCGTGGGTGGCTTGCTCCACCAACACGGCCAGCGGCGGGAGGTTGGTATCCCATTCGATCAATGTTGGTCGTGGGCCAAAGTGGTGAAGAGCCCATTCGTACAGACTCCAGACTTCCGGATAGACAGGCTGGCCGTGCGTATCGACCAGCCATCTTCCGATGCGATCGAAACCCGCCAGATGGATCTCTTGCACGGCATCAGGCGGAATCGCGTCGAGAAACTTCACCGGGTCCAGGTGGAAATTCACAGCATTGACATAGACATTGTTGAGATCCAGCAAAATCCCGCAGCCGGTTCGCCTCACGACTTCAGCCATGAACTCACCCTCCGGAATTGTCGAATCCCGCCAGGTCAGATACCGGGTGACATTTTCGATGAGCATGGACCTTTGCAGCTCCGTCTGGATTTCATCGATCTTGGCACACACGAGGTCCAAGCTTTCTTCCGTATACGGGAGCGGCAACAAATCGTTGAAGAAGCGACCATCGACCGAACTCCACGACAGATGCTCCGAGACGAAGGTCGGTTGGAAGCGATCCAATAATGCCTTCAGTTTACGAAGATGGGTCGAGTCGATCGGATCCGTGGAACCCAATGAGAGCCCGACTCCGTGAAAACTCAACGGGTAGCTGCCTCTGATCCGCTCAAGGATGCGAAGGGGTGCGCCCCCTTCACCGAAGTAGTTCTCCGGGTGGGCCTCCATCCAGGCGACTGGAGGCGGCTCCTCCAGGATTTCTCGATAATGGTGTGACCGCAGTCCGATCCCGGCCTGAGCCGGGATCGGGAGGGGCTGTTGAACCGACATGACGGATCGTCCTACATCTTCTTCATTTCTTCTTTCATCTTGGCCATGTCTTCTTTCGTGACGGACAGCACAGTGCCTTTCGCAATCTTGGTGCACAACCCTTTCGGCAGAAACACATACGAATCCGCCTCATTGTCGCTCTTGGCCATGCCCGCACAGGCATGGAGACTGGTTCTCACGGCGCAGTCGTTCATCCCGGCCTTGGCAACCCCTCCGCAGGCTTCCCATCCAGCCGGCAGTTGTGGAACCTTGGGCTCGGCGTTTGCCACCTGGGCACCGGCGAAACTCAAGGCAACCAACAAAGCTGAATGGATCACGGCGTTCTTCTTTGTCTTTGCGTTCATATGATTCTCCTGTAAAAAGTGTTTCGCTGATACGGCTCTCGTGCTGACTCGTGAACTTGCTTTCCGTCCAACTGTACGTCACCACATCCCCAACGAGTACCCTCCTTTCTACAATGCGAGAACATCATATTCCCGACCGAGTGTGGATTCAGGGCACAGTGGCACGCTCACATCCTACCGATCGAGCCGAAACTTCGCTGTGAGGCAGCTTACAGTTCGGAAAAAGAGTCGAGCGATCGGCTCTCTTGATTCGGGGAATTCCGCCCGCCCGAATCCATTCAGATTTTCGTGCCTCTGACTCTCCAAAAGAGGAGTATCATCGCCTTGTGAGCGGAGTGTGATCGGGAGGAGGGAAAGCCGATGGAGTCCGTAGATCTCATTCGGATTGGATCGTACGTATCCGTCCTTGGTGTGATGGCGACGTGGGAACTGTTGGCGCCGCGGCGTAAGCTGACGGCGTCGAAGCTCTGTCGTTGGGGCGGCAACCTGACCATCGTGGTCTTGAACACCGTCCTGGCCCGCCTGCTGTTCATGGGCGGCGTCGTGGCGACGGCGGCAATGGCGCAGGACCGTCATTGGGGACTCTTGAACTGGGTCGAAGGGCCAGCCTGGCTCGAACTCGCCCTGGCGATTGTCGCACTCGATTTCATCATCTATTGGCAACATCAAGTCTTCCATGACGTGCCGATCTTGTGGCGCTTCCATATGATGCATCACTCCGACCTGGACCTGGATGTCACCAGCGGCGTGCGTTTTCACCCTGTGGAGATCATCATCTCGACGGGAGTGAAAGCCCTGTCGGTCCTGATGCTGGGGGTGGCACCGCTGGCGGTCGTCATCTTCGAGATCGTCCTCAACAGTACGGCCCTCTTCAACCACAGCAATGTGCGGATGCCTGTCGCCCTTGATCGAGTGCTTCGATGGTTCATCGTCACGCCGGATATGCATCGGATTCACCATTCGACGGATGTACGAGAGACCAACAGCAACTACGGATTCAACGTGCCCTGGTGGGATCGCCTATTCGGAACCTATTGCCCACAACCGACTTTAGGACAGACCGGCATGAAGATCGGCTTGGAGCATCTTGGTCCACCGGTCTGTCTGAACTTGTTCATGATGCTCCGCTTCCCCTTCGTGACACAGCTGGGGCGATACGCAAACCGTGCACGATTGCAACCATAGTGAAGAGAGGGAGGGGTCGTGGTCCGTTGTTGAACAAACGGTAAGGAACTGAGGAGTCCAGTGCCGGTTCTGATTTCTAGCTGGCTTCTCCTTTCCCGCCGCTGATCAGTTGCGTCCTGCCATCACCCCACCATCGACATCCCAAATAGCACCGGTCACCCACGCAGCATCGTCGCTCAGTAAGAATTGGATGACTCGGGCCACGTCGTCCGGAGTCCCAATCCGGCCGATGGGGTGAAACCCGTTGAAGGAGGCTAATGTCTCGTCCACTTTACTGGGCTCGATGAAGGTCTGGTAAATCGGAGTGTGTACTACGGCCGGTGATACCGCATTGACACGGATGTTGTGGTCCGCCAACTCCATGGCCATATGTTGTGTGAGCGCATGCAGGCCTGCCTTCGCCATCGAATAGGCAGAGGACGGCGTCGCTTTGACGGCTTGTCGCGCCCACATCGACCCGATATGCACGATCGAACCACCGCCGTTGGCGGCCATGTTCTTGGCGACGGCCTGCGAAATGAAGAAGAGGGATCGATTCAGATTCAGATACCTGTCGTAGTCCTCGGAGGTGTGATCGCAAAACGGTGTAGGTTTGAAGTACCCCGCCGCATTCACTAAGTATTTGATATGGCGACTGTGGTTCTCGGCAAAGGCAAGAATACGCTGGACATCATCCGGCGCGTATAAGTCGGCGGAGAATGCTTCGACGGTTCCAAGCGCCGACAACTCGTGCACTGCCGTTTCCAGTTTTCCTCGAGACTTGCCGATGATCGCGACAGGGATGTGACGTTCCAACAAGCGCTTCGCCGTGGCGAACCCTATACCACTGGTTCCTCCCACGATGAGCGCGACGGGGTGATTCGACTCTTCCATTGATGACCTCCCATGAACAGGGCCTCAGTCAAGAGGCAACTCGATACCTTGGTGAATGATGAACGATGGACCACTACACCGCGTTGAGGACCGAGTCCTTAGACCTCTGCGCCTGTCCGTCATGGCAAGTACCGCGATGGGCGTCAAGAAAACGTTCGAGAATGCTGGCAAGATAGACCGGCGTCTCGTCCATCGGAAAGTGACCGGCATCTGTGATGAAGGTGAACTCCGCATTCTCGAACCAGGTCCCCAACGTCTTTCTCAGGTGCTCCTCTTGGAAACCAGGAAGATCCTGACGCCCGCCGATCACCAGCACCGGCGTGCCGACCTTGGCGCCGAGGACTTCCTGAGAAAAGTCTGTTTCCAACCACATCCGGTAATAGCCCTGGACGGCTTCCTTTGTAGACATCCGGAGATGCCGGGTTGCTCGCGAGTGCGCCCAAACAGGTGAAAGTCGTTGCCCCGTCAGCATCAGGAGCCCCTGTTCCGTCAGTTCACGTTGGTGAATCAAGTCCCAGAGAAATTTCTTGGTTCCCTCGTCGGCGGGGTACCCATCCGCTGATACCGGCGTAATGCCGACAGCACTCTTGATCCGCTTCCTACCGGAGAGCCAGTCATCGAGGATCATGCGTTGCATCACCATGCCGGACATGGAATGGCCGATCACATGGAACTCCGTCCACCCAAGACTGTCGGCGAGACGAAACGCATCCGCCGCCACCTCGTCTACGGTGTAGGCGCCGGCAAGATGTCGCGACATGCCATAGCCTCGCAGATCCGCGAACACATAGGAGTAGCGGTCCTGGTTGAGGTAAGGAATCAGCGGATCGTAACTTCCTGCATCACCCATCCAATGATGCAACAGCAGCACGTTCTCGCTGCCTTGCCCATAAGTCATATGTCCCAAGATGGCCCTCGAAGCCTGTGTCATGATCACAACACTCCTTTCTCGAAATGGCGTCAAGCAACACCTAAGCGCTGCGCCCGTTTGGATGACCAATAGATCCACACATCGCGGATATCGAAGAGCAACGAGACGCCGATGGCGAGAGACAGCACGAGGAGATAACCGGCGAACAGTCCTTCGATCTGTTGAAGTTGAATGATGAGATACCCCAGCAAGGGAATCCAGAATACGTGTCCCACGCCGAGGATCCGTGCGAAACCGAATACCGCATAGAGCCCCATCATCAGCATGGCCGACAGCATGAAGACGACCAGGATGAGTTTGGCTAGCGGTTCGCTCCAGAATGCGAGGCTGGCCATATTGATCACCATCAAGGTAAAGACCCAGCCCGCAACCCAGGCCGGCTGGTCCAACAATTCACTGAAGAACCTCAGGGGGTTTCGCAGTTGATTCTGTCGTGATGGTAACGTGTTCATGTTCGATCCTCCTTTGTGGTCCCGGCACATGGCCATCGTGAGCGCTTACGAAAGCCGACATTGAGACTGATTGGGCGTGCTCGCAACCGCATCGCCCGGGACCGTAGCTAATAGTTGGTAGTGACCCAGCCCCAGCTCCTTGCCATAGGCCTTTCCAACCAGCAGGTCCTGCACATGCTGGTGGTCCGACGCACGGAAGTAGGAGCGCCCTTCCTTCAACCCGTCGAAGGCATGTCCTTCGAGCGCCTTGCTCACAGCTCCTGTCTCAGTCGTACCGGCCCGTTGGACTGCCTCCAAGATTTGCGTCATGGCCGTATAGCCGTGGTAGCAGCGGGAGGTCGGGGTGTGGTTGTACTTATCGATGACGCCTTGAATGAACCGCTTGGAGCTATCCGTGTTGATTTTCGGATCCCAGATCAACCCCCAGATGCCGGCATGGTCGGCGTAGCCAAGCGGGCGCCCAATCTGTTCGCCGCTGACCATCCCACCGACACCGATCTGTTCTTTGGCCAGCTCAAGTCTGCTGTAGGCCTTCAGGGCATGAACGAGATCCCAACCGTAGAGATTCAGAATCACGGCACTCGGTTTCGCCGTCTTGGCCTGGGCCATCGCGCTTATGAAGTCGGTGGTCCCGAAGGGTGTCCCGACCGAGCCGAGCACGTCGCCACCCTCGTCCAAGAGCGCAGCGGTCATGGCCTGTTCTGCCGCGCGGCCATCCATCGTCTCGGCTGTGACCATAAACCAACGATTCCCATAGGCCTTCACGAGATGGGGCGTGACGGCTTTGGATAACATCCGAGCGTTCGGCATGAACACGAAGGTGTGCGAGTTGCAGCCGACTCCCGTCAACTCCGGGACATGCGCCCCCGTCACCATGAAGGGCAGGTGTTCCGCTTTCGCGAGATCGGCCACTGCAAGGGCGACCTCTCCGTTTAAGGTCCCCATCAAGAAGTCCACTCGGTCTTCTTTGATGAGTTTGGCAGCAGCTGTGAGCCCGGTCCGGACATTCGAGGCATCGTCGGCCCCCACAAGTCTCACCGGTCTCCCCAGCACCCCGCCGCTCTTGTTGAAGTGTTCCACTGCCACCGTTGCGCCGTGTACGTCGTGAATGGAGGATGTGCTATATGGACCGGAAAGCGGATCGATGATCCCGACCTTGATCGGTTCTGAGGCATGGGCGATAGCTCCTGACCTTGAGAACTGGAGTAAGTCGGTCAAGCCCCCGAACGCGAACGCGCCACCCGTGACAGTCGTGAGCTTCAAAAACCTTCGACGTGAAATACGTTGCATAAGTCCTGTCTCCTCTATGTCGGCAGCGACGGAAGCTCGATCGCATCCACCGCTCTTCTACGCTCTAACCGAGCCGAGCTGCGCTTCCAACTCGGCAATGCGGGTTTTCAACGGGGCCATGGCCTCCTCCACCTCGTCGAGGGAATAGCGCGGAGTGATGTACTTCGGACAGTTCCAGTCGTAGGACACCACCTCGATGGTGACGACCCGCTCGACCTTGTTCCGCCTATCCCCCTGCGCGAGCCGCTCAGCGAGAGCCGCATTCTCCCGGACATCTTCTACTCGCGCATGACCGAGGATTTTCAACCGTGCCTGATTCTTATAGTCCATGAGAAACAAGGCTACCCGGTCGTTCATGTGGAAATTCCCCGTGCTCAGCAGTTGCCGGTTCCCCCGATAATCGGCGAATGCAAGTGTGGCGGGATCCAGAACTTTCAGAAAGCCTTTCGGCCCGCCCCGGTGCTGGACATAGGGCCAACCGGTTTCACCGACCGATCCCAGATAGAAACTGTCTCGATCGCCAATAAAGCGAGCTTCAGCCTCGCCGAGCGGATCGCGGTCAGGAACATCGCTGAACATCGGCGCATGTCCGTAGTACCGTTGCTGCGCCAGGCGGACCGACTCGGTCATTGCCACCTGCAGATATTTCATCGCCATCGTATTGGCCTCCGTGGGGGGAAGGCAGACTGAGACCGTCTCCCCTCCACCCCTGCTCGGTCGATCAAAACACCACCACGCTCCAGCCGTCTGCCAAGTACCGCCTGAGGCTCAAGAGGCCTGACGTTCCCGGCAACGCGTTGTCGTTCACGCTCGCCACTCCACACGACTTCACGCTCTCCGTCGCCCCGAACACCTCCGCGCAGGCGCACGAGGCACCCTGGACCACATCGCGTACGGATTGATAGAGCGCATGGGCCGGGTGCGTCAGCTTGGTCAGCTCCGCCGGCCATCTGGTGCCTGGCCCATTGAACACCACGGCGACGTCCTCGCCTTTCTGCTTGGATTCAGCGGCTAGGGCGAGCGCATTGAACACGCGTCCCAGCGCTTCTTCGGCGCCGCTCTTGGGATCGGACAATATGACGATTGCTGTTTTCATTGCTTCCTCCGTTCTCAACATCTCAGCGAACAAAATGTTGTCTCTTAACACTCCCTGAACGTCTCGCTTCTACCCGCAGGCGCAGGACGAGGCAGCGCACCCGCTGGTGAGTGAGACCTCCGGAAAGTCAATGACGGTCCCGGCGATGTGGTTGATGTAATTGCTGAAAATATTCAGCGCGACATGCGCCACGGTCTCGACGATGTCTCCGTCGGTCAGCCCGGCCTGGCGCGCCTGATCGAGTCCTGCCGCCCCAAGTTCTCCGCGTTGCACCACAATACTCTGTGCCAATTTCAAGATGGCGTCAGTGCGAGGATCCACTGCCGCAGCCGTCCTGGCATCGGCGAGGTCCTGCTGCGTCAAGCCCAGCTTACCGCCGATGAACGAATGGGCGCTGAGGCAATAGGCGCAGCGATTGGTCTCGGCGACGGTGAGCGCAATCTGTTCGCGGAGCTTCGGAGAAAAGCTTCCGTCCCCAAGGGCGGCGCTGAAGCCGAGGTAACCTTGGAGCGCAGCCGGAGCGTTGCCCAAGACGCGAATCAGATTCGGGACCACGCCTAACTTCTTTTGGACTCCCTCGAAGAGCGTCTTGGCTGGGCCGGTGGCTGTCTGCGGATCGAGTTGTGCGATGCGAGTCATGATACCTCCTTCAACGGTGTGGGTTGCCCGCGCTTCAAGTACGCGATTGATCATCCTATTCAGCAGTAACTGTGCCTTAGTGCATGAATCTCTAAATCATTGATAGTACGATCGTTTGTTAATTCATTTACAAAATAGATCGGTACGAGTATTCGTAATCTACGATTGTTCGTTGTATTTCATATCGAAATCTCGTAGCTTGAGTCCTATGAATCCCAAACAGCTTCCCCAGGTGATGGTGACCACCGCGCGTCACCGCGGGCTGTGTGATGTCCTGCGATCTATTACCGACGGCATCGCCCAATGTCCGAATACCGTTCTGACACGCATCTGGTTGGTCGAACCGGATGCGATCTGCGACCTGTGCCGAAGCCGAAAGGATCTTCCTACGGGTGAACGATCACTGCACCTCGTCGCTAGTGCTGGCATTCCCGGTGACCCGCAAGCCGACTACAGCCGCCTCGACGGCGATTTTCACCGGTTTCCACTAGGCGAACGCAAAATCGGGCGCGTGGCTGCGACGGGGGAGCCGCTCTGGCTGGCCGGACTGCAAGGCAGCGAAGAGTGGATGGCGCGCCCGGCTTGGTTTACACGCGAGGGAGTGAGGACCTTCGCCGCGCAGCCCTTGACCTACCGGGGCGAGATTCTCGGAGTCCTGGGGCTCTTCGACCGGGGCTTGCTCAACGAGGAAGCCTTCGAGTGGTTGCGGATCTTCGCAGATTACGCGGCGGTGAGCATTGCGAACGCCAAAGCGTATGAAGAGATCGATCTCCTTCGTGCCCGCTTGGAAGAAGAGAACCTCTATCTGCGCGAGGAAGTCACAGCAGCCCTGGGGATGGGAGAATTCGTCGGCGAGAGTCAGGCGCTGCAGCATGTTCTGCGCCAAGTGGAGTTGGTCGCTCCGACTGATGCGGCAGTCTTGATTACCGGCGAGAGCGGAACCGGCAAGGAACTGGTCGCGCGCGCGATTCATGACCGGAGCCCGCGCAAAGACCGAGCCTTGATCAAAGTGAACTGTAGTGCCGTCCCGGATACGTTGTTCGAGAGCGAATTTTTTGGTCACGTGAAAGGCGCCTTTACCGGAGCGCTGGCCGATCGCCCGGGCCGTTTCGAAATGGCCGATCATGGCACCCTCTTTCTCGACGAGATCGGTGAAGTGCCGCTCCCGATGCAAGCCAAATTACTGCGTGTGCTCCAGGAAGGAGAGTTCGAACGCGTCGGGGAAACCAAGACACGCAAGGTGAACGTGCGGATCGTCGCCGCGACGAACCGGGACCTGAAGCGGGAAGCCGAGGCGGGCCGCTTCCGTGAGGATCTGTTCTATTGAGGTAAGCTCGAAAAAGTGGACGTCTTCACCCTATGATCTGAGGTCTGGAG
>NZ_JBLFBO010000069.1:0-10005 GCF_047338595.1 Nitrospira sp. BLG_1
CGATGCCGCCCCCAATACCGTCACGGTCGATGTCACCGCCGTCAACGATGCACCGACCGATCTGAGTCTCTCGGCAAACACGGTGGCGGAGAACGCGGCGAACGGGACGACGGTGGGGACGGTGAGCGGGACAGATCCGGACAGCGGCGATACGAAGACCTATAGCTTTACGGATAGTGCGGGCGGGCGGTTTGCGATCAACAGCAGCACGGGCGTGATTACGGTGGCGAACAGCAGTCTGCTGAACTATGAGGCGGCGACCAGCCATAGCGTGACGGTGCGGGTGACGGACAGCGGGGGGCTGACCTACGACGAGACCTTCACGATCAATCTGACCAACGTCAATGAAACGCCGACGGATCTGACGCTCTCTTCCAGCAACGTGGTGGAGCATGCCGTGAACGGGACGGTCGTGGGGACAGCCAGTACCACCGATCCCGATGCGGGCGACTCCCATACCTATCAGCTGACTGACGACGCCGGCGGGCGCTTCGCGATCGATGCCACAACCGGTCAGATCACCGTGGCTGATGGCTCGCTGCTGCACTATGAGGTGGCTCCAACGCATGACGTGACGGTCCGAGTGACGGACAGTGGCGGGCTGACCTACGAGAAGACCTTCACGATCAACCTGATCGACGCCAACGATGCCCCGGATGATCTCGTCCTCTCTTCAAACACCGTGGTTGAGAATGCCGCGAACGGCACGGTTATCGGTATCGTCACGGGGAACGACGTTGATGCTGGGGACACGCTGACCTACAGCTTCACCGATAGTGCAGGCGGGCGGTTTGCGATCAACAGCAGTACCGGCCAAATCACCGTGGCCGATGGGAGTCTGTTGAACTATGAGGCGACGACGAATCACAGCGTGACGGTACGAGTGACGGACAACGCTGGTCTCACCTATGACGAGACCTTTACGATCAATCTGACCAACAGTAACGAGATGCCGACCAATATCAGCTTAAGCAGTAATACGGTATCTGAGAACGCGGCGAACGGCACGGTCGTGGGGACGGCCAGTACCACCGATCCTGATGCAGGCGACACGCACACCTATTCTCTCCTTGATTCTGCCGGCGGCCGCTTCACGATCGATGCGAACACGGGGCAAATCACGGTGGCGGATGGGACTCTGTTGGATTACGAGAGTGCGACCAGTCACACGATCATGGTGCGGACGACGGATGCCGGTGGGCTGACTCACGATCAGACACTCACGATCAACCTTACGAATGTCAACGAAGCCCCGACATTCAGTAATCTGGCTGATACCCCGACCTATACGGAGGGTGGCTCACCGGTTGTGCTGGATGCGGATGTGCAGCTTACTGACCCTGAACTGTCAGTGGCCGACAATTTCAACGGCTCCACGTTGACCCTGGTCCGCAACGGTGGGACGAACGCCGAGGATGTGTTCAGTGCCACGGGCACACTCAGCC
This sequence comes from Nitrospira sp. BLG_1, assembly GCF_047338595.1. NCBI lineage: Bacteria > Pseudomonadati > Nitrospirota > Nitrospiria > Nitrospirales > Nitrospiraceae > Nitrospira > Nitrospira sp. BLG_1. Next base: position 1,446 of record NZ_JBLFBO010000069.1, read on the forward strand.
CCCTTATCGATGAAGGGGCGTTGATCGTGAACGGCATTACTATCGGTGGGGTGCTGCAGAATGCAAATGGGACGCTCATCCTCGTGTTTGGTCCGAATGCCACGAATGCGTTGGTCAACCAGGCGATGCAGCAGATTGCGTACGGTAACAGCAGCGATACCCCACCATCCACGGTCCAGATTGACTGGACGTTCAACGATGGCAACAGCGGTGGTCAAGGCACAGGTGGGGCGCTGACGGCTACTGGGAGCACGACTCTCACCATAATTGCCACGAACGATGCGCCAGTGCTGACTCCCGTCGCACCGGATGTCACCTTTGTCGAAAATGGCTCACCGCAAGTGGTCGATGCGACGGGCACGATTGTTGATCCTGACTCTGCCGACTTTGACGGTGGGATCCTCATGGTGTCGATCTCGGCCAATGGGACGGCTGACGATCGATTGATCGTAGGGAACTTCGGTACTGGCCCTGGGCAGGTGGGCCTGTCGGGCAACAACGTGACCTACGGCGGCACAGTGATTGGGACGGTGAGCGGGGGCACCAGTGGGTCGGATCCGTTGGTCATCACTTTCAATACGAGTGCTACTCCTTCGGCAGTCCAAGAGGTCTATCGCAGTATTCAATTCAGCAATGTGAGTGATGATCCGTCGACGGCGACCAGGCAGATCGCGTTTGACCTGACCGATGGGGATGGCGGCGCTGCCACGCCGCAGACCAAACTCGTTTATATCCAAGCGGTCAATGACGCACCGGTGAATACGGTACCAGGGGCGCAAAGCGTGAATGAGGACACTCCATTGGTGATCAGCGGGCTGTCGGTCACCGACGCGGACGGCAATCTGAGCAGCGTCCAGCTAGCAGTGAGCAACGGAACATTGAATGTGACTCTGAGTGGAACGGCCAGCATCAGTGCGGGTGCTAATGGGTCCAACACCCTGACGCTCATGGGGAGCCAAGCCGACATCAACGCGGTGTTAGCGACGCTGACCTATCAAGGCACCCTGAACTTCAATGGGAGTGACACGCTGACGGTGACGAGCACTGACAGTAATAGCGTGAGTGACATCGATACCGTGGCCATCACCGTGACGGCGGTGGATGACGCGACGGTGGTGACGGGGGGCACGAGCGGGACGGGTAACGAGGACACAATCGTGACGGGGACTCTGACAGCGACGGATGTCGAGGGTTTGAGCGACGGCACGGTGTTTACTGTGACAGGAGCGGCGAGCAATGGGACCGCGAGCATCGATCCGAGCACAGGCTTGTGGAGCTATACGCCGAATGCGGACTTCAACGGCAGTGACAGCTTCACCGTGACAATCACCGACGACGCGGGCAATACCACGACGCAAGTGATCAGTGTGACGGTGACGGCCGTTGTCGACATCACGGACGATAGCCTGACGACGACCGAAGACACGGCGATCAGTGCGAACGTACTGACGGGGACGAACGGGGCCACGGCCGACAGCTTTGAGGGAACCTCGGTGCTGACGAGCGTGACGCAGGGGGCAAACGGGACGGTGGCGTTTCTGGCGAACGGGACCGTAACCTATACACCCAACGCGAACTTCAACGGGACCGACAGCTTTACCTACACCATTACCAGTGGAGGGGTCACGGAGACCGCGACGGTGACCGTGACGGTCACTGCCGTAGATGATCCAACGGTGGTGACGGGGGGCACCAGCGGGACGGGTAACGAAGACACGACGCTCACGGGGACCTTAACGGCGACCGACAACGATGGGTTGAGTGATGGCACCGTATTTACGGTGACCGGAGTCGCCACAAACGGAACGGCGAGTATTGATCCAGCGACCGGGCTGTGGAGCTACACCCCCAACGCGGATTACAACGGCAGCGACAGCTTCACCGTGACGATCACCGACGACGCGGGCAATACCACGACCCAAGTAATCAGTGTCACCGTGACGCCGGTCAATGATGCGCCGCTTCTTTCCACGAACACCGGCAGCACCGTCGCCGAAGGCGGGACGGATACCATCGATGCGAGTGAACTGGCCGTGACCGATGTCGAACAGGCTGCGGCCCAACTGACCTACACGATCGGCACTGGTCCACTCTATGGGCGATTGGAACTGACGACTGCACCCGGAGTGAATGCCACCGCCTTTACCCAAGCCGACATTGCGGCGAATCGGCTGCTCTACGTTCACGATGGCTCCGAAACGACAAGCGACAGTTTCACCTTCACCGTGAACGATGCGGCTGGAGGCTCGCTGGGGCTCACGACTGTGACGCTGACGATCACCCCTGTCAATGATGCCCCCACGATTACGAGCAGTGGCGGTGGTGCGACTGCGGCCATCTCGGTTGGGGAGAACGTCAGTGCGGTGACGGTTGTCACGGGGGCAGATGTGGATCTGCCGGCGCAGGCCCTCTCCTACAGCATCAGTGGGGGTGTGGATCAGGCCTTGTTCACGATCAATGCAGCCACGGGTGCGTTGAGATTCACGGCGCCACCGGATTTCGAAGTGGCGACGGACGCGAACGGCGATAATGTGTATGTGGTCCAAGTTCAAGTCGTCGATAGCCAAGGGGCGAGTACGACACAGACCGTCCAGGTGACCGTAACAGATGTAGTGGAAAGTGTGGCCCCGCCTCCGGTTGTTCCACCGATTCTGTTGACGCCCATTCCTCCGCCTTCCTCCGGTGGGCCGACTTCCGGACCAGGGGCGCCTCCAGCGGATGAACCGGTGACTGTCTCAGATCCAACCACAGTTCCACCCGGGCCCACGGTGCCGCCGATGGTGGGGCCACCCGTGAACGTAGTGCCACTGACCCTCGTGCCGCCGTCAGAACGTCCCGTAGAGCGGGTGCCTGAGGAGCCGCGTAAGACTGAGGAAGATGCAAAGGACCGGCCGCTCTTCTTTGTCAACGATGACCAGGGGCGTCCACTGTACAGCGTGTTACCTGTGGAGCCCGCTCCGACACTAGAGCCGGAGCCTCCGGAGACCACACCATCTGTGAGTGACCTGCTCATGGCCAAGCTTGATGAGATGGCGGTTTCACTGGAGCAGGCTGTGAACGTCTCGCAGGAACGCCACGAGCTCATGGCACGGGTTGCGGCGGTGACCGGCACCACCTTGTCCGTGGGCTTTGTGGCGTGGGCGCTGCGCAGTGGGGCGATCTTGGCAAGCATGCTGGCCACCATGCCGGCCTGGCAACACTTCGATCCACTCCCCGTGGTGAAACTTACCCGCAATGAGCGCAAACACCGGCGTGACGAAGCTACCAGGGCGCAGCAACAAGAAGCGGCGGAGTTCAAGGGGTTGAACCAGGTGCTTGACAAGGCACCTCCCCTCAAGCGGACGGCTTGATCAACCGGCGACAAGAAGGCTATGAATCGGTTTTCCCCTAGTCTCGTGATCAGTCTCTGTCTGGTCGGGATCACGATTGGTGCGCTGGTAATCGGAGCAACGTTGGTCGACCTAGACTCCGACAAAAGAACCCACGTTTTTGCCGCGCGAAAGACCCTGTCGGAATCTCTCGCCATCGAGTACGCGATCCTCGCCGCTTCAGGCCAACAGTCGGCTCTTGAGGGAGCTCTGAGGGCGTTGGTGGCTCGTGATACAGCTATTCAGTCCATGGCTATTCAGGTGATCGGTGGTGAACGGCTGGTGGTCGTCGGTGATCACGAGCGATATTGGATTGAACCTCCTGTGCGGCAGTCCACCATGACTCACATGCAGGTTCCCATTCACAAGGCCTCCTCACCCTGGGCCATGTTACAGATCTCATTCAAGCCGACCCATCTCTCTCCGGAGGAGAGGTGGTTGACTGGTGCGTGGCCTCGCTTTGTGGCCGTGGTTGCCGTGCTGACGTTTATCGGCGCACTTGCCGTCATGACGCGGATACTCCGTTATGTGGATCCATCAGAGGTCATTCCTCCCCGGGTGAAAGGCGCCCTTGATAGCCTCACCGACAGTGTGGCTCTGGTAGATCGGTCAGGGTCCATCGTTTTGGCTAATGAGGCGTTCTGTCGATTAGCCCATCAACCGCTCGCCTCCATCCTGGGCCGTTCTCTCTCTCGGTTTCACTGGGAGCCGGATCCTGACGGTCCACGTTCCACTGTGCTGGAGTATCCATGGGAACGAGCCATTGAGTACAAGACACTTCAGCAGGGCGTCCGGCTCGGGTTTCGTCCTCCGGTCGGTGCACTCCATACGCTGTCTGTGACCAGTATGCCGATTCTCGAGGAAGGAGACGTCGTGAGGGGCATCCTTGTGTCCTGTCACGACGTCACCGATGTAGATCACGCCAAGGCACAGCTACGGGATGCCATTACCAAGCTTGAGCTATCGCAATCCAAAGTGGTCGCGCAAAATGAACAGTTAGCACAGGCGAATGATGCGCTCACGCAGGAGGTCGAACAGCGGAAGCGGATTCAAGTAGAACGGGAGGAGTTGAATCGCAAACTGCTTGAACGTTCCCGGTCGGTCGGGATGGCTGATGTGGCCTCGACGGTGCTGCATAATGTGGGGAATGTCCTCAATAGCGTCAATATCTCCGTCGATGTCGCCATGCGTGCGTTGAAACGAGTCCCGATCGACGACATCGCCTTGCTCGCTTCACTGTTACAACAACATCGGCATGAGCTTGTCCATTACTTGTCTGAGGATGTGCAGGGGAAGCAGATTCCTTCCTATCTGACGATGTTGGCCGAATCGATGACGCAGAACCAAGCCCTGGTGGAATCAGAACTCATCGGATTGAGCCGCAATGTCGACCATATCCGCCAGGTGGTCGACCGGCAAGTCCACCTGGCCAGATCGGAGCGACCGCTGTGGGAACCAGTATGCTTTCAGCATGTGATGGAACAAGCCCTCGCCATCCATCGTCCGACACTTGACCGACGAGGGTATGAGATCGTGGAGCGGTACGATAAGGAGCTTGAAGGGCTCTGCGACCGGCATCAGGTGCTGCAAATATTGGTGAATTTGGTGAGCAACGCCCAAAAGGCGATGGAAGCGCTACCGGACAAGCCTCACCGATTGACGCTGCAGGTTGGTGCAGCAACGGATCGTCCAGGCTTTGTCCGGTTTGAAGTCATCGATACCGGAATGGGGATCGCAAGTGATCATCTTCCGCGTCTCTTCACCCAGCGCTTTACCACCAGATCCGATGGGCATGGCATTGGCCTCCACAGCGCGATGCTTGCTGCCAAGAATCTCGGAGGGACACTTCAGGCTCACAGTGATGGACCAGGACAGGGGGCTACATTCATATTGGATCTGCCGGTCAGCCCCGTAGAGGCCCCCGTTTAGTTCGCTCCACGATCAGGCAATCGATCGACGTATGTGCAGCGTCTCACCCCGGGCGTAATGCCTTCTGCCGAATGTCAATGTGTACGGGCTGACCTGGTCGGTTAGGCTTCCCGTCTTATCATTTGAATCCCCCTATTCCTCTTGTCCCATCCGCAGGGTACACTGAGTGGCTATGCCAAATCGGTTTACCTCTCGACTGTTTCGATTGACCAAGCGTCTCTTTGTGGCGGGCATCTGCTTGTTGGGAATCAGCCTGGCGGTTTTGGCCGGCTATGGCTTCTTCCTTTCCGGCAGTCTGGCGCTGCCGAAAAGCGACGAACATCCTCCGCTTCTGATCTACGGCGCACCGTTTTTTCTCACGCCTGGATTGCATCCTCAGGATGCCGGTTTGTTCGACCGACTCCAGCGGTTGGAATACCGGCGAGTCAATGGCCGTCCACGGGTGGCCGGTGAATATGCGGTGACCCATGATGCCATCGATATTTTTCTCCATGCCCAAGAGGAAAGCCGGTTACCGGCTCGAGTCGTGAAATTGACGTTGACGGAGGGCATTGTATCCGAGGTGCTCTCGGCCTCCGATGGGCAACCAGCGGCACTGGTCTCCCTCGAACCGGCATTGATCAGCGGCATGCGTCGGGGAAGCAGACAGGTTCGTGAGTGGATTCCCTTGAGCCGCGTCCCACCCACGCTGATTCGCACGCTCTTAGCGATCGAAGACCGTCGGTTTTTTTCCCATATCGGAGTTGATCCCATTTCGATCGGCCGTGCGCTCTGGACCAACCTGACGCATGGTGCCGTTGTGCAAGGAGGCAGTACCCTGACCCAGCAGCTCGCGAAGAACCTCTTTTACTCTCCACAGCGCACGTTCGGGCGAAAGATTCGGGAAGTCGTGGCTGCGGTGGCGCTTGAGTGCAAGTATCGGAAGGAGGACATCCTCGAAAGTTATGTCAATGAAATTTACCTCGGCCAAGCGGGGCCGGTCTCCATTTACGGCGTCGGGGAGGCGGCGCATCGATATTTCGGCAAGACCGTGGAAAGTCTGTCGATCGAAGAGGTGGCTTTGATCGTGGGGTTGGTGAAAGGGCCGAACGTCTATTCGCCGGTCAAGAACATCGAGAATGCTACCAAGCGGAGAAATGTGGTCTTGCGCCGACTCCGCGACGAGGGACTGTTGACGGAGGACGCATTGAAGCGTTCGCTGAATCGACCGGTGAAGGTCGTGCTGGCTCAGGATGTGCTTACTGATGCACCGTACTTCGTCGATCATCTCCTTCGAGAAATCGAAGAAGGGATCAGGCAGGAGATTCCTGAGGGCGCCCGAGTCTACTCGACGCTGGATCCTCGAGCGCAGCAACTTGCCGCACAGGCCTTGCAGCATGGACTGGCTAAGCTCGAAAAGACCTATCCCTCGCTGGCCGATGGAGACTCGCCGCTTCAAGGCGCCGTCGTCGTGTTGGATGTCAAGCATGGCCATGTGCTGGCGATGGTCGGCGGGCGGGACTATCGCACAAGCCAATTTAATCGGGCGGTGCAGGCCCGTCGATCCGCCGGGTCTCTGTTCAAACCGTTTGTCTATCTGGCCGGATTTGAAGCGGCACGCGATCAAGGGGAGGCCGGGCTGACGGCCGCGACTCTGTTGGCGGATGAACCGTTGACGTTGGAATCAGGCACGGGCTCTTGGTCGCCTCAGAATTACGATCGACAGTACCGAGGACAGGTCTCCGTTCGAACGGCACTTGAACAGTCGCTGAACGTCCCTGCTGTTCGGACGGCACACCGGACCGGTATGGCGTCGCTGACAAGCTTGCTCCAGGCGTTCGGGGTTGCGACACCGCTGGCGGACAATCTGTCTCTAGCATTGGGGAGCTCCGCGGTGTCTCTGCTTCAGATTACGGCTGCCTATACCGGGCTTGCGAATGGAGGCGTCGTCGTCCATCCCGTGGCGATCTCAAACCTCGTACGGGACGGTGGGGAAACGATCTGGAGTCCGGCGGTCGATCGGCGCCAGGCCGCCAGCCCCCAAGGCGTCTTTCTGGTCACCTCGTTGTTGAAAGGCGTGGTGGATCATGGGACTGCCGCCAAGGCCAGAGCGATGGGGGTGCAGGGGCCGGTGGCGGGTAAGACTGGAACGACGGACGGGTATCGGGATGCCTGGTTTGTCGGCTATACACCCGATCTTGCGATCGGGGTCTGGGTAGGGTTCGATGACGAGCGTCCGATTAAACTGACCGGGGCGCAAGCGGCCCTTCCGATTTGGAGTGAATTGGCGGTACGGCTGATCCCACGCCAGCACGGTGACTTTGACCTGCCTTCCGGGATCGTCGAGCGTCGGATCGATCCGCGCACCGGTCAGCTTGCCACGGCACAATGTCCGGAGCATCGCACGGAGTTCTTCATCGTGGGGACGGAGCCCACCGTCTACTGTGAGGTGCATGGAGGCGGATTTCTGGAACAGTTGAAAGAGACGTTCGGGGTCTCCCCCTGATTGAGGGTGGAACCAACCCGCTGGATTCCACAAACCGTTAGGTCTATCCAAGGTCCTCAGGTACTCTTATAGAGGCGATTGGCCTGTACGGGGGAGGTTCCATGAAGAAGACTGGGTATGGCGACGACGGCAATATTACGCTGTTGGCGAAGGGTGTTGAGCTGAAGGGTGAAATCAGGGTCGACGGCACGGTACGTATTGATGGGCGATTGGAAGGCGACGTGCACACGAAAGGAGAGGTCATTGTCGGCGAAGACGGCGTGGTGAAAGGCTCGATCCATGCCGATTCCCTTGTCAGCAGTGGAAAGATCAAAGCTACGGTGACTGCGACGGGGAAGGTGCAACTCCTCAAAACCGCCATCCTCATCGGTGAAGTCCATTGCCCCACGTTGTTGATGGAGGAGGGTGCCAAGTTTCAGGGGGTGAGTGATATGGGTGTCACCGGGTGGCCTGAAGAAGCTCAGCGGTTGCCGGGCAACGTTCGTGACATGAATGCCCATCGCAACAAGCCGGTGGCGTTGATCGGGCGAGAAGTCGACCTATAGCAAACCACTGCTTCCCTTCTTCCTCCTCACTGCGTTCGGTTGTCGAACCCCTGCCAGCCTGCTGAGCCTTCCCGTGACAGACAGGTTCAGATCTGCTATTTACTCTTGACCTCTTCATGAAATTGCGGCGTCGTCCATGACTCGACAACAGATTTTTTCCGTGGTGTTCTTTTCTCTGCTGGTCCTCCTGCTCTATCAGATCGGGTTGATGTTCAAGCCATTTGTCTTTTCCG
>NZ_JBLFBO010000105.1:0-2385 GCF_047338595.1 Nitrospira sp. BLG_1
CAAAAGGTGGCTCATACGATGGGGGTGATGGAATGAAAAAACCACTGATCGCGACATTGGATCTCACGGCTCTGGATCGGACGACTCCCGCACCGACACCGGATCCGATCGCCAGAGAACGGACCGTGACGGCTGAAGTCTTGGGGCGCCCGCTTCATATTCCGGTGAAGGACATCGACGAAGACCCTGACCAGCCGCGCCAGGAATTCGATGCAGCAAGTATGGAAGAACTTGAACAGAGCGTCAGGATCCATGGAGTCAAAACACCGATCTCGATTCGCCCCCATCCCACGGAGCAGAAACGGTGGATCTTGAATTTTGGCGCGCGCCGACTCAGAGCCTCCAGATCCGTCGGGAAAACGACGATTCCCGCCTTCATCGATCGCTCACATACCGATTACCAACAAGTGATCGAAAACTTGCAGCGGGAAGATCTGAAGCCTCGTGAGCTGGCGATGTTCATCAAGAAGAAGATGGACGAAGGAGAAAAGCAGGCTCACATCGCCGAGCTCCTCGGCGTGAATCGATCCATGGTGACAAATCACTTGGCACTTATCGATCCCCCGGCCTGCATCGAAGAAATCTATGCGTCTGGAAAGTGTTCATCGGCCAAGACGCTCTACGATTTGCGGAATCTGCACAAGGAGTTTCCAAAAGAAGTCGAACGGTGGTGCTCCGGCGATCAGGAGATTACCCGTGCAACCGTGTCGGGCTTATCCGCCAAGCTCAGAGGGTCTGAGCGATCGCCCGTCACATCGTCGAAGGAGAAACCGGAACAGAAGAAGCGGACGCTCAGTTCAACGACAATGCTGCCGTCTTTGATCGTCATGTTTCAGGATCGATCGGGCACTGTAGATCTGCAGCACGCCCCACAACAAGCAAACCACCTGATCGTCAATTTTTCAGATGGGAAGCAGGAGGAAGTGCCTGCGCGACAGTGCCAAATTGAACAGATCATTTTCCCCTAATTCCCTACCCTTCACCCCCTCTCCACATTACGACCGGAGAGGGGGACAGCCAGGCCTTCCTCTTACCCCGCAGACACCTCGTTAGCCACGAAGTTCGAAGACTTCCTCCAGGCTATTTCTTTCCCGACAAAATTGATTCTCCAGATACAAGAGTCACCTACGGTGGCCGATTGTTGGACATGTCCAACAACAAACCAAGTACACTCCTTTATCCACCCACACCCAAGGAAATGATTTTTGAGATGACCGACGAGGCCTCGATCGAAGGAGGACGTTGAATCCTGTTGGACATGTCCAACAGATCACCATGCCCTTTCTCGCCTCGAGCCATGTCATGCGTCATGGGATTGGGGATGATCGGCATGAATCTGATAACGGTGGCAGAATCGGCGATTCAGATCTCCACTCCCCGATACAATGGATAACCACCAACTAGCCGTGACTCAAACTCCGTGTCCATGATGCTGGGGTGAACAGCTCTCACCTACCGACACCACCGGCTTGCCACTCAAGCCGGTACTCGATATGGCCGACATAATTACTGGCGAGAACCATTGACGACACCACTCTAGACATACAGTTCGACAAAGGGGGCCCATGGTGACGAACCCACAACTTGATCAAACCTGCATCAATACCATCCGCACTCTTTCGATGGATGCCGTCCAGCAAGCCAACTCCGGCCACCCTGGAACGCCGATGGCCATGGCCCCGGTCGCCTACTGTCTCTGGCAGCGAATCCTTCGATTCGATCCGAACGACCCGATTTGGCCGAATCGCGATCGGTTCGTGCTATCGATGGGCCATGCCTCTATGCTGCTCTACTCACTGCTGCACTTGACCGGAGTAAAGGCCGTGAATCCCCAGTACGAACGGCTGGGTGAGCTCTCGGTACAACTGGACGATCTCAAACGCTTCCGCCAGCTCAACAGCAAATGCGCCGGACATCCAGAATACCGATGGACCTCAGGCGTAGAGACAACAACCGGTCCGCTTGGGCAAGGGATTGCTACCAGCGTTGGGATGGCGATTGCCGCGCAGTGGCAAGGGCACTATTTCAATCGCCCTGGTTTCGACATGTTCAACTACAACGTCTACGCCCTCTGTGGTGACGGCTGCATGATGGAAGGGGTAGCTGCCGAAGCGGCCTCCTTAGCAGCGCACTTGAAACTGTCCAACCTCTGCTGGATCTACGACAACAATAAGATCACGATCGAGGGCCACACCGAGTGGGCCTTCAGCGAAGACGTGGCCACCAGATTCATCGGTTATGGATGGAACGTCACCCGAGTTGGTGATGCCAATGATCTTGACATGCTTGAACGAGCCTTCACGACATTCACAAAAGAAACGGACCGCCCAACCTTGATCATCGTCGATAGCCACATCGCCTACGGTTCACCAAATAAGCAAGATA
>NZ_JBLFBO010000106.1:0-2371 GCF_047338595.1 Nitrospira sp. BLG_1
AGTGGTACGGCAATACGGCCCATGCCAAGATCATGGCCAATGTGCAATGGGAGACTCCTGAAACTGGCTTGACGCAATGGCTTACTGGATCCAGAACCGCTAGAGGCCCAGGCTTCCAACTGACGTTCGGCGATCAGATGGCGACGGCATGGACGGATCGGCTTGCGCCATTCATGAGAGCCTTGAAGTATGCCAGAGAACAACGTGGCCTGGACCAAGAGCAGGTTTTGCCTGGCGACGATCCGGCCTTGCTCTCGCGGTTGTTCATGGGGGTCAATGCCAAGCTCGATGATATCTTCTCGCACGGCATGGTGGATAGTCGGCTTGAACGGGCCACACCTGGTGGACTCTCGTGGTTGTTGGAGCCATTGGATCAATCCTCGTCAAAATCATTGGAAGACTCCATGCAGGAAGTCGCGAGTCTCATGATTGCCCAACGGACTATCGAGAAATCAGAACAGCTCGGTAAGAAACGGGTCAGTGGCATTGGGGCTGGCATAGAGGATGATGTGTCGGTTGCGGAAGCGCGACTCGCGGAACTAAAGAAGGACGAGGCGCGGTATGCGAAGCTGAAAGAGGCGGCGAGCCGCTACCGGCAATGGGCCGATGCGAACCTCCGCTATCTCGTGGACAAAGGCAGGCTCTCGCAAGAGCAGTACGAAGGTATCAAGGCGAACAATGAACAGTACGTGGCGATGCAGCGGATTCTCGAAGTGTCGCCAGGTGAGGAATTGGTCACTTCAATACCGCGTGGAGGACCAGGCCGAAAGATTGGCTCAGTTGGAACGCCGGTCCAAACCTTCAAGGGATCGACCAGAGCCATTAAGAATCCCTATCTCTCCCTGATGGACGCCACACACCGATCAATCAGAGAAGCCGACCGGAACGAAATCCTGAAACTTTTCCGTGATCTCCTGACCACGGACCGAGGACTGTATGAAGGCGAACCGAACAACCTCGCGACGGTGGGACGCGAAGCACAGGCCGGTGAACAGCACACCATTCCCATCTTTGTGAATGGGGAAAAGAAAGTCTGGCAATTCCATCCTGACATCTACAAGGCGCTCAAAGGCATTGAAGAAGGGGAATACAAGCTCCCTCCGGTGTTGACCGTCCTTCCTCGCATTCTCCGGGCGACCATCGTGAACGCACCGCCGTTTGCCTTGCGAAACATCATTCGTGACGCCTGGCATCGGTCCATTGTCTCCCTCGCTGGCAGTAAGCCGTGGGATACCCTCAAGGTCTATTCCAAAGATGAAATCTCACAACTCAAACGATCTGGCGGAGATCAGGCCGGACATTACTACACGGATGCCAAAAACTACGCCAGGGCCATGAAATTCGCCATGGAAGAAGCGGTCGCTTCGCACAACTCCATCGTCGTGAATCCGGCCAAGCTCATGACGTGGGCCAAGAAAGGGGCTCAAGGCTATCTCGACCTGATGCAGGGATCGGAACGCCAAGGGCGTTTATCGGAGTATCGGCGGGCCTTCGCGAAAGCGAAGCGGGCATTCGGATATGACGACTATCACGCAATGCTGTACGCCGCCAGTCAATCCAGGAGCTTGATCGACTATGCCATTGCTGGAAACTGGATGTTGCTCATGAATCAAATGATCCCCTTCAGCAATGCGGCCGTCCAGGGTCTCAGGAGTAGTGCGTTACGGGCGAAGGCTGATCCAGCAGGATATGCCCTCCGCTTCGGTGCCTTCGCGTTGGCCCCGACGCTCATGACCTATGCCTGGAACTATCTGTATGGTGATGATGATCTCGACGAATATCGCCAGCTCCCGGCGTACCAAAGAGACCTCTTCTGGAATTTCAAACTCGGGCCTGATCTGTGGTTGAAAGTCCCGAAGCCGTTTGAGAATGGCGTGATGGCCTCGTCGTTTGAGCGCATGTTGGACTATGCGATGGGCAATCCAAAGGCATTTGATGGACATGTCGGATCGATGGCCAAGACGCTGCTGCCGGTTGATGAGGCGTCATTTGCCGGCCCGTATCAAGCGATCTTCCAGGCAGCCGCCAACTATGACTTCTTCCGGGATCGTCCGATTGTGCCGAGATGGGAAGAGAACCTGGCGCTCGATCTCAGGAGTTATCATCGAGCGTCTCGCTTAGGGCAGGCCCTCCAACAGGCCATTGGAGTCGATGCGAGAAAGATCGACTTTGTGATCCAGCAACAATTTGGCTACCTTGGTCGGTATGCGTCCGACATCTCGGATACAGGCCGTAAAGACAAGCATGGCCTTACGCTGTCGGCCTCTGGCTTAACGGGTGGTTCACCGGCCTCGGTCAGTCTCGATGCGAAGGAAGTTTCCAGGATTGCCGAAGAACGAGGGGTGGTGCCAAGCCGGTCGAAGGCGGTAGA
>NZ_JBLFBO010000070.1:0-9875 GCF_047338595.1 Nitrospira sp. BLG_1
AAGCGCAGCTTGAATTGTAAGGAGACCCCGCCTGGAAGGGCGGGGTTCTTCATTTGCACGAATGCTCCGTACCAAGATGCTCGTTGGGCATTCCCGATGCCTTGGGACGCGAACAGGTTCTTACTGTCGTTGCCGTACATCAACGCACCAAAGAGGTTCCATTGTCCATCAAAGGTGAGGCTGGCATCACCTCCAATTCGGTAAAACGGTTGTCCACTGCCGGCCACGGCTTGGCAAGTCGGACAGGTGGCATTGACGACCGTGGGCGCCGTCCCATAGGCCCCAAACAACCCGATCCGCTGTCCCGTGACGACGCCATAGCCGCCGAACGATTGGGTCATATGCCCATAGAAATTCATGTTCCGGCCACCCGTGCCGCAGGTCGTTCCGGTAGAGCATCCGCTGAGTGGCCCGGAGAAGGCATTGGTGGTAAGAGCTGCTAAGCTGTAGCGGAAGTAGCCCTCCGTGGCCGCCGTCTTCTTAATCCCGGTAAGTTCGAGCCCAGGTTGATTTTCGCCGATCGCAAAGGAGTTTGGATTTAGATAGGAATTCGTCGAGGTCCCGCTGATGGCTGTGGTGTAAGGCGTCCCCGGCAAATAGTGATAAAGGACAAACGGTGTATTCAACGTTGGGCTGCGCTTCTCGCTGAAGGGCACATCCAACTCAAATTTCCCAATCTTGAGATTGAGCAGATAATCGCCGGGCTTGCTTTTTACCCCGAGGTATTGTTCCAGCCGCATGAGCCGCACAAAGGCCGCTTCCAAATCACTATCACTCGCGCCGGTCCCGAAGCCGGCGCTGCCGAGCCCCGGGGTGAACACGAGGCCAAAGGCCATATTGCGGTAGAGCGTCCCATAACTGAGGATATCCAATCCCGTGAAGCCGAATCCCCCGCTGGTCACGCCGGTGGCGTCGCTTCTCACACTGGCCCGCTGATACCCCACCGTCGTGCGGAACGACACTGGAATGTAGCCCATAGAGATCGCCTCATGTGTCGGGAGATCCTGTTCCGAATCCACCTGATAACCTTGATCGCGAAATACATTGCCGGTGTCGTTGAGTTTGGGAAACCCGGGTACGTGACAGACGTTGCAGGAGAATCCGTACTTCCGAGCGAACGCCGGAATGGCCTGCGCGTCCGTGACGAGCTGGATCCAGTCATAGCCCACCACTGCAATCAGACCCCACAACATGACGAGAGCCTGTGCTCTGATGCGGTGTTTCATATTCCTCTGTACTCCTTTCCACTCTGGGCCAGACTAACGGCTGTGGCTCTACTCGAAATGGATCAGGAAGCAGCACCGACCCGGTTATCCTTCGGTCTTGTATCCGTTAGTCTGGTAGCCTCTGGTTTTGCAGAAGGTCCGTAAATACGCGACCACCTTCCAACCCTCCTCCTCACTGAGGAGATTGGGGATGGTGGCCGGCATGCTCGTCCCCGCACTGCCGTATTTGATGATCCAGAAGAGTTCGCCGTCATCACGGTCCATCTGAAATGCACAATCCGTGAAATCGCGCGGGGGATTTTTAACATGCATATGGTTGGTGGGGCCGTCCCCTTTTCCACTCAGGCCATGGCAGAGATGACAGGTGCCTTTCCCTTCGTAGAGCACTTTGCCGGCCTCCACAATCTCTGGTGAGACCTTGCGTGCGTCACCGAATGGCGCCTCGAGCGCAATGGCTTTCTCGAGGTGTGCGTCGGGCACTCGGTTATCGATCGGTGAGCGCGAGCCGCACGACAGCGTCAGTACGGTCAGCACGAGTCCCAAGACGAGGGGGCTATACTGTTGAAATCTGGCGTACACGGTCATCCCTGATCCTCCATTCTGAATAGTTGGCATACAAACTCTCTAGACGCAGACATTAGTCGAACGGTCACACGTTTTTCTGGGGCTGCTCGATTTTACAGACCAAACACCCTTCGCAAACGTCGATTGCCTGTACGGTTTCGTCTTTTCAACAGAACGTTGGGAGGACCCAATGGTTCTACACCATGCGCTGAAGACAGTTGATCGTACCCAACCAAAGTTGCCTGCGTACTCACTGAAGCGCAGACACGATTGGAACGAACGACAGCATCCTCGATGTACCCACAATTGATGCAGCGTGTGGCGGTAGAACGACCGTCTACTGTGATACTCAGATCATAGAAGGTTTCCCATACCAGGAGCCCCCGACAGCGCTGACAGAACATAGCTCCTCCTTCTGCACTCCATGCGCGTATATGTCGCACCAGATAAGATCTTTACGTAACCCCTCGCTTTGATCCCCAGTCCCTCAAAAGGTCGGCCAAATTCTCCGCATGCTTTTCTTTCTGTGCCAGAATCTGCTCCAATAGCAGCCTGGTCGCCGGATCATCGGCGCCGATAGAGGCGATCATGGCGCGATAGTTATAGATCGCGCTCCGGTCGGCAAGCAGATTGGCTCTGACCATCTCTGCCAACGAATCTTTTTCAAGCTGCTCCGCACAGTTCTGGTACAGTAGCTGCTCAAATGGTAAAAGCGCTTTCCCGCCAAGTTGTTTGATACGCTCAGCCAAGTGATTGGCATGAGCCTGCTCCTCAGCGGCATGCTGGAGTAACGTGGTCTTCACTCGCCGGGCACCGATCCCAGTTATCTTGAAGGCCTGCTGTTTGTACCGGAGAATGCCGATAATGGCTGTGCCTAGCGCCTCATTCAGGAACCCAATGACGATCGCTCTGGTGGTTGTGGTTTCTCTGGTTATCGCACTGGTTTCAGCCACTCGTCGTGTTGAAAATGACGGGTCTGGAGCCTCCGTCATTCCGGGGAACGCGTGAGCGGCGGCGGCTTTGCGTGCCTGACGTGGCACGGTCATAACGGCTTCATTCATTGCGGTCGTCCTCTTCACGATTTCCTCCTTTGTAGGCAGTGCCCACGTGTAACGTCTTTGGACCATGACTCATCGATGACATTGCGTTCACGGCCGTTTACTTTCCGATGTCCTGCAATCATTCGGCGGCTCCGCAGCAGGGGCCTTCTCCTCTGGCATCAAACATGCCCACAGGGCGCTTTCGACGTCGTCACAATGGCAGTAAGAACGTTCAAACACCGTTTTTTCACAGACCAATGCGTCCATCCCGGCGGTTAGCTCAGCTGCTACCATTCCTCCGCAACGCGGACAACTCATCCTGTTTTTCCATTCTTGCGGCTCCAACATCCGGGTAGATTGCCTCGTGTGGCCTGCCATGCGGTCATCCCCGCCGAGAGTTTGTAGGCTGAAGTAAGCCGCATCCCTTCATTCAGGAGGATAGGACTGAGGCGCTCGCATCTGTGGGAGTTGTCCAGAGTGATCTGTAGGAATTGTCTGATAGCGATGGGTCTTGGTAGAGCAGGGAAAGCGACGGGCGTACGGCCACGAGCGGCGAACTATGTTGGGAAGCCAGGGGAGGGGGCAGCGATCCTGATCATTCCACGAGGTGGTGCTGGACCGCGTATCGCGCCAGATCGGCATTGGTCTTGAGATTCAGCTTCTCCAAGATGCGGGTCCGGTAGGTACTGACGGTTTTGATGCTGAGGGATAGTTGGTCGGCAATCTCCGTGATCGTGCTGCCGCCGGCAATCAAGCGGAATACCTGATCCTCTCGATCGGACAGTGAGCTGTGGAGCGGCTGGTCGTGATCGCCGTGTTGATGAAGGTGCGATGCCAGGAGTTCAGCCGCTTTGGGTGTGATGTATTTCCCTCCCCGCGAGATCACCTTGATGGCTTGCACGAGTTCCTGCGGTGCGCTTTCCTTCGTCAGATATCCCGCCCCACCCGCACGCAACACGCGCACGGCAAACTGGTCCTCTGGGTGCACGCTCAATACCAAGACGGGAAGGTGTGGAAGCAGCCGCTTCAGTTCATGGAGCCCCTCCAACCCGCCGCGGCCAGGCATCGTGAGATCCAACACCACTACATCCCACCGGTGTTTCTGCGCCTGTTCCAGCAACTCAGGGACATTCGATGCCTCACCAATCACGGCTCCGGGAAACTCGTCAGTGAGGATCTGGCTGAGGCCCCGGCGAAGGTACGGATGGTCGTCTGCGAGTAAAATATTAATCATTGTTCGTGTGCACGAGCGGGATCTTGACGGTAACCGTTGTTCCTTTTCCTGATGTGCCCTGAATGTCGAACGTCCCGCCCTGCTGTTGGGTGCGGAGGCGCATCCCCAGCAGGCCGAAGGCTTGTGGTCCGGACTGTTCGACAGTGGTAATGCCTTTGCCGTTATCCCTGATTTGCATCATGACGTGCTCACGAGTTTCTTCCAGCCTAATGTCCACCTCGGTAGCATGGGCATGGCGCACCACGTTCGTCAAGACCTCTTGGAGGATACGGAAGAGCGCTGTCGATTGCTGTGCGTCCACATGGATGTGATCCGGCGAAATACTGGACGCACAGGTAATCCCCGTCCGATGACGAAACTCCTGAGCCTGCCATTCAATGGCAGCTTCCAGGCCGAGTTGATCCAACACGCTTGGCCGTAAGGTCGTCGCGATCTCACGAACCGATTGAATGGTCGCGTCAACGAGTTTCAGCGACATCGCCAATCTTGCCAGGACAGAGGATGGCTCGAACGAACCATGAGATTCGACCAACTGTTTGTAGACCCACGAGATATCCAGTTTGAGGCCGGTCAAGGCTTGTCCCAAGACATCGTGCACCTCCAACGCAATTCGTCCTCGTTCTTCTTCTCGCACCGACTCCAAGCGAACGGCGAGCGCCGCCAGTTGGTTTCGAGATTTGAGCAGCGCCTCTTCCCCGCGTTTCCGATCGGTGATGTCCATGGAATAGCCGACGATACCGATTGGATCACCGCTGTCATTCCGGAGCAAGGTCAGCGAGAGTTGAGCGAATCGGAGTGCCCCGGACTTGGTGCGTCTCCGGATTTCAACATGGTGAGTCCCCTTGGCTTTTACGGGAGCCATCACATGCTGTTCCAGGAACTCATGGTCCTCCTCCGGGTAGACGAACGAGATGTGCTTGCCAATCGCTTCTTGTGCTGTATAGCCAAGCAATTGCTTGGCTCCGTTATTCCAGCTCATCACATATCCATTCAGATCAACCGTGATCACCGACTCTTGGATTTGTTCGATGATGTTCGCCTGCCTGCGAATCAGCTCGTTCGCGTGCCGCTCTCCGGTGACATCGGTCCAGAGACCGATGAGTTCCTGTGGGGCGCCGTCTGGCTGCCGGATCAGCATCGCTTGGTCACGGAACCAGCGGTACTCGCCGTCATGTCTCTGCCAACGGTACTCCGTCGACAGTGCGTCGGTTTCGGACAGTCTGTTGAACTTCATGAGGGTCTTGTCCCGATCATCAGGATGAAGTCGCGATGCCCACAGCGATGAGTCATCCAGAAAGCTTTGCGCAGGAAACCCCGCCACCATCTCGATGTTCTCACTCACCCAGAAGGCCCCATAGTCCCCCGAACGTTTCGCGGAGTACATCACAATGGGTAGACTGCGCAAAATTAAGGCTTGCCGGGCATGGCCTATCATCGCAGCCTGTTCAGCTTGGCGGCGCTTTGAGAGATCGTAAAAGATGATCCATCCCCCCGCGAGAGCCAGGACAACTGTTCCTAACGTCCCACCGATGATGAACGCATGGGTGAACGAGGCCGCTCCGTCGGCCTGCCTCGACCAGGTGATGAGCTGACTCTGTTCTTGTTCCCCCATCGTATGCAGCAGGAGGAGGATCTGATCCATGGTGTCTTTGCCGGCATGCAGCTGCACGTGTTGCTGATCCGGTCTAAGGCGTCCAGCATTTCGTAAGTCGATGGTGTTTTTGAGTTGTGTCATTCTCAGATCGATCAGGCGGCGCAAGACCAAGATGTGTTGTTGCTGGGTCTGATCTTCCGACGTGAGCGTCGTGAGGCGACGGATCACTTGATCGATACTGTGGGTTGCCTCGCGAGAGGATTGCAAGAATTGATTGTCGCCGCTAAATAAGTCGAGTCGCTGCTTATCTTCTATATCTTCCATCTGGTACAGCAGACGCTCGATTGTCTCCCGCACATGATGCGTCTGGGCGACCCGGACTTCTCGATTGATGAGGTCGTCCGTGCTGCGGTAAGAGACGTATCCCATTCCAAGCAGCAGGATGATGACGACAACGAGGACACCCGCAATCTTCTTCTCAAGTGAAATGTTGGGCAGACGTTCAAGCATTGTGATCGTTCCTATCCACCTGGGGCGGGGAGAGAATGTGCTTCTCTTGACCCATGCGGCGCAATAGCAACATCGTTGTCATGCTGGCACGCTCATTACTGACCTTGGTCTGATCCCTCCGTAGGAGCTTGAGTCGTTTTGCTGGACGCTGATGGGTCTTTTCTGCTTTTCCTAAACGCACTGAATCTTGAGCAGGTTACAGATCGCTTAGGGAGAAATAGCCTGAGTTTTATTCATTCGGCTATTATCTGCCGCAGAGTCAAGCCTGGAGTGTTAGCAATTCGTCTACTTACACTCCTTCCCATTAAAGTACATACAAGTCGATTCCCCTGATTTGACCTTCCAGGTTTTGATGAGTGGTAGCTTGTCCTCGCCGCGCATCTCTACCACAAAATCCACGAGACCGGAGATGGGAAGCTTTTCCATATGTGGTTTCGCGGACTCCGGGACTTCAATATAGAATACTGTGGCACTGGTCGAGATCAGGATCTGACTCTTTTCCGTATCGATGTAGATGACCGGACTGTAAAAGCTGCGGTCCTCGGCGAAGGTAGGTACAGCTGTCATGGTTAGAAAGAATAGCGAGAGGCTGAAGGTCAATAGTTTCATGAGCGATGCTCCTCGTCTAGGTGCTTGAGGAACATTAGTATATTTCGAAGTGGAATGTGAACCAGAAAAGTAGGCTTAGCGGATGATGACGTCGGCAGTGGAGACCTGACCGGACTTAATCCAGTAGGTCTTCGCGTCCGGTTCTGCGCTCATGAGTGAGACAATGAGATAGGAGGGTAGGGGGAGATTGATCTTAGGCCAAATTTCTTCGTAGTCGGTGGCAATCTTGATGTCGGTGACAGAGGGACGGGCCGGATCGTGTGGGTGTGAGTGATACACCACGTGGAGATCGAGCCCGTTGTTCCGCATATCTTTCTTTGCGGATGAGAAGTCCTGCATGTCCATGACGAAGGCAATCTCTGCTCGCTCTTCAGGAGAGAGGCGCTCCAGATGCGACGCCTTTGCTGAATCGAACGACGAGAGGTTTTGCGCACCTTCCATCGCAACAATGTTCTTGATGCGATAGAGACGGCTGACCACACCGTTATTTCCAGCCAGGAGCCCGCAACATTCGTACGGAGTCAGCTCCTTCGCATGGGCGATGATGTCGTCAAGGATCTGTCGCGGTATGACTAAGTCTGCCACGATTAATTGAACCTGAAAGAGCCGAAATAGCAAGGACTCAACATGGAGTGAACCCGCAAGATGGTCAAAACGGTTGTCCAGCGAGGCCGCAGCGAGCGAGGGGCCGAGGCGTACATTCGGAGGTACGTTGAGGATCCGAGTGATGCGAGAACGAAGCTGGCAGACGTTTTCAGCATCTTGCTAAATGGTGCAGCTGACCGTGTAGTCCAGACTGAGATCCTTGATCTTCGGATTTGGGCCGCAGAGAGGACAAGCCGGATCTTTGGGGCGACTGACTTTGCGGAATTTCATGTCGAGCGCGTCGTAGATCACCAGCTTATCCGCGATGGTTTCGCCAATCCCGAGAATTTCCTTGATCGCTTCCGAGGCCTGGAGGATTCCCATCGTGCCGGCTAACACGCCCAGCACACCGGCTTCTTGGCAATTCGGGACCAACCCAGCCGGAGGCGGCTCTGGATAGAGGCAGCGGTAGCAGGGATAGCCTTGGTGCGGCTTGATCGCCGTGAGCTGACCTTCGAATCGGAACATGCTGGCGGAGATCAGCGTTTTCTTCGCGAAGAAACAGGCGTCGTTGACCAAGAAGCGAGTCGTAAAATTATCCGAGCCATCGAGCACGATATCGTATTGCGAGATGAGCGGAATGATATTGTCGGCATCGACCAATTGGTGGTAGGCGTTGACGGTGATTTCCGGGTTGATGGCCGAGAGTGTTTGCTTGCCGGACTCGACTTTTGGTTTGCCGAGCGTGGCAGTCGAGTGCATGATCTGCCGCTGGAGGTTTGACAGGTCAACCACATCGCCATCGACCAAGCCGATCGTGCCGATACCGGCGGCAGCGAGATAGAGCCCAGCCGGCGATCCCAAGCCACCAGCACCAATCAACAAGACCTTGGCCCGCTTCAGTTTGAGTTGGCCCTTGCCGCCCACATCCTGAAGAATGATGTGCCTGCTGTAGCGTTGAATTTCTGATTCAGAGAGTTGCATCACTCAATTCCGTTAGGTGTGAGGGGTAAAGGGTGAGGTGTGTACAGCCATGACGGCTCCATCTTTCACTATCACCTTACCCCTTACGCTTCACCCCTTACCTTTCACTTGCCGCTATTCCACAACATTCAATTCAATCGGATCGACACTGCAGCCCTTTTTTCGCAAGCCTTCAATCGCTCGTTCGATTTCTGCTGTCTCGCCAGAAAATTCGACATCCGCCCACCCTGTGGTATCCCGAACATCGGCACGCCTGACATCGGTCACGACATTATATTCACGTCCGATCTGATAGATGATGGGTTGCCGAACCGTATCTTCTGGAAAACGAATATGAAACCGCAAGTGTGAGACATGTGCCATGGCTTAGCCTCCCGCGATCGCCGGTACGATCGAGACTTCGTCGCCGGTTTTCAAGGCGGTATCTTTGCCTTTGAGGAAACGGATGTCTTCCTCGTTGACATAGATGTTGACGAACCGGCGCAGCTCCCCGCTGTCGTCGCAGAGGCGAGCTTTGATGCCGGGATAGGAGGCTTCCAGTGTATTGACTAGATCAGTGATCGAACCGGCTGCGATGTCGACTTCTCCCTGGTTCTTGGTCAACGGTCTCAGCGGAGTTGGAATACGGACTTTAATCATGAATCACCACCACCATTTTTGCCGAGTTTGAAGTTTTTCTCAAAGGCGACGAGACTGGGTTGAATGCGGGTCGGCCGACCAACGGCATCGATCACCGCTTCCTGCGTCTTTAACCCATTCCCCGTAATATAAGCGACCGTCACCTCGTTTTTCTTGATGATCCCTTGCTTGACTAGCT
Organism: Nitrospira sp. BLG_1; assembly: GCF_047338595.1. Taxonomy (NCBI): domain Bacteria; kingdom Pseudomonadati; phylum Nitrospirota; class Nitrospiria; order Nitrospirales; family Nitrospiraceae; genus Nitrospira; species Nitrospira sp. BLG_1. The sequence continues at coordinate 9,164 of NZ_JBLFBO010000070.1, forward strand.
TCTTGAGTACCCCGATCGTGACCCCACCGGCTGTTTCCGCGAAGATGCCTTCGGTTTGGGCCAGCAGTTGGATCCCTTCCACTACCTCTTCATCCGTCACCATGTCCATGGCCCCTTTGCTCTCAGCCGTAGCCTTAAGCGCGTAATAGCCATCCGCCGGATTACCGATCGCGAGTGATTTGGCGATCGTCTTTGGCTTGACCGGCTTGAAAAAGTCGCGTCCGGCTTTGAAGGCTGTCGAAATCGGTGAACAGCCTTCGGCCTGGGCTCCGTTGATCTTGGTGCGCACGTCGTCGATCAACCCGACATACTTCATTTCATGCAGGCCCTTCCAAATCTTGGTGAGGAGCGAGCCTGAGGCCATCGGGATCACGACTTGATCAGGGGTTTTCCAGCCCAATTGCTCGACCGTCTCAAAGGCCAGCGTCTTGGAGCCTTCGGCATAATAGGGACGGATATTGATATTTACAAACGCCCAGCCATGTTCGCCCGCGATCTCACTGCATAGCCGATTGACGTCGTCGTAGTTCCCTTCCACCTCAACGACGTGTGGCTTATAGATCAGGTTGCCGAGCACTTTGGCGGCTTCCAAGTCCCCGGGGATGAACACGTAGCAGTGCAGATTCGCAGAGGCGGCATGGGCCGACACGGAGTTGGCTAAGTTGCCGGTCGAGGCACAGGCCACGGTTTCAAAGCCGAGCTCGCGCGCCCT
>NZ_JBLFBO010000071.1:0-9786 GCF_047338595.1 Nitrospira sp. BLG_1
CCTTCTTATCCTTCCGGATGATTGAGACCATGCCGTCCGAACCGCCCATCTCCATTCGATCTTTATCGACCGTGTGATAGATGCGTGACTTCATCGTCATACCGCCTTCAGTCTCCATCGTACTGTCGGCCGAGTAATCGACTTTCACCTCAGGAGGCGGCGCGGCAATCACAGCAAAGGGAACCAGCAGGGCGCACGTCAACAGACCGGCATCACGGAGTCGTCTCATGTGCATGTCCTCCTAAGGCAGAGCGTGTATGAATACATGGAGCCTATCGAGATCCGCACGAATGCGTCAATACGTAGAAATGCGACGAGTGGCGATCAGGGCGTGACCAGCGCGATCGGGAAGGTTGCGGTATAGCCGTTGTTCGTTTCTGATGGCTCCAGCATTAGGTGCTCACCCCCGTCACGAAAGATAAAATCATGGTGATTGCGCACGCGGCGGCGACCATTCAACGAGTAGGGGAGTGCCCTGTGCACGTAGTCTGTCAGTGCATCGGGAAAGTATACCTGTGACGTGAACTCGTAGCTTCTTCGAATCATCGGCGCAGTGCGAATCTTGAAATGAATATGAACGGTCCTGATCGGATACCAGCCTGGGTAGATGGTTTGGAATCGTGCGATCCCCTGTGTATCGGTCATCTGATATCCGCGTAGAAACTTTTGTCCGGTTGTGTCAAAACCAGCATCGTGGACATCGGAATAGACTCCCTTCGCATCACAATGCCAGATGTCCACTAGAGTATCAGATAGGGGCTGACAGGTGCCCGCATGACTGCGAGACACATGAAAGGTGAGAGTTAACGGCGTACCAGCTGCGACCGTCCCGTTGGCTGGATCAGTGCGAATATCAGATCGGTGCAAACGTTCCTCGATGAAATAGGGCCCCTCGGTCTGTGCAGGTCTGACAAGACACGGGGGATGGAACGTATCGGAAGCGGCTTGAGTCGAGGTTCGTGCTCCTGCCATCAGCCAGATGACGCCGCTCGCCCCCGCCCAGGCAAGGGCTTCACGGCGAGAGTAGTGTGGTTGGGTAGAAAGACGCTCCTCGCTCATTGGCTCAGCTTTCTCCCCCTGCATCCGTCGCTACCTACCTCTCAGCCGTGGGTGGACGGCTCGCGGCGGCGGAGGTGATGACGGCCCGGGTGAAAAACCTCGGGAGGGCCCATAGAATCCACGGCCGCCATAATACCCGCCAAATGGTCCTCCCCAATATCCACCGTACGCACCGCCATAGGGGTAGAGCCCGCTGTACCCGTATGGTGGATAATAGGCTCCGTAGTATGGACTCCGATCCCTTCGTCTCTGGGACGCAATACTGTTCCAATCGATGATATGTTTCACTTCAAGAACAGGATAGGTATAGTCGCTTTCATCAAGTGCTCTGGTGATCTCGCCTTTCACGATGCCGATCACGGTAATGGGCGTCCCTTGTGGGAGGCTGGCTGGATCAAGAAACGCCGTTCGGACTGCGAGGAACCGACCCTCGGATCGAAGACGATCCTCTGACAAGGGACCGTCTTTCTCTGTCGGGAGTTGCAAGACCTCCACTTCCGTTTCAGCCTCTGTCCGTTTCGCGCGAATGACAGTCCCACCGACCATCACGGTTCGCCCGACGTATTCGCTGGGAGCTCGTTTTAAGTCTGCAAACAGGACGCTGGTATCGATCTCCTGTTCCAATCCAAGGGGAACTCCGAGCAACTCCGTATCGCGTTGGACTTGATGTACAGATTCAGCACAGGCCGAACACATGAGCGCCCCACCAACCAGAGACGCGAGCATCGTCATGCGAGACATGGTCGTTCTCCTCTAGAAATGATAGGACAGGCCACCAAGAACATGCTGAGCTCTGTAATTGCCACTAAAACCGCCGAGGTCACCGAATGCTTGATCAAACTTCAATGTTGCCCCTCCATACTTATACTCCCCAAAAACCGCGATCTTGGGCGTGACGAATGCACGAAGACCAGCCAGGACATTCCAGGCCGCGGCCAGGTCAGAATCACTCCGCACGGTCGGTGTGTCTCCAATGTGAGCGATGGCGGCTCCGATGCCGGCACCGACGTACGGCTGAAATGTTCGGCCTGGGTATCGTGCAATAACATTGGCACCGACCGTAGTGACCCGCATGTGAATCCCTGGATCTGAGTCCAGCTGCTTGATGTGTGGGGTCGTATGGAGAACTTCGCCCTCAATCCCGATCCAACTATGACCGGGGAAATATCCCACTTTGGCCCCATACGTAATCGAGTTTTGAAGATCAAAGTCAACAAATGGGCCAGGCACCCCGGCCTGGCTGCCTGTTCCCGCAATACTGTTGATTCGATCCGCAAAGTTTACTCCCGCCGTTCCGGCAACGTACATTTCAGCCGAGACCGGAAGCGCCAATACGTTGATACCGGCAAACCCAATTGCAAAGAGGCTAATGAGAGTCATTCTATGATTTGCCATCCTCGACCTCCGTTGAATCATCATACCAGAAGTTTCGTCCACACAAGGTCCCCGCTCAACACAAGGGCTGGGTCCCCTATCATCATGTTCTAACTATTCGGCTTCCATCGTGATAAAACCTCGTGAATTCGAAAACCTACAAGACCTCTGCACGATGATCGAATCCCTCGCGATCACCAGCAGATTCCCACTTGGACTCTGCATGCCACCTATGGTACATCACGTACGTGGCACAACCATGGGAATCAAATTCGCGCACGTCGCATTGAACGGAGGTACCGATTATGGGATTGATGGATCAAATGGGACAAGTTGTTGGCGGTCTTCTGGGTGGGCAGAGCGCGCAGAACCCGCTGCTGCAAGCCGTCACCAGTTTACTGGGCAACAACAGCAACCTGGGTGGACTGGCTGGGCTGGTTCAGGCCTTTCAGAAAAACGGATTGGGTGAGATTGTAAATTCCTGGGTGAGCACAGGCCAGAATATGCCGGTGTCGCCGCAACAGATTGAGCAAGGGTTAGGAAGCGATGTACTCATGCAACTGGCAAGCAAGGCCGGATTGTCTCCGCAAGATGCGAGCTCACAGTTATCCAACCTTCTTCCCAACCTGATCGACAAACTGACTCCGAATGGTAAGATCGAGGCCGATCCATTGGCGCAGCTCCTTAAGTTGGTCCAGGGGAAATAACGGGCAGATCCTAGATTGTCCCGATGGTCGGAACACGGCCTGATTATCGGAACATACAACCTTGTCTTCTCTATTAGGCTTTGGAGCCCTCTACATTAAAACCTGAACCACGATCACCGAAACCGGCTGTCGTATGGACAGCAATTGCGTTGATCTGCTTGTCGGTGATCTGGGCCCTTCGAACCCCATCTCCACGAGTCATGCCGAGCGAGACCATAGGAGGACCTCTTACACCGGACAAAGTCCCGTTGGTGACAGGGGAGGAGCCTTTCGGCGTCCTGTTCACACAGGCTGGCTGCGCGGTCTGCCACGTCATCCCTGGTATTCCCGGAGCCAACGGCCACGTTGGACCGCCCTTGATTCTTGGCACAACCGGCACACAACGACTCACGGATCCTGCCTACGGGGGAGAGGCCAGGACGGTCCATGAGTATATCGTGGAATCGGTGCTGGACCCTCAGCGATTTGTGGTGCAGGGATACCCTGAACACACCATGCCAACCTGGTATGGCTCCAAACTCAGTGCATTAGCCCTTGAACAGATCGCGGTGTACCTTGAACAGCAAACTGCCGAACACTAGCAAAAGGTAGGATACCGGAACGGCATCCTGGATCATTCGTCAGCAAGCTTATAGAGGGCGTGAGAGGGGAGTCAGAATTCCTATCGTTTTCGGAAGGGGGTGACGTTCCCGGAGGGACCGCCCTGGATTTTGAAGGCATCCGCACCTGGGCCTGTTCCTGGCTGCTTATCAAGCAGCGCGTTCACAGCCTCATCACCTTTGAGTCCTTCAAGCTTGATCTTCAAGCGAAGATTGTTCGCACTATCGGCATTGATCAGGGCCTGCTCCAATGAAATCTTGTTCGCCTTATACAGCTGAAACAAGACATAGTCGAAGGTCTGACACCCTTCATCTGTTCCTTGCTCCATAGCTTCCTTCAAGGTATCGATCTCGGCCTTCTTGATCAAGTCCTTGACACGCGGTGTGTCCATCATGATTTCTAACGCCGGCACCCGTTTCCCATCCAACGACGGGATCAGCCGTTGCGAAACAACCGCCCGCAAATTCAAGGAAAGTTGCAAATAGATCTGGGCATGACGTTCGACCGGAAAAAAATTCATGATTCGTTCGATCGCTTGATTGGCGTTGTTGGAGTGCAGTGTCGCAATGCACAGGTGGCCGGTCTCGGCAAAGGTGATCGCAGCTTCCATCGTCTCCGTATCCCGCACCTCGCCGATCAGAATGACATCCGGAGCCTGCCGGAGCGTATTTTTGAGCGCGTTCTGGAACGTCAAAGTATCAAACCCGACCTCACGCTGTGTGATGAGTGATTGTTTATGCTGGTGGACGAACTCAATCGGATCCTCGACGGTAATGATATGGCCCGGGTAAATGGTATTGCGGTGGTCGATCATCGCCGCCAACGTCGTCGATTTTCCGGAACCGGTCGCACCGACAACCAGTACTAAGCCGCGTTTGGTCATCGCAATATCTTTGATGATCGGAGGAAGTTGGAGCTGCTCGACCGTCTGGATTTCCGCCTTGATGTGCCGAAACACCAGACCGACATTGCCCTTCTGTCTGAAGATGTTGACGCGGAACCGTCCGAGTTCCTTGTAATACAACGCCAGGTTCATCTCCATTTTTTCTTCGAATTCGCTCCGCTGTTGCCCGCGCATGAGCGCCAAGGCCAGCGCTTCAAGCTGCTCATTTGTAAACGGCGGTGCCTCCGTCTGCTGGGTTGCGCCATGAACCCGATAAATCGGCGGAGCGTCGATGGTCAAATACAAGTCCGACGCTTCGCGTTCCACCATGACTTTTAAGAGACTTCGAACATCCATGCTCATACTCCGCCGTCGCTGTGGTCTTACGCCGCTCCAGCCACCGACGCCCCGAACAGATTCGGATTCATGCTACGCGACTGTGCCTCTGCCTTATGCACGACTCCACGTGTCGCAAGATCAACCAAGGCCATGTCCATCGTTTGCATCCCGTCTTTTTGACTCGCCTGCATGATGCCCGGGATTTGATGTAACTTCGCTTCACGAATCAGGTTCCGTACGGCCGTCGTCGCCACCATGATTTCTAACGCGGCGACCCGCCCTCCTGTTTTCTTCTTCAGGAGGGTCTGAGTGAGCACCGCTTCCAAGGCTTCAGAAAGCTGTGTCCTGATCTGCGCCTGCTGCGCCGGCGGGAACGCGTCGATGATGCGATCGATCGTCTTTGGCGCACTTGACGTGTGAAGGGTGCCAAAAACTAAGTGTCCGGTTTCTGCGGCGGTCAACGCCAGTTGAATGGTCTCCAAGTCCCGCATTTCTCCCACCAGCACAATGTCCGGATCTTCACGTAGCGCTGACTTCAGGGCATTGGCGAAGGACAGGGTGTGCACACCGAGTTCGCGTTGATTGACCAGACACTTCTTGGATTTGTGGACAAACTCGATCGGATCTTCAATGGTAATGATATGACCTTCAAACGTATTGTTCAGATAGTCCACCATCGCGGCCAGCGTCGTCGACTTGCCGGATCCTGTCGGTCCGGTCACCAAAATCAAGCCTTTCTCCTTGTCACAGAGTTGCCTGAGAATCGGCGGCATGCCGAGCTTCTCCAACGGAAGAATCGTCGTTGGAATATTTCGGAACACAGCGCCGAGCCCTCGCTGCTGGACAAATACGTTGACTCGGAACCGTGCGATGTCCCCAAGCTCAAAGGAAAAGTCACATTCTCGTTTTTCCTCGAAGGACTTCCGTTGAGCATCGTTCATCATGTCGTAGATCAACGCGTGTGTTTCATCGGGTGTCAGCGGGGGATGGTCAAGTTTTTTGAGATCACCATGAATGCGGATCATCGGGGGCTCGCCCGCACTGATATGACAATCGGACGCGCCTTCCTTGACCGAGAACGTCAGCAGCTTGGAAATATCCATTCGATGTGACCCCTGGTAAATGGGTTATAGCGAGGATGGAAACACCCTGTGCATCATGCCACAGCACTGCCTGAAAGCAAGAAAATAGCCGGAAGGCGCCGCACGGCGTGGAGCGAGTTAGAGGAGGGCAGTTTCACGACCGGCGAGCATCACGGCCTGCAGGGCTTCATCAAGTTGCTCCGTGGTGTGCGCGGCAGTCACTGTGAACCGGATCCGGCTCGTACCGTCGGGCACTGTGGGCGGTCGAATGGCAGGAGCATACACCCCGTGGGCGAGAAGACGATCAGCGAACGCGGAGGCATGCGCTGCATCGCCGATGAGAACCGGGAGAATGGGACTGACGGTTGGTGTCAGACGAAAACCTTGCTTCTTAAGCCCGTCGAACAAATATTGGCGATTCGCCCAAAGCCGATCTCGTCGGTCCGGCTCCCGCTCAATAATGGTGATGGCAGCTGAGGCGGCCGCCGCGATGGCAGGAGGAAGCGCCGTGGTAAAAATAAAGGATCGGGCCCTGTTGAGTAAATACTGCACAAACTCATTGGATCCAACGACATACGCTCCATAACTGCCGAGCGCTTTGCTGAGTGTTCCCATATGAAAGGGGATTCGCCGCTCCAGACCGAAGTGCTCGATCGTGCCACGACCAGTGGCTCCCATGATGCCGGTTCCATGGGCATCATCCACGTACAACATCGCGTCGTATCGTTCGGCCAGCTCCACCAGATCGGCCAACGGCGCCACATCGCCATCCATACTGAAGAGGCCTTCCGTGATGATCAGGGTGCGACGATTGCTGGCCCGCCGTCGCAGGAGTGCTTCGAGATGCGCACAATCACCGTGCCGAAAGACCCGGAAATCGGCCTGACTCAATCGGCAGCCATCAATCAGACTGGCATGGCACAACCGGTCGGCAAAAATAAGATCACCCCGGCCGATAAGATTTGGAATCACACCTATATTGACAAGGTATCCAGCCCCGAATACCAACGATGCCTCTGCCCCTTTAAACTTCGCCAGCGCATTCTCAAGAGCGGCATGGGGAGGAAGCGTACCGCTGACCAGCCTCGACGCGCCGGCTCCCGTCCCATATCGTTCCGTCGCCTCGATGGCGGCCTGAATCACCTGGGGATGTGTGGAGAGACCAAGATAATCATTGGACGAAAGCAAGATCACCGCACGCCCGGCATGGTTCACAATCGGTCCTGTGGCGGACTCCAATGGAAACAGCGAGCGTCTCAAGGATTGATCGGTAAGCTGTTGGAGTGAGGCTCGAAATTGATCGGTCAACGACTAGATTCTCCGACGAATCGGTTACGAGAGAGATTTCCCCCCTCTCCCTCTGGATTCCGATTCCATTGACAAGGTGCAATAGCCTTCAGTATAAAACAACGGTTCTATGACAGAAAGCCAGTCTTGATTTGCAAAGGAGTAATGGGGTCCGATGACGTACCGAATAAAAGTTCCACCGCGTACCTTGCCGGTTGGTGAAGAACAGCTCGTGAGCGGGCTCGAGCACTGGCTGATCGGGCTCAGGAGCTATCGATGGTCGTTGATTGTCGGATTTGTGCTGCTACTCCTGATGGGAATGGGCCTTTGGGGATTGTTCTGGTACGAGGAACAAAACGCCAGCAAGGCTCAAGAGCTTGAGCGAGAGGCGACGCTTCGCCTGTTTACGCGGCCTCCCACCGACTCACAAAAAACGGCGAATAACCTCAAAGAAGCTATTGCATTGTATAAGCGAGTACTCGAAGAGTATCCACGTACCCCAACAGCCCCACTTGTACAATTCAGTCTGGGAAATGCGTACCTTCAATCAAACGAGGTGGACTCGGCAATCGAGGCCTACCAACGATTTACCTCCACCTATGCCTCCAACACATCGCTCCTTGGACTGGTGTATCAAAAGCTAGGGTACGCCTTTCTGCTGAAAAAGGATCTTGACCAGGCAGCCAAAGCGTACTCCTCGATACTCGATCTGCCTGGAGCAATGAATCGGGACTATGCGCTATTTGAAGTCGCTCGGCTTGAAGAGAGCCGGTCGAAACCAGACGAGGCCTTGAAGCATTACCAAGAACTCATGAAGACCTACCCCAACTCTCCACTCACGGGCGAATCTGCGGTGCGAGTGAAGGTCATTGAGGCCAAGAAGAATCCTGAGCCTTCTCCCGCTTCCACCGCACCAACCACATCAGCTCCCTCCAAGCCTTCCAAACCCTAGGCCATCCACCTGAGCGAAACGAAGCGGGTGTACGGATCTTTCCAAAGGTCCGCCCGCTGCTCTTATCGGGCAAGATTCAGCAGTTCACCAGCTCGAATACCGGGGCCGGAAATATTATTGCGGGCCTTGATGGTCTTGATGGGAATTCCAAACTTTCTCGATATTTTTTGAAGGGTGTCACCTATCCGCACGCGATACAAGTGTGATGCACTGACCTTGGGACGTGCGATCTCTCGATCCGCCATCATTGCCACGGGAGGAAACTTGTGCGTGGGAACTCGTTCAAGCAATTCCAGCACTTTTGAGCTCATTCCGACGGGAACCTTCAGGTGATAGCCTGCTTCGTCCGGAGGCGTTGCATCCCGACGAAGTTCCGGATTCAAGAGTCGAAGATCATTGTACGAAATGCCCGTGACGTTGGAAATGGCCCGGAAGTGCAGCGGGCGAGTCACAACGACTTCCTCAAACTCATGAGGAGGAACCGGGTTTTGAGCAAACCCATATTGGTCCGGATTCCGAGCAATGATCGTAGCAGCCATAATACGAGGCACATATTGCTTCGTTTCCAGCCGAATCAATTTGGTCCTGGAGATCTCAGAAAACGACTCGGCTTGAGCCTTGTGAAGTGCGCGTAACACCTTTCCTTCTCCGGCATTATAGGCTGCCATTGCTAAAGGCCAAGTTCCGAAAATATCATAGAGATCTCTGAGATACCGCGCTGCTGCTACCGTCGACTTAATAGGATCTCGTCGTTCGTCCACATAGTGATCAATGCGTAACCCGTACAGCTTTCCAGTCCCTTTCATAAACTGCCATGGACCCGTCGCTTTGGCTCTCGAATAGGCGTACGGATTGAACCCACTTTCAACTAAGGACAAATGCACGAGATCACTCGGAAGGTTGAATTCCGCAAAGATGTTTTCGACCAGCGGACGGTAGCGATTGAGCCGCACCATCCACTGCTCGAATCGATCCCGAATTGAAGTGTTAAAAAACCGGATATGGCTCTGTACCGATTGATCAATCACCACTGGAATATTGTAGAGCGTCTCCTGAGGTCCTGACGATCCTGCGCTGACTGCAGTCTCACCAGAAGGCGTCTCAGCTGAATTGTCGCCGGAGGAAAGATCCGGTGGCGAGGCTGTCAGCTCAGGTTCCAAAGGAATCAGATTGGGATCCAGGTCATCGCCGTTTTCTTGAGCAGAGTCGATCCCTTCAAGGACCGTCTCCGGACCGGCAGGGTAGGGTGAAGAGGAAGACCGGTTCCCAGCAGCCGCCTCTTGCGCCAGACCTCGACAGGGAAACCCGAGTAAAACAGCGCCTACCACACAGGTAGTCGCAATTCCGGCAGCCCAACGCGATCGCATCACGCACCTCACCACAAGCAACGGCATAAGGGAGAGCCTATCGATCCCCTGCAAACTTGTCAAGAAATCGACTGGACACTCTGAGCTAGGCTCGAAAAAGTGGACGCCTTCAACCTATGATCTGAGGGTGGGAGGT
>NZ_JBLFBO010000107.1:0-2287 GCF_047338595.1 Nitrospira sp. BLG_1
ATCGTCCCAATGTTCACGTGCGGCTTCTTCCGCTCGTATTTCGCCTTCGCCATACCCCTACTCCCTTCCTGATTCAGCGATCACTATTTCTTAATGATGGCTTCCGCAATATTCTTGGGAACCTGGTCGTAACGATCAAACTCCATGCTATACGTCGCACGCCCCTGAGTCCGAGACCGAAGGTCCGTGGCATAACCAAACATTTCCATTAGCGGAACAACTGCATCAATTGCCTGAGCGCCGGCTCGGACTTTCATGCCCTGAACCTTGCCTCTCCGCCCATTCAGATTTCCAATGACATCACCCATGAACTCCTGAGGAACCAACACCTCAACCTTCATGATTGGTTCAAGTAGAACGGGATCTGCTTTCTTACAGGCATCAGAAAAACCCATTGAGGCGGCAATCTTAAACGCCATTTCATTCGAGTCAACATCATGATACGACCCGTCAATGACCGTAACCTTCACATCCCGGAGTGGATAACCAGCAACGACACCAGTCTCCATTCTTTCCCGAACACCCTTTTCGATAGCCGGAATATACTCCCTCGGGATTGCCCCTCCCACAGTCTTATTGACGAATTCAAGCCCCTTACCAGGCTCGGAAGGCTCAACAGTCAAGACAACATGCCCATACTGCCCACGTCCTCCGGTCTGCTTGATATACTTTGACTCAGCCTCAGCCTTTCGCCTGATCGTTTCCCTGAATGCCACTTCAGGCTTTCCAACGTTGGCCTCGACCTTGAATTCACGCAACATTCGATCGACAATAATCTCGAGGTGCAACTCACCCATCCCTGCAATGATCGTCTGAGCCGTCTCCTCATCAGTTCGCACACGAAAAGAGGGATCTTCCTGCGCCAATTTCTGAAGCGCAAAGCCCATTTTTTCCTGGTCCTGTTTGGTTTTCGGTTCGATCGCCATCGCAATGACCGGTTCAGGGAACTTCATAACCTCAAGCAGCACTGGCTGCTTTTCATCCGCCAGAGTGTCTCCGGTAGTGGCCCCTTTGAGCCCCACGGCCGCCACAATATCTCCAGCATGAACCTCGTCGATTTCCTCTCGCTTATTGGCATGCATTTTCAGGAGACGACCGATTCTGTCCTTCGCCCCCTTGGTCACGTTTAAGACCGGAGTTCCGGTCTTAAGGGTTCCCGAGTAGACACGGAAGTAAGTCAACTGACCGGCAAATGGGTCAGACATGATCTTGAACGCCAATGCAGCAAAGGGTGCCGCATCATCAGACTTCCGCTCCACTTCTTTACCGCTATTAGGATCTACGCCCATAACGGGTGGAATATCCAACGGTGAAGGAAGGTAATCAACGACACCATCCAGGAGTTGCTGCACTCCCTTATTCTTGAATGCTGAACCACAAAGGACCGGCGTGATCTTCATCGAGATCGTCGCCGCCCGAATTGCCCGCATAACTTCCTCTTCCGTCAACGGATGACCGTTTAAATATTTCTCCATCACCTGATCATCAAACTCCGCGACGGCATCAAGCATTTTTTCTCGGTACTCTTTTGCTTGAGCGAGAAGATCGGAAGGAATCTCATCAACCTTATATTTCGCACCAAGAGTCTCGTCGTCGTAAAAGTACCCCTTCATCCTAACCAAATCGATAGAGCCGCGAAACTCAGCCTCACGACCAATTGGGATCTGAATCGGAACAGGCTTCGCCCCAAGCCGATCAATAATCGACTGAACGCTGCCATAAAAGTCAGCTCCAATCCGATCCATCTTATTCATAAAGGCAATCCGAGGAACATGGTATTTGTCAGCCTGGCGCCAAACCGTCTCAGACTGAGGCTCAACCCCCTGCACGGAGTCAAATGCTGCCACCGCCCCATCAAGCACACGGAGCGAGCGCTCCACCTCAATCGTAAAGTCTACATGCCCTGGTGTGTCAATAATATTAATCCGATGGTCACGCCAGAAACAGGTCGTCGCGGCAGCGGTAATAGTAATACCTCTCTCCCGCTCCTGCTCCATCCAATCCATCGTGGCCGCACCCTCATGAACCTCACCCAGCTTATGAGTCATTCCCGTGTAATAGAGAATCCGCTCAGTGGTCGTAGTCTTCCCTGCATCAATGTGAGCCATGATGCCAATGTTTCTTGTGTGATCCAGCGACGTTTGACGAGCCACTTCTACCCCTCTAAAAACAAATGTGCTGCAGATCAAGCCGCATCATACTGCTGCGATGTACGAGCACCCCGATCTGCGAATCGCAGCACGGCTCAACTGCAGCACAGAACGACGTTACCAGCGATAATGGGCGA
>NZ_JBLFBO010000072.1:0-9409 GCF_047338595.1 Nitrospira sp. BLG_1
CGAGCGCATCGATCTGTTCCGTGATCCGCATGATTCCGATCTCCGCCGTCATGGCAGAGCCTGCTCTCGCTGTCACCATCAGCGCTGCCAACACCGGCCCCAGCTCACGAATCATACTGACCGCCACAGCTGCGCCAAGCAACCCCTCCGATCCAAACTTCCGCAACGTATGATACCCCTGTAACGCCAGCACCATACCCGTGAAGGTCGCCGTCAGCACAACGACAAACGTCGATTTATAGCCGATAAAATGGAGTTGCTTGACGGTTTGAATGGCTCGAAACGGGGGACGTGCCAACCAGCCAAAGGCCGACAGCACAAAGATCAGCATGCGCCCCATTTCGGCCACGAAGGTAAGCGCCCATCGACCTAGCGTTTCAAGAAACTTCATGCTTACATTGGTGCCGATCTATGCTCTTGCCGTTGATGCATCATCGTCGCAGCATATTGTCTGAAAAAGGCCGTCAATGCCTCCGCAGCCACCCCACTCTGCCGACGAAGCCGGTTAATCCCTAAGAGGCACGACGGAGCAACCAGAACAGTCCCGATCCCTTTGAGCCACCCAGTGGGCCTGAGAAAGAGATTGAAGTCAAGCGGAAGATCTTCATCGAGAAGATCCGAGACCGTTCGAATAATGACAAACGGAGTACGGGTTCGATTGGCCTCCGTAGCCAAGGCTGCGCTTTCCATATCGAGGCCGATCGCCTGTGTCTTGTCTGCAAACACTCGTTTTTCTGAAGCACTCCCGATCACATGATCGGTCGAGACAAAGCGACCCATGTGCACCTCAGGCACTATGGCCTGAATGCACCCGACTAGACGATCCCGTGCTTCGCCCGGGACATCGATAGGTGAGACGGACGTCGGGCCATCCCTACCGCTAGACACCACCTCATGCCCGACCAAAAGCGCGCCAATACCCACTGCGATCAGTGCGCAGGCAAACCCTGTGGAGATCATGAGAGAGAAGGATTGGTGATCAAGCAACCGGGCAGCACATCGCCGTGCCTTTTCCGGACCGACACCGGTCTGAACCAACCAATATTCTTGTTCCCCGGCAACATGCACCAGCATAGGAATTCCACCGGCAGTTTGTTCAACCACAGGATGGAAGGCCGACCGTATCGCCCTCATTTCCCATGGTGTCGCAGCGCAGACGGCAATGCGCGTACTCGTCTGCCCATTCAAAGATAGGGGAGAAAGAAGACCGGCGGGGGTCAATGCTCGGCCCGAGGGAGATCAGTTCCTTTGAGATGATGGCGAAGTTCGTCAGCTCGCGTTTTTCCACGAGAACGCAAGTTGCGATACATCGCCAACGCCCACAAGGGGAAGTACTGGCAATACCAATGGTATCGAAGGTAAAAGACACGAGGGAATCCTGTACCGGTGTGGGCAATCTCCTGCCATGATCCATCCTTCGTTTGCTGCCGAAGGAGGAACTGCACTCCGCGCGCGACACTGAAGGAATCGATCGCTCCGGCCGACATCAAGCCCATGAGTGCCCATGCCGTTTGGGATGGCGTGCTCTCTCCTGTTCCATGATAATCACCATCGTCTCGATAGGAGAGACAGGACTCGCCCCACCCGCCGTCAGGATTCTGTTTTGATTCCAGCCAGGACACGGCACGGCGAATATAGGGAGCCGAAAGATCTTCACCGATGGCGCGCAGGCCGGCCAATACGGACCATGTCCCATAGATGTAGTTCACACCCCACCGCCCATACCAGCTCCCGTCCTCCTCCTGTTGTTTCTTCAAGAAGGCCAGCGCCGGTCCGGCAGAGGGGTGTGTCTGGTCATACCCCAATGCACCAAGCATTTCCAAACACCGTCCAGCAAGATCAGCCGTACTGGGATCCAACAAGGCTTTGTGGTCGGCAAACGGAATGTAGTTGAAGACAACTCGATTATTGTCTTTATCATAGGCGCCCCAACCGCCGTCGGAACCTTGCATGGCCAAAACCCATTGCATGCCGCGGCGCATGGAGCCATCGAGCTCACCTTCTTGATCGGGGATCTTTACTTTAGAGAGTGCCATGATGACGACGGCGGAATCGTCGACATCCGGGTAGAGCTCATTCTCAAACTGAAAATACCACCCACCTGGTTGTGCATTCGGTGAGGAGATGATCCAGTCCCCTACCGCCTTGGTTTGACGGGCCATCAGGTAGCGGCCTGCCTTTTGGAGCGATGGGTGATCCTGCGGCACACCGGCCTCGACCAACGCATTCGTCAACAACGCCGTATCCCAAATAGGTGAAAAACAGGGCTGCAAATGCAACGTGGGCAAGGACTGGCCGTCCATCATCACCGAATCGTAGACCTCCAGCTCTTCAATCTCACGCAACGCCTTGACGACAAGCGGATCATCGGTCTTATACCCCAAACATTCGAGAGCCATGATGGAGTTGGCCATCGCCGGATAGATCGCGCCGAGCCCCCCGGATCCTTTGATATGCTCCACCATCCAGGATGCGGCCTTGTGCAGTGCCTTCTCTCGCAACGCCCGCATCGGCATCCGGTCATACAACTTCAACATGAAATCCAAGGCGACAAAGAAGTTATGCGGAGTAAACCAGGCCTGATCCTTGTTGAACGGAGGATACTTCCAGTACCGCACCTCCTCGCGTGGAATTGGGTACAACTCGTCGATCCCCTGATGACGTGGAATCCGGCAGACCGGCCGGTGAGCGAAGACAATCAGTAATGGAATCAAAACCGCCCTTGACCAATAGGAAATCGCATAGATACTGAAATAGAATTTCTTGGGAAGCAGCATGATCTCCACAGGCATGTGGGGGACCCCTTCCCAATCGTACTGATCGAACAAGGCCAGCGTGATTTTCGTGAACACATTGGCCTGGAGAACACCGCCCATGGCCAAGATGCGTTCCTTTGCTCGAACCATAAACGGTTCATCCGCAGACACCCCGCTCAGCTTCAACGCGAAATACGCCTTCACTGAAGCGCTAATCTCCGACGGCCCCCCATAATAAATGGGCCATCCGCCATCAGAAAGCTGCATCGACTTGAGATATCGAACCGCCATCACCTCCCGTTCGGGATCCACCCGATCGAGGAATCGACGAAGCATCAGATATTCGGACGTGAGAGTGGTATCGGCTTCCAATTCCGCAACCCAGTACCCCTCGGCATGTTGGCGGGTGAAGAACCATGATTGGCTCCGCTTGATCGCATCATCAACCGAATCCGGCTGCCCCACAGCATGTCCCATTGGACGACGGCCTGTGGCCGCATCTAACGCAGGAAGTACGACCGGCTTCTCCGACACCAGACGAAGCGATGCGACGGGGTTGAACTCCGTTGCATGGTCAAGCCGTCCCGGTGTCCCGGAGAGTAAACTGTCAGAGAGGCGGTTGAAGAGCGCCTTAATGAGGTTCATGAATGGTTAGGACTCAAAACAACAACGAGCGGCAGGTAAGAAACCGTCATCTACAACAGGTCTCCCCGTATGTGTTCGAAAAACCCTACACAAGCACTGCTGCGTTATAACAGACACCCAAAATCGAGTCAAGCGTGAGCGATGCAGAAGTGCCTGATGTACTTACCAGATTCGCATCTGGTCAACAGTATGACTACTGCAGTGATGACACACAGATTGTTGGAAACCTATGTTGAGGCCCGACGTGGGACCATCCCAGATCGTGTAGCGAAACTCATGTGAGTCCCACCGCATACTGAGTGATAATTGGAGGGGGCCAGCAAGTACCGCCATCGCGATAGGGAGAGAATCCGGTTGAGAAACGACAAGGAGTCCGATAAGAAAATCTCTTAACACGTGATGTCGTGCCGCTGCGGGAGAAGCGGATCACCATATCAATACAACACCCAGGAGAATAACGCCCCATAGGACAACCGATAACCGCAGTCCATTGATAATCCCCATGGCAGGATCCAACGGATGATCACCTGGCTCCTCCACCCTCTCCTCATCCTCCCGGCTGACACACGTTCCATCAATCGTTGCGCCGGAAGGACAGAGTGTCTCCAAAATCACCTGCGTACGGGCAAGATCACCGACCGATCGCAGATACGGGTGTCTGGCTGGTCCTTGGACAGGTGTCACGCTTACCTCCTCGATGGTGGTAACATCTCCTTGTTGCTGCACCTACAGAATACCCGAGCCTATCCTCACTCCTATACAAAAACCATCTTTCCAGCCGGAGACTTACCGGACATCGCTGACGAACCTCGTGCATCACATCGGCACGCTTACCTTCGAGGTCGTCCGTGCTCCCTTGGACGCCCCCTGAGTTCAGCCAGCACAACCCCGACTCCCGCAAACGAATCATCGATGTCAGTGAGGGAACCGCCGAACAACTTACAGGTTCGCCGAACAGAGCATTGCCCGAGTTCACGCAGAAACGATTCAACTGGGAAAAATGAACGCCGATTACACGACTACTCATTCAGGCCAGAGACCGGACATCCACGGCCTCATGTCATGACAGGAGAGGCATCCAGGCGAGAGCCTCTCCTACGCAGCCAACACATTAGGCAGGTTGCAGATCTCCAAGCCGTACAGACACGAGCTTCGACACACCGGGCTCTTCCATCGTCACACCGAAGAGCGAATCAGCGATGCTCATCGTGCGTTTATTGTGGGTAATGACGAGGAATTGGGCATTCTGCGCCAGGTCTTTCAAGACTGCCGTAAACCGCCCGATATTTTCTTCATCCAGCGGCGCGTCGATTTCGTCCAACAGACAGAAGGGCGTCGGCCGGATGAGAAAGCTCGCAAATAAGAGCGCCATCGCCGTCAAAGTCTTTTCTCCGCCCGACAGCATGGTAATGCTTTTAAGCCGCTTGCCCGGCGGTTGTGCGACGATCTCAATGCCAGGCTCTTGATTGCCGGACAGTTCTCCGTTTTCCAAGGGCGGTTCCTCGATCAACTGCAGCTCAGCTCGTCCTCCCGGGAAAAACTGTCCGAACACTTCGGTGAACTTCTGCTGCAATTCATCATATGTGGCGGCAAACATCTCCTTCGTGGTCCGGTTGATGCGCTGGATGATCTCCTTCAAGGAGGCGATTGAGTTCGAGAGGTCTTGTTCTTGCGCCGACAGGAAGGTGTGCCGCTCCTCCAATTCCTGATGCTCGCTGATTGCAGCCAAATTGATGGGGCCCATGCGATCCAGCCGATCTCGAAGTTTCTGCAACTGTTCTTTCAGCTCGACATCCGAACGCTCGTCCGTCTCCTGCTGCACGGCGGCATCCGCCTCTCCTGCCGACTCATCTGATTGAGGTGGGGGAGCGACGAGTGTCAGCGGATCGATCTGATAGGTACCGGCCAACGTACCCTCTACGGTCCCTAAGTGCATACGAACCTCGGCACGGCGAACCTCCACGGTCATTCGAGCCTCTCGAACAGCCGACATCCCTCGCCGCACCTCCTCCAAACCGGCTTCAAGCGTGTGACTCGCGGCCATGTGCTGCGCCTGTCGTTCCTGGGCCGCAACCAATTCGCCCTTCACCTGTCCGGCGGTTACACCGAGATCTTGGCAACGCGTCTCCTGCAAAACCTGCTGCTCTCGGCTCTGTTCAATCAAATCCTTCAGGCTGTTCAGATGTTCACCCAAAGCGCGACGTCGCTCTTCGGCTTCCTGAATCTGCTGCATGACACGAGCACGATTCAACTGTTCGTGTTCCCGTTTGGCACGTAACCCTTCGACAGTGAGCTTGGCCTGTGTCACGTGCTCCTGGTGCTGATTCATCGTCTGGTCAAGCAGCATCAAACGTTCTCGTACTCTCGCCACCAAGGCATCCTGACCATTTTTCTCTGCAATCCATTGCCCCAATTGAGCTTGCACCGATTGGGACTCATCCTCCACCCGCCCCCGCTCACCGAGGCCTTCCTGAATTTCTGCATCCACGGCTTGTACGCGCTGCTCGAGATCGGCCAGCACATGTTGCAGCGTTTCCTCATCTTTACGCAACGACAGATTCTGCATCTCCGCTTCACGCAGATCATCTCCGAGCTGGCGGCCACGCTGGATGAGCACCTGAATCTGAGCAAAGACCATGTCCCGCTGTTGCTTACTCTGATCAAGTTCCGCCACGAACGAAAGTCGTTTCGCTTCGAGGTCCATCACCTCTCGACGACGCTCGAGCAAACCAGGTGTGCTTTGCACCTGACCACCCGTCACGATACCCGAAGCATCCACGACTTCTCCATCCAACGTCACGAGGATCGGTCCGTGAGGAGCACCCCATATCTGTCCTTCCCACAGCTGCAGTGCCTGGTCCAAGGACCGAATGATCACCACGCGATCGAACAGGGCATCGCGAGCTGCGGCGCGAGCGGCATCAGTTTGGACCAGATCAACCGCTCGCCCGACCACACCGGGTTCCGCCGCGATCGCCGGCCACCACGAGGCGGTCGAGGCTCCTTCCCATCGCGGACGCTGTGGGATAAAGCTGCCTCGCCCAAGCGCTTCTTGCTGGAGAAACCGAATCAGCCGTTTGCCGACTGACGGTTCATCCACGAACCACCCCCGAACACGCTCCCCTAATACCGCCTCGACCGCACGTTCCATCCCGGATGGAATGACCAGCCACTCGGCCACCGCATCCCGTACGCCTTCACACGACTTCAAGGCCGGGCCCTGTTGCGGGCCCTGTTGCGCACCCTGCCGACCATAGCCCATTTCTTCACGCACCACACCCTGGAGCGCCTCAAGACGTGAATCGACACCCGCCAATTCCTCTGACCGGCGCAGGATCACCTGATCCAACGATTGCAGACTCCCTCCAGCTTGGGCCGACTCTTCCTCCACCGCCCGTAGCTCCGCGCGCAGTTCCGACACTCGCCGATCGGCCTCTCCATACTCTTTCCGCAATGACTCGTGCCGATCGATCGCCGTAGCACGCTGGCCTCCAAGCTCCTCCCGCTCGGCAGTCAACCGCGCACCACGCCCCACGAGATCTTCCATGCGTCTCGCTAATTGCGAAATGGCCTGTTCGGTATTCGCAACTAGTACGGCCAACTGCAACACATCCTTGCGGCCTCGCTCTTCCTCCGCGACAGCCGCCGCCCGCTGGCTGACTAACCGCATCAGTTCCTGATCCAACTCCTCGAGCGCCTGAACCCGAAGCGTCATTTCCTCTTCTACCGACCGTAAGGACGCCTCAATCGTCTGCAGCGTTTCGGACACCTGGTCCTGCGAACGAACCAGTTCCTCGAGCTCAGCCGACTCCTGCACCTGCTGTTGTCCAAACAATTGTCCCCGACTCCGTTCGACCTCCGCAGCGGTCAAGGCTTGGGCTTGTTGCTGCTCGACACCTGCCAACTCTTCACGAATTTTGCCGATGGTATCGGACATGCCGATCGCATCGAGCCGAGCCTGTTCAAGATCCGTCGTGAGCCGGGCCTGCTCAGCCGCCTTTTCTGATTCCTGCTGATCAAGAGTGAGCACCTCCCCCTCGACATCCTGCAACGCCTGCCGCAAGACCCGAAACTCTTTGGTCAGCAGCGACACTTCGATCACACGGACTTCCCCTTGCAAGGTCTGATAGGTTCGCGCCTGGCGCGCTTGCCGCTCAAGAGAATTCAACTGCTTCTTGACTTCGGCCACGATGTCTCGGACACGGAGCAGATTCTGTTGCGTCGCTTCCAGCTTACGCAACGCTTCGGCTTTTTGCTTTTTGTAACGCACGATACCGGCTGTCTCCTCGATCAACTCACGCCGGTCTTGAGGAGACGCGTTCAAGATCTGATCGATCTGCCCCTGGGCGATCACCGTGTGCCCTTTGCTTCCCGCGCGCGTATCGAGCAGCAAGCTGCGAATATCCTTGAGCCGGCAGTGGACCTTATTGAGGAGGTACTCGCTTTCGCCGTTACGGTACAATCGGCGAGTAATCATCATCTCTTGCATTTCGGTCAACTCGTTGGGAAGACTCGAGCTCCCGTCGAGCTTCATCATTGTGGGATCAAGCCCGCCGATGACCAGAGAGACTTCGGCCATTCCCAGCGGCTTTCGGAGCTCGGTCCCGTTGAAAATGACATCCTCCATCTTTTCACTTCTGAGCGTCTTGGTGCTCTGTTCACCCAATACCCAGAGGATGGCATCCACAACGTTGCTTTTCCCGCTTCCATTCGGCCCGACGATCGCGGTCACGCCCTCGGGAAATTCGATCTTCGCCTCAGCAAACGACTTGAAGCCCGTCATGTTCATAGTCTTTAAATGCATCAGCTCACCTTATCGTTACGCGACACACCCCCACTCCACGAGCAGACCTCGGGAACCGAAAACTCCGGCACCTTGTACCATAGAGATCTGAGGAAATCAAAATCAAAACACAGCAGGTAGGGGGCGCTCATCGCACCCCCTACAATTTATAGACTTTGTTAGGGATAGGAATCAAAGATCAGCGTTTACCAATCAGCTACCCGCACCAGTACCTCCTTTATGCGGAGGAACCAGGCAGGCGATGGCTGTTTTCACGTTCTACACTATCTGGGAACGCTGGCCATCGACTTCTTCGAGGACTCGATTTGAACCAGTTCCTTCGGCAGAAGGAACTCGACATCTTCCTCAATCACTGTTAACTCTTCGACTTCGAACGGCTCTGCCGCTCTCAAGAATGCGACTACTTCCGTGACCAGAATCTCCGGCGCTGAGGCGCCAGCAGCAATACCGACGGCCTTTGCTCCTTCGAGCCAGACAGGATCGATATCGGCAGCCGAATCGATAAGGTAGGAGGGAATGCCGCACTGCTCTCCCAATTCTCGCAACCGGTTCGAATTGGAACTGTTCGGAGACCCGATGACCAAAATGACATCCACGAGACGTGATAACTCTTTGACCGCATTCTGCCGGTTCTGCGTGGCGTAACAGATATCTTCTTGATGGGGCCCTTTGATGTTCGGAAACCGCTGATGCAGCGCCCCCACAATGTCCCGACATTCATCGACGCTCAACGTGGTTTGCGTGACATACGAGAGGTTGACCGTATTGTCCACCTTCAGTTTTTCCACGTCTTCGACCGACGACACCAAGTGAAACTTGTCGGGAACCTGTCCGAGTGTCCCGATGACTTCCGGATGTCCGGCATGCCCGATGAGGATCAATTCATAGCCCTGGGTATAGTCGCGGTTCACTTCATTATGCACCTTGATCACGAGCGGGCAGGTCGCATCAATGACATGCAGACGCCGCTGATTCGCTTCTTCCCAAACCGACTTCGCAACCCCATGGGCGCTGAAAATCACCACCGACCCTTCGGGGACTTCATTCAGCTCTTCCACGAAGACGGCGCCCTTCCGGCGAAGAGTATTCACGACATGGCGGCTATGAACAATCTCATGCCGAACATAAATCGGCGCGCCGTATTTCTTGAGCGACAGATCCACGATATCGATCGCCCGATCGACACCGGCGCAAAACCCACGGG
>NZ_JBLFBO010000073.1:0-9289 GCF_047338595.1 Nitrospira sp. BLG_1
GTTCATCACGTTCGCATTCATCGTGGATGGCTTACGGTAATGTTAACAGGCCCTAAAATACCTCTTCATCGAAGCCTCCTATTGAGTGAGAAATTAAACCTGATGCTGATACGACACGCGACTTTGGTCGGATAGCTGAAAACGAGAAGATGTTCTCTTGCTCGCCGAGCTATTATGTAGGCGTGCATACAAGCGCGTCGATCGTAATGTATGCAATTTTCTCCTGTCAACTGCGAGTGTCAGTAAGTAATTAGTGGAATTAACCAATATGAAAGCTAACTACTTGCTATCAATCATCAAGCTATCCTGCCGACCAATGCACTGCGTCGTTACGCAAGCAATGTGCCAACGTGAACGCTGTTCCGAGTTCATTGGTTTATTTTGTAATGTCGCAAGATCCCGTGTCCCAGTCATACGTGAGGAGTTGAGCTGTATCGAAATAGATTCATGTCGCTGAATCTATTTCGATACAGTTGGCGAGCGCTATTTCAAGAGATGGTGAGTGTGATCTTCCATGTATGCGCGCTGTGGAGGATGTATTACGCCCGTGAAGATATGGCTTCTCTATGTTAGTTAACCGCGGGGCTATTGGCTGGTAGATATGTGTGTGAGGGATTGATGGGAAACGCGATGGGCTTACGAGAGAGGCCGTTTATGTGGTCAGGTGGATGGAATCGCGTTGTGGGCGGGTCGGTCGATCTCGACCGAACCTTGACTAAACAGGAGTCGTACAGCGTGCATAGCACGGCTCCTCTATCTGTGCGGGGCGTGTGGATGGAGCGCCTACGGGGTCGTGCCCCTGAGTCTCATGCAGGAAGAAACAATTCAGAAGGCACGCCCCGTCTCTCGATTTGACCGGCGTTGTTGCGATACCATCTTGCTTGCTATGCCGCCACTGCCGGTCGAGTCGTCTTTCTGGTAAACCCTGTCGTGAGCCGTCTGGCCCTCTGCGCTTGCTGGGTCGCACGGTGAAAATGGATCAGTGGGTCCACGATGTTGCCGCAGGTCAGGCACCGAAGGGCCTGCATCCACATCGGCAGATAGCTTTCCTTCATATCCAGTAAATGATCCACCACCATCAGCCCACAGCATTTCGTGCATCTCATGGGACTCCCTCCTTCGTGTTTGGATGAGCGCGGATGTTCGTGCTCAGTATGTAGTGAGACGTATACGCAATGATGATGCCAGGATGAATGGTGTGTTGCCGTGGAGAGGCAAAGGCGCGCTCGTTCTCAATCCGCGCTACGATTCTCGTGTGCAGTTCGAGATGTCCTCGAGCCTGGTGGTTCTGCATCGTATCTCTCTTGATACAGCAGGGGTGACAAAACGATACAGCGTACGTAGCAGGCAGGGATGGTGGGTGATATGACAGGAGTGAATGGTGGCACAGCGATGCTGCCCCCGTCGACCCTGTCTTCTGGTTTTCAGAATACTCCGTTGACAAAGCTCTGATGCACCGCCGAGAATCCTGTCCGGTATGACAGGTAAAGAACTCCCGATCGTTCCCCAATCGGTCGTTGTGCCGGCGGAAGAGGAAGATGAGCCGACGTTTCCTCGGTACGACGGGCCCGCCTTCTTATCGTACGGGTTCAGGCCATTTTTTTTGGGTGCGGCGGTCTTCGCCGGTTTGATGGTTCTTGTCTGGGTCGCCGTCTTCGCAGGCCTGGTGCAGGGGGAGTTTCTCTATCCTGCTCGCGAGTGGCATGTGCATGAAATGTTGTTCGGGTATCTGCCGGCGTTGATCGCCGGATTTCTGCTGACGGCCATGCCCAACTGGACGGACCGGATACCATTGAGAGGCACCCCATTGCTGCTGCTGTTTCTGCTGTGGCTGGCTGCGCGGCTGCTCGTCACTGTGCCGGCGGCCGGAGGTCCTCTGACGGTCGGTATTGACGGAGCGTTCTTGGTTATCTTGGCCGCCTATGTTTGGCGGGAGATCATTGCAGCAGGAGCATGGGATCGGGTTCCGATCGGTGCGCTGGTCAGTTTTTTCGCCGGCGCGAATATGCTCTTTCACCTGTCCGCGTTGCAGGGCAGGCCGACTGATGTTCCCGAACGTCTGGCACTCTCCGTCATGACTGTGATGTTGACCGTGATCGGCGGGCGCCTCACGCCTACGTTTACTCGCGAGTTCTTCATCACTGAGAAGTTCCCTCGGCCCCCGGAAGTCTTTTCTCGTGTGGATGGCGGTGCAATCCTTCTGGTTCTCGTAGGGGCGATCAGCTGGATCGCTCAGCCGGAGAGCCAGTGGACGGGTTTCTTATTGATCGGGTGCGGCGTCGCGAGTCTGGTGCGTCTCATTCGCTGGAAAGGCTGGCTGACGTGGCCGGAACCGCTCGTGCTGATTCTGCATGTCGGATATGGATGGGTCGGCCTGTTTCTGTTGGTTCTTGGTGGATCGATACTCGGATTCGGGCTGTCTACCGCGAATGCCGTTCATGTTCTCACCAGCGGGGCGATGGGGACGATGACGCTGGCGGTCATGACCCGTGCAAGTCTCGGCCACACGGGCAGACCACGGCATGCCGACCGGCTCACCGTGGCGATGTATCTACTGGTCAACGCAGGGGCGTTATTTCGCATCTTCGCTTCGAACGTGGGGACGCCTACCGTCCTAACCCATACGATGCTCGGACTATCCGCGCTCGGCTGGAGCGGAGCCTATCTCCTCTTCGTATTTCACTATGGGCCCTATCTGGTCCGCCCCAGCCTTGATGAATAGAGGGCTTATGACCAGAACGGTGGCATCCCATTGACCTCTGCGGTATCATGAGTATCTAGAAAGTACGTGGTTCGTGAAACGTGAAGCGTATCTCGTAAGATTGAAAGTAAGAGTCAGGTCTCGTACTTCACGAATGACGAGCGACGCTTCACGAAATAGAAGAAAGGGGGCGACCGGTTTCGACGGGGATACTGAGGTCACTGTCGCATGTCGAGCTCTCGGGAACTCGTAAAAGTCCGAGAAAACGCAACTGCCAATCAAGAACTGGCACTCGCAGCCTAATTTAGGCTGAGACGTCGTTCCATCTGAGGCCCGCGGGGGTGGAATGGCGCGATGCAGCGGGCTGGTCCCAGGCCGGTGCTCAGCGGCCGAGGACGAGAACGTTCTGGGCTAGCGGCTGTTCTAAGCCTGCCGACGGGCGTGGATGGCTGCGAATCTTAAATTGTCGGCTACACATGTAGACACAGTGCACTGACGATCTTCGGACAGGGGTTCAACTCCCCTCGCCTCCACCACCAGCGTTGATGACGCTGGTTCCGGTCAACAGTCGGCCAAATGTCCCGGTTGCCGTGAAGCGGTAGCCGGGCCTGTGGTCCTCCTCGATGGGTTCACAGAGGATGTGTCCATCCAGCAACGTCCTCAGCATCTGACGAGCCAAAGGCACGTGTCGCCCCAGTAACGCAGGGTGATCGCCCAAGGCCTCTCGTAGTCGTTTGGTAATCTGTCGTTCATTCAAAGAGAGGGTCGTGGTCAGGGCTTGAAGCTGCGCAAGTTCGGCGACAAGACTCTCCTTTCGCGCTTCTTCCTTATGAAGGGACTGGACGACGGTAGGTGTCCCGTGACCGTTTGCGATGAGCTCCACAAGGTGTTGAAGGCGCGTCTCGAGGAGAGACAGTTCCCGGGTGACGGCCGAACGCCGGTCCGGAGAATGAGCCTGCTGTGCCCGCAACTTTTCCAATGCTCGTGTGATTGACGCTGAAAGGACTCGTCCGTCGATGGCCTCATTCATCGCACTCAGGACCGCCGAATCAAGAAGGTTTTGCTTAATGGAGACGGCATTCCTACAGATCGACGTTCCGCGTTTGTGAAAGTAGGAACATCGGTAGACCGTCTGCCCGGACCGCCCATCACGGCCTTTACTGATAGCCACAATGGAACCTCCACACCTGCCACACTTGGCGATACTACTCAGGAGATACGCGCTGCGCTGGTTCTCACCGGTCGGGCGTGACACAAACCTTCCCTGCCCCTCGCGCTTATACGCCGCGGCGTTTCGCTTCCGAAGGGCCTCAACCTGTGCCCACAGAGCATCGGATACGATCCGTAATTCTGGAGCCTCCAGTCGAAGCCAGTCGGACTGCGGTCGCTTGCGCTGCTTCTTGGTGCCGTCTCGCTGAATAGTCTGTGTTCGATTCCACCACACGATGCCCCGGTAGAGATCTCGCCGGAGGATCTCTCGGATGGCTGTCGGACACCAACCGAGAGGTCCGCCCATCGGCGGAGGGACCAGTGCTTGATTGAGGGTCTTTGCAATAGCCGCCAGGCCACAACCTGCCGCGTAGTGCTCAAAAATCTGTGCCACGATCCGGGATTGTTCCGGATTAATCTTCCTCACGACATGTTGACGTCTGAGTGTCCCATCCGAGTTCCGATCGGTGCCATACACCGGCTGATTGTCGTATCCGTAAATTTTGTTTCCGGTCACGTAGAGACTCTTGGCCTTACGCATCATCGCGTCATGGGTCCGTTGGCTCGCCTTCTCGCGTTCAAACTCTGACGCGAAATTGGTCAGAGCGAGCATCATCTTGTCCGTGGCACTGTCGAGCGTCCGTTCCTGGTTTGTGAGATAGAAGAAAACTCGCACACCGGCATCGACAATCTGTTTGAAGGCATAGCCCACTTGGATGGCCTCACGACCCAGACGCGATTCTTCAGACATCACGAGAACATGGAACGGTGGGCGGGGTTTCAGCGCATTCATCAGTCTTAGAAACCCGGGGCGTTTCACGAACTCGGCGCCACTGACTCCGTCATCCATGTAAATGTGTTCGTCGGAAACCGTCCAGCCCTTAGACTCGGCGTATGCTTTTGCATTCTCAATCTGTCGCGTCACGGAGCGAGCTTCCGCTGCCACACCCGTTTGTTCGGTAGATTTTCTCGCGTACACAGCAGCGCGCATATTAAGCTCCTTCTCTCTCTTGAGGGATCGAAGGATGCCGTTGACTCTCGGATAATGTCAAGCGTGGAGAGGAACCTATGGCATGGGTGGACTGGTATTCCGCCACGAGGATCTGGGCCAGTATATCCACCACGGTATCAAAGACCTGCGGCGGCCAGGTATCCGAAGTATGGACTCGGTGGTGGGACTCCTGCCGCTTTACGGCATCGCGAGTGCGTGATGAAGGAGTCGTCTTAGAGAGCATGATCACCCATTCTTTCGCCGACACCGTGAGCTTCCGAGACGCACTTATGAGAGGGTTCAGAATTTATGACCATACCGAAAAGGTAGGGGAGGCTGGCCAAAAGAAAGGACCATGGGGTCGGGTACGCCCGAGTCTGGAGAGGGCGCTTCCCTGGGTGAGCAGAAAGCCGAGAGTCGGACGAGTTTCTGCCGAGGCGTCGCTGTCCTGCGCTGGGCGAAGGACTTCGGCGGCCCACGTCTCCGAGGCACCGCGTCTGGAGACGCCGTGCCAGGTGGAGTCCGGCACCGTCGTGTCGCGTCACGCAACTCGACCGTGCTGAGAGAACAGCCGTCGCCCACTAAGGGGTGTGGCACGCCCGTGGCAACCGCGCCACCGAGACGGTGTCACGCTTGCAGCCGATCGTGGCCACAAACTCAGAGAACGTGTTGCGCCCCCGGCGTTGGTGATGGACGCAACACGATGTTGAGAAGAGGTTGGTGTGCGAGTCAGATTTCTGAGTCCGTCATGATCGTGATAGCTCTTCAGGGAAGATCGAGGAGCAGAAGAGAACCCATCGGGGCAGATACGAGTGTCACCACGGTACCGGATGCTTTTGCGCCGATGATGGCGAGATGCTCCTTCATTGTGCCGCAAGGGGCGCGAACGTACTATCTTGCGCTGAGCCGGAGCAGACCGGCTGGTGCATGGGTCAAGGAGCCGCATCATTTCTGCTCTCTTGCCGCGATGATGGAGCAGCATGGAAGCATGCTTATTCAATGTTCACACGTTGACATGCGCGCGATCTTCAAGTACGCTTTAAATGAGTACATACACAGGAGACGAGTCATGCCTCGAGTCGCTGTCGACGATAACAAGCGGATGAATCTCCGGGTGCGCCCGGAGCAGAAGGCCACGCTCGTGCGGGCGGCGGCGTTGAAACATACGGACCTCACGGATTTTGTGCTGCAACCGGCCTTGCGCGAAGCTAAGAAGGTGATCGAAGAAGCCGAGCGCATCATGTTATCGGAGCGGGACAGCCTCATGGTGCTGAAGCTGCTCGAAAAGCCCCCTGCACCGAATGCCCGGCTCAGGAAGGCGCTCGCATCGTTACCGAAAGCAAAATGAGCATCCCGGCCTGGCACGAGGAGCCGATCGGCAAACACCACGAGCGCAAGACGTTTGACTGCGGCGATGCCGCGATGAACGAGTTCCTGCATCGGTACGCCCGCCAAAGTCACGACGCCGGCGGCGCGAAAACCTTCCTTGCGATCGCCAATGCCGACAACACGACGGTTCTTGGCTTCTATAGCCTCGCGCCCGGCGCGCTCGCGTATGCGGACACGCCGGAGATGGTGCGGCACGGCCTCGCGCGTCACGATGTTCCGGGCTTTCGGCTCGCACGTATCGCGACACATGTGCGTGTGCAAGGGAAGGGTCTAGGCGGCCAGCTCCTGGCTGCAGCAGGCCGTCGCTGCCTGCGCGCCGCGGCTGACGTGGGCGGCGTGATCCTCATCATCGATGCGAAGAACGACCGCGCCGCCGACTGGTACGCCACATACGGCGCTGTGCCCTTAGCGAATACGCCGCTCACGCTCGTTATGTCCCTTGTGACGTTTGCAACCGAACTGAAGGCCAAGGATCGGGCATAACACGTGTCAGCACGATGATGTGATAGAGGAGTGCATGTCAGGCCTCCCATACATCCTCGCCATCCAGTCCATCCGTCCCTTCAAACTCAGTCTGGTCTAAGCATTGCGGGATCGTCTGATCGTTTCTGACACCGCTCGTCTCTGATACTGGCCCATTCTTTTGTCACCATGGTTGAGCTTCCCCGGCAACCTCGCGAAAGCTGTTCGGTCTTCCACTGCGTTCAGCGACCATCTGGCACGTAGTCGGTCGCCTGCTGGTCGACAACCACGTCACGCTCAAGACCGTCTCGAAGCCGACTCGCTGACTCCTTTCCACTGCGGCGCATGGGCTTGGTCGCTTCGGTCTCTCTGAACAGGACCTTCTCGCCTCGTCCGTTGAATCTGCTCTGTCGTGCCGTACTGGTGAGGAGCGGGACCAGCTTGTGGTTCTGGGCCGGTGCCTCTGCGCATCCGGCCTCCGCCCTGGCTTTCCACCGGCGGGCTGCGTCGATCATGCCGGCGCGCCGTCTCTGAGCGGCTCCTTCCCGCGGTCATTCCTCCGCACCGCGCCCACCGGCCCGCCAGGTGCCGACGGCCTCTCTGTCTCCTTTGTCGTCGCTGTGTGGCCTCCACTGCCTCGTGAGAGGCCAACACATCAACTCTAACTCAAGGAGACAACACTATGGCACCTCAAGACAAGAAACCCCAGCCGGTCACCACGCTGCGCTGCAGCCGCATCAAGGCGAGCATCTGGAAGACCGAGGGCATGAACGGTCCGTTCTACAACGTGACCGTGGCTCGTTCGTACAAGGGCCAGGATGGAGTCTGGAAGAATTCGGACTCCTTCGGAGTCGCAGACCTTGACGCGCTGATCGTCGTCGCCCAACAGGCGACACGCTGGATCGCGGAGCGGTCGGACCGCTGACCGTCACGGGAAGCCTCCGGCCCTCGGGTCGGGGGCTTCCTTCACGCCAAAAAAGGAACAGGATCATGAAACTCTATCAAGCCTCTGCTACGGATTTGAATCACTTGCTCAACGGCGCACGCGCGGTACGGATCATCGTGCCTGGTTACATGCCACTTTCGGTCGAGGAGATCGGCGTCAGTCAGGACGGGCGGCGACTGGTATCGCTGTGTCACTATGGCGAACAGAACGGTGATCTCATGCGGGATCCCGACATCGTGTTTCTGTTTTATAATTTGCCAGAAGGCGTGGCAGCTGAACC
Source organism: Nitrospira sp. BLG_1 (assembly GCF_047338595.1). Taxonomy (NCBI): domain Bacteria; kingdom Pseudomonadati; phylum Nitrospirota; class Nitrospiria; order Nitrospirales; family Nitrospiraceae; genus Nitrospira; species Nitrospira sp. BLG_1. The sequence goes on from NZ_JBLFBO010000073.1 coordinate 7,979, forward strand.
GGTATCCTTCAGGAACGACTACCTGGGGCTTTCGCAAGAAGTGTATCGGTATGACGAGACGGGCAGACGTACCCACGTCGTGTCCTCACTGAAGCAGGACTTGAAGGAGTTTGCCCGGGTCTGGTTCGTCACGCTCCGAGATCAGGGATTCTTTGCCCCCACGGCGGTTCGAGAGATCCTCTCCCCGTAAATTCTTTGATCTGTCGATTCAGTATGGGAGCGCATCCTCCTCAACGGGCCACGTGATCGATCGGCTCCAAGGGTATGCCGTCATGGACCAGAAGCCGTCAGTCGGTGAGCGCCAGCCGGACTGCCTCGTGCTCGACAATACCCTCATCGGTCCCTGGTGCAAACGCCGAGACCACGGGGCGTCCGGGCAGGTCGAGAAACGCGTACAGCGCGGAGACCGAATCGTGCCCCACGCCGGAGTGTCCGACCACGCGACCGACGCCATGCACATCCCCCATCATCACCCCGAGCCCATAGCCGGTTTTTGCCCAGGGACGGCGTGGGAGGGGACCGCCCAGTCTTAGCTGGTCCTGCATCGTGTCCAACGACAGGGCAGAAAGAATTCGTCCCGCCAACAATCCGTCCAGAAAGGCCACCGCATCCGTCGGCGGTCCGATCAACAGGCCATGAAACACCCAGCGTGGGTCGTACTGCATCGGGTTCCCCCAAGAGGTGTGCGCCATCTCCGAGGCGGTCGTGGCGATGTGCGTGCGTGTGATGCCGAGTGGCGTAAAAATAAGCCGCTGCAGCGCGCTGTCGAGCGGCACTTTTGTCGTGTGCTCGATCAGGTGCCGCACGAACAGATACCCGATATTCGAATAGGCCCATCCCGCACCGGGCGTAAAGAGCAACTGTCGGATAGTGTGTCGAGTCAGCAAGTCCTCGACCGACCACACCGGCTCTCCGCCGGTGACGGCCTTCTGGTAGGCAGGTCCCCCGTACGTCGTCAGCCCAGACGTATGCTGCAATAGGTGCCGGATGGTAAATGGCCAGTCGTCATAAGGATCATCCAGCCGGAATGCCCCCGTTTCGGTCAACTTCAACACGGCGGTGGCCAGCACCGTTTTGGTGATGCTCCACCAGGGCACCGGTATAGGGGGAGTACCCCGGACTTCTCCTGAGTGCCGAATGATCGCGTGCGGAAGAGAGGATAACGGCATGGGACAGGGTGGCAGACAGGGATCATGAGCGCAAGTCCGTCGCCGATGGCATGGATGAGTAGCGAGCGTGTAAGACAGATTTGAAGAGGTTGCAGGATATGGCTATAGCCCGTAGTTGTCTTACATTATGGGTTTATCGTAT
>NZ_JBLFBO010000108.1:0-2244 GCF_047338595.1 Nitrospira sp. BLG_1
GACTTTCGTCTCTGCTCGAGCTGTCGCTCTCGCAGTCAAGCTCCCTTCTGCCTTTGCACTCGACGGCTGATTACCGACCAGCCTGAGGGAACCTTTGAACGCCTCCGTTACCTTTTGGGAGGCGACCGCCCCAGTCAAACTACCCACCAGACACTGTCTTCGCCCTGGATGACAGGGCCGAGTTAGAATATCAGAAGATTCAGGGTGGTATTTCAAGGACGCCTCCACCCGACCTAGCGGCCAGGATTCGCAGGCTCCCACCTATCCTACACAGCGTCTTCCAACATCCAATGTCAAGTTGTAGTAAAGGTGCACAGGGTCTTTCCGTCTAGTTGCGGGCACCCGGCTTCTTCACCGGAACAACAAATTCGCTGAGTCACTCCCCGAGACAGCGCTCCAGTCGTTACGCCATTCATGCAGGTCGGAACTTACCCGACAAGGAATTTCGCTACCTTAGGACCGTTCATTCTTGTTACTGACCGTCAGCCTTCTAAGCTGAGGGTCGGTCCGCCATTTCTGACGGACTCTGCAAATCGCTTGGCAGATCGGACTATCTCATCCCGCTTCAATTTCAACGGGTCCGGCATATAGTCTCTGAGGATTCTCAAATTGCTTCAGAATCTCCGCATCGCTGTAGCGTCGCTTGCCTCCATCGTTCATCGTCTCTCGAATTTTCAGAATTTCTTCAATTCCGTTTCGCGTCAGGTGTTGTCCCCTTCGCATTAATTCGACTAGTTGCTTGAACTTGGAGAAGTCTCGCTTCTTCTTTGCGGAGAGAAACCCGAAGCGCTCAAAGAACGGAAGCACGTGTTCCACGATGGCGGTAAAGTTATTCACTTCGAAATACCAGACTCCATCATGTCTCTGTCGCATCGTCCCACACTTGAGGTGACGCTTGAACAAGGCCAAGATCACTTCGTCACGTTGGGAGATGTTGAAACAGAGCGACACTTTCCAGGGCATCTTGTAATCGCTCCGAGGTCGGAACGATACGTTGAAACTACCCTCTCCATCAGTGAAGCCAGCCATGTAATGGCCAACATCGGATGGGATATTGTTCAAATTGAGCATCTGAGCCTTTCCTGCTGATTGCCCGCACCTCGTGGATTGTCACTGCCACCGAATTCGTGGCGAGTACCCGAGGATACACCGGGTGTTCCAGCATTTAGCCAGATTTGTTACGGAACTACAGTGGTCCATTCTATAGTTACGGCCGCCGTTTACTGGGGCTTCCCTTCAAAGCGTCGCCTTGCGGCTAACTCCTCCGGTTAACCTTCCAGCACCGGGCAGGCGTCAGACCCTATACGTCCACTTGCGTGTTCGCAGAGTCCTGTGTTTTTGGTAAACAGTCGCTAGAGCCACTTTATTGCAACCACGTTCGGCTTACCTTGTACAGACTCACCTACGCGTGGCACCCCTTCTCCCGAAGTTACGGGGCTAAATTGCAAAGTTCCTTAGGAAGTGTTCTCTCACGCCCCTTGGTGTATTCCACCCACCTACCTGTGTCGGTTTGCGGTACGGACACAATGATGACTCGCTACGAGGCTTTTCTCGGCAGCATGGGATCAGCCCGTTTGTGGCCTTGCGGCCTCCCCATCACGTCTCGGCGGTAACGGCCTTGCGGATTTGCCAACAAGACCCGCCTACACGCTTAGACCGGGTATTCCAGGGACCCGGCGGTGCCTACCCTTCTGCACCCCCCCTTCGCTGATAACGCCATCACTGTGGTACAGGAATATTGACCTGTTTGCCATCGCCTACGCCTCTCGGCCTCGGCTTAGGATCCGACTCACCCTGACCTGACGAACATAGGCCAGGAAACCTTAGGTTTACGGGGTTGATGATTCTCACATCAATTATCGCTACTTATGCCTGCATAATCTCTTCTCTGCGCTCCAGCTGTCCTTGTCGGTCAACCTTCACCGCACAGAGAATGCTCCCCTACCACTCGCACCTTGCGGTGCAAGTCCGTAGCTTCGGTGGCAAACTTGAGCCCCGATAAATTTTCGGCGCACCATCGCTCGACCAGTGAGCTATTACGCACTCTTTAAAGGATGGCTGCTTCTAAGCCAACCTCCTGGCTGTCTGAGCGACGTTACAACCTTTCCCACTTAGCTTGCGCTTAGGGACCTTAGCTGACGGTCTGGGCTATTTCCCTTTTGACCACGGATCTTAGCACTCGTAGTCTCACTCCCGTGCGTCCAGTAACGGCATTCGGAGTTTGATTGGGTTCAGTAGCGTTGG
>NZ_JBLFBO010000074.1:0-9181 GCF_047338595.1 Nitrospira sp. BLG_1
ACGTTATCATCCGAATCCTGTGAGCACCCCTATTTGATCGGGCAGGTCGTGTCAGCACATAGGTCCGGTGACCGGCAGGTCTCGACCCCTTACGGTACTCCACAACTGTCCGCTACGGGGAGTACAATCGAGCGAATGATCGCGTGCGTACCTCGGACGGGGCCGATTACTACAATGTGAATTCCGCGCCATTTGATTTCCCAGAAATCCCATCGACCATGACCACATCTTCAAGGAGCACTCTTCAAGAAATCCCGGCAGGAGTATGGGTGCTCGGCTTTGTCAGTATGCTCATGGACATTTCTTCGGAGATGATTCATAGCCTGCTGCCCCTGTTCATGGTCACCTCCCTTGGCGCTAGCGCGTTCGCCGTCGGCTTGGTGGAAGGGCTGGGTGAATCTACGGCTCTCATCGTCAAGGTGTTTTCTGGCACCATCAGCGATTATCTGGGCAAACGCAAAGGCTTGGCCATACTTGGCTATACCATCGGCGCGCTCAGTAAACCGCTCTTCGCCGTAGCCTCCGTGACTGGCGTCGTGCTGACCGCTCGGGTACTGGATCGGATTGGCAAAGGCATACGAGGGGCGCCGCGCGATGCCTTGATCGCGGACATTGTGCCGGCACACTTGCGCGGTGCCGCGTTCGGCTTGCGCCAGTCCCTCGATACCGTTGGAGCCCTGATCGGACCACTGTTGGCCGTCAGCTTCATGTTACTCTGGGCCAACGATTTCCGCGCGGTGTTCTGGGTGGCGGTGATTCCCGGCTTGATGGCAGTCGCGCTGTTGGTGTTCGGCCTCCGTGAGCCAGCACATCATCAGGGGAGTCAGCGCGTCAATCCGCTTCGGCGGGAAAACATCACACGCCTTGGCCGCTCGTATTGGTGGGTGGTCGGCGTCGGTGCGGTGTTCACACTGGCTCGGTTCAGCGAGGCGTTTCTGGTGCTGCGCGCTCAACAGAGCGGCATCTCACTTGCCTTCGTGCCGCTGGTGATGGTCGCCATGAACGTGGTCTATGCGCTCTCGGCATATCCCTTTGGCAAGCTCTCCGACCGAATGAGCCATACCAAACTGTTGGCGCTTGGCTTCATGGTGTTGATCGCGGCCGATCTCGTGTTGGCGACTAGCGAACATTGGGGTGTCGTCTTGGCAGGCGTTGCGCTCTGGGGCATCCACATGGGCATGACGCAGGGTCTGTTCGCAGCCCTGATTGCCCATACCGCACCGCCCGATCTGCGTGGCACGGCCTATGGATTGTTTGCCCTGGTCAGTGGACTGGCGATGCTACTGGCGAGCGTATTGGCTGGCCTGCTCTGGGATCACCTTGGGGCATCGTTCACCTTCTATGTCGGCGCCGTGTTTTGCGCGGTTTCGCTCATGGGCCTGGCGTGGAGCAAAACATCTTCGCGTGCTTGAGGTTCTGCTTTCTGAAAGGACCCCCGCGAGGCGATAGCCTGTGAGCGGGCGGTTCGCTCATACGATTTAGTCCGTACGGGCTACCCTGCGTTTTCATGTTGCTACTCTCTTGCGCCGAGAGCCCGTTGATCCTCTGATCCTCTTGGCCATCTCGGCTGAATTCACTTGGCGTCTGATGACGACAGCCCATCTCGTTTCCTCAGCACTAATCTCAGGTTTCGAACGGCGCCTTGAGGTCGGCGGATTCTTACTGCTGGAGGACAGCTTGTGGCCGTTCTGCGACCATCGGTGGCCGACCCACAACGGTCCTTCGTGAAATTCCGTCAGTGCGTAGTGGTATCGAGCTTCATGCGGCAGCAATCGTCTCTCAACAGACGTTCGTATTGATGACAACAGGACTTCTCAACGGGCAACCGTTCGCCAAAGCCGGATGAGCACTGAGGTTATGGGTGATTCCGCCAATGTGGTGGAGGATGTGATTACGCACGGTCTTCCGGATGGTTGTTTGCTGCACACCTATGAGGAAGTGGCCTCCTCTCTCAAAACGGACCAGCCGCGCATTCGGAATGGTGGACGCAGCGAATTCGGCATTGTGGTAGAGCTGTAGTGTGTCGTCTGTGGCATGGAATATAAGGGTTGGAGCTGTGATCGCAGCAATCCTTTCGCCTGGAAGCGTAGCCTTGTTATCGAAAGCAGCACCAGCAGAGCGCAACGAAACGGGGTTCATATACTCAATGAAGCGTTCAAACAATTCTCGCTGGTCGGGGGTAAGGCCGGCAATGACTGCGTCGTTGGCACCCATCAGCGCCATGAGCTGCTTCTTGAACAGCTTGGTGATGGTCCAGTAAAGCAGGTCATACTTGAAGATAGTTGTTAGCTTCTCACCCTTCTCGTCTGCCTGTGCTTGGTCTTGTATGGATGAAGCGGCGACACCACACGAGATGAGGGTCAGCGAGGAGATCCGTTCAGGGTGCAAGGCCGCAAAGAGTAGAGCCGAGGGTCCGCCATGAGACATCGCAACGACCGCAACATCTGCGATACCCAAATAGTCGAGTAAATACGCGTAGGCATGCGCTTGGTCGTCCCATGTGGCACCTTTGCGAAAGGTCGAGCGCAGATATCCAAAGCGCGAAGGCGTAATCCAGTGGAATTCCTCGCTGAGGATGGCGTGTGCCATGAGTTCGCCCTGATCATAGCCGCCACCGCTCCCATGAATCACCAAGACAGCCGGACCTGATCCACCTTCGGTGTATTCGATATCGCCGTAAGGCGAATGGGCAACGGTACTGTTTCCACGAACCCGTTCGTACGCGTGATTCAGATTCCAGAGAGAGGCTGCTACAACCGAGACCACCGCAATGATCATCCCTGTCGCAGTCCAACGTAGAATCCGTTTCAACCGTCCTTTCTCTCGCGAGCGTCTGTTAGGGGGCACTGACGTCGCGATCTGAGCCGGCCCGCCGAGCAGGGTCATGGCGTCATCTCTCGGCTGCTTGCGGGAATTGTATCTCGGTCACGTTGACGCGGAAGAAGGGAAAGTAGTGATCGGTTTCAAAGTGGTTCCCCGCTTCTACATGCGTCGGGAGTCGAAATCCTCCAAACTCCTTGATGTCCGATAGGTACCCCCCAAAGGGTTGAAGTCGATACATCTTCTCTGGGTTGGCATCGCTCCAACGCTGGAACTTAATCTTGGTGGGCTTACCAGTTTCGTCGACGGTTAAGTCCACCGATTGCTCCCAGCCGAGATGTGTCATGGTGACCCTCGCCGTGTTCTCGTCGACCGGGTCCCACTTGATCGACTCGCGTGGCAACATCGCAGCCGGCGTCCAAAAGACAGCTTCGGCAACATACCGACCGAAGGCAGAACGAGCGTGGTCCGCATTTCCGCCAGCCCGCGCCACTGGTGCAATACCCAGCAACCAGAACCGGCTCCAACTATTACCGTCTTCAGCAACATCGGAACCCGACACTCTCATCAGGCCATGCCCCGCGTTGAGCGTCCACACAAAGCCATTCGGAGCCGCCAGGATTTGCTTCGCGCGCATGGGCATGTAGTTAGGATCGGCCTTACTGCCGAGACTGAACTCGCCCTCCATTGTAATTTCCGCGACGCTGTAGAGCGGTGTCCCCGGCTTGATCGCAAAACGGAAGAAGCGTTGTGCCGGTTCCGGCAGACCAACGATCAATGACGGCTCAAACGTGCCAGCCGCGGACGGCTGATGGGAGGCAAGATTCACCCATACCGCCTTATCGGCTCTGTGATCGGTCCATCGCCACCCGCCGAAGACAACCAAGACGACGGTGATCACGGCCAGTAGAATAAGTATCGTTTTGATCATCGCCTGGCGGTCACATGAACACGTCATCGAGCGGTCTTCGAACCGTCTGGTGAGCGCTCGACCCATATCCGAACCGCATCAAGAGCTGCGGTGTGAACACCGTGCTAAGAAGCTCTTTAAGTCGGGGCCGAAGCGATTCGACCTCGATCGGCTGGTTGAGGAATGCAGCCGTGGCACCGGACGCGGTGAGCCGTAGCAGCACCCTCGCAAGCACGCGCCCAGTCGTGAGCCAATCTTTCGGGCCGTCGTCACGCGTCGCAAACACCGCCAAGATCGGGGACCCGTTCACTATTTTTTCGCGATCACCCGCCGCTATCCCCTTGCCCATATCAAAGGTTCGAATCACCAATGCGCCAACCGAGGACAATACGTCCGGCATGCCAAAACTTTCGCCGGACATACCATCCTGAGTGGCGGAACGACGAGAATGTACCCACGCCGCCAATTCACGGCGAAACCGTGGGTCCGCAAACTGTATTCGATCCCCCTCGGCAACCAGGTCAGCGATCTCCGCTCGTTTGCCCTCGTCGAGGACCAGCGCCAGTTCTGTCCCTCGTTCGGTGGCCACATTGCAACAGGCATGGCGGAGCTCCTCGGGAAGGAGCCGGTCTTCATATTTCGTTCGAGTGGTTCTGCGATGAGGCATCGCCGCAAACAGTTCGTGGTCGACGGCATCCGACGTGACCGCACCGACCAGACGAATCGTGGCGAGGTGATCGGGATCGGAGCTGGGTAATTCCTCGACGGCCAGCTCGCAGCCGAAATGACGGGCGGCGATTACAAGATGTTCGAGCGCCGCGCCGCAGGATATCGTGAGTGCCCGATCATTGGGGTCAACGACCGGGAGTGCCCGGGTTCGATCTGCAACCAATTCCAAGTCCTGCTCGCCCACCTTGAAAAGCCACGGCTGCGTGTTATGGCTCGAGGGCGCAAGCACCGCGTATTTCACCAAGAAACGGAGACGCTCAGCCGCGGTCGCTGAACCAGGAAACTCCTCTTCCGTGATTCCCAAACCGTAATTCATGTATGACCCCAATAGTCCGAATATAACTATTGCACCTTTCACGATAGCACAGCGCTATGCGGAACTACCGAGACGTTGACTGAGATGCTGATTGTAGCCCGCCGTCCTTCGCAGAACAAATGGCCTCTGCTATCGACCGTCCGCTGGTGGCGGAATAACGGCATTTGAATCTGGCAAACACATCGCGGACACTCCTTTCTCAAGAGATCTCGCGACGGTTAGTGCATCGCACTGACGGGTCGCGAACGTAGTGGCGCTAGTCTCGCCACCCTCTTTCAATGAAAGGAGTCCATCATGGAAATGATCAGCACGTCTCAACACCGCAAACCGTGGAACAAAGGCAAACTTGTCGGCCAAAAAGCACCGTTCAAGCTGAAGGAGATTTGGGCGATACGGACCCGTTTGCAAATGGCCGGTCGTTCCCGCGACCTCGCGCTCTTTGATTTAGGGATCGACAGCAAACTTCGGGGCTGCGACCTGGTCAAGCTGCGTGTGCGCGATATTTGCCACGGCGATCAGATCGCCCCGCGTGCGATCATCATGCAACAGAAAACCCAGCGACCGGTTCAGTTTGAGATCACGCCTTCCACGCGTGAGGCTGTAGTAGCGTGGATCAAGCAGGCTACGCTGAAGTCAGAGGACTATCTGTTTCCCAGCCGCATCCACAACTCCCCTCACATGGGCACCCGGCAGTACGCACGAGTGCTGGAGGGATGGGTGACGGCCATCGGCCTCGATGCCTCAGCCTATGGGACGCATTCCATGCGGCGCACCAAGGCCTCGCTGATCTATCGGCGGACGAAGAACCTGAGAGCGGTCCAGCTATTGCTTGGGCACACCAAGCTCGAAAGCACCGTGCGCTACCTCGGCATCGAGGTTGATGATGCCTTGGAGTTGGCCGAACAGACGGAGGTGTGACCGTCCAACATTGGTTAGTGAGTCTGGCAGCGCCCCAAAGCCAACGGGCGCTGTCCGACCAAAAGCCGAAATACATGACCGACCGCTATCAGGTGGTCCAATCGAATGACGGCACCATCGGAATTCCACAAGATGTAAACTTCCCGAAAATCCCAAATACCCCCTGGTCAAAATCCCCATCTAATATGCCAGCCCAACGTGGGTCGATTTCTCAAGGAATTTGACTTATGTTGATGCTGGTCCAAAACAAATGTATTTGGGACGGTTCGAGTCCAGACCGAGGACCCTTAATCCTGTTCGAGCGCCAGAATGATCGGGCAGCCCTTCGCCGGTTGTTTTCTTTCGCACTGCTGAACCAGACCAGCTAACGCTTTCCGCATCGCCGCGAGGCCCGTCAGTTTCTGGTCAATCAGCCGCATCTTGTGGGCGGCCAGGGCACGGGTCTCCGCACAGGCGCGGGCTTCTTCCAGCCGTAGCAGTTCGGCGATTTCCTCCAACGTGAACCCAAGAGCCTGCGCCCGCTTAATGAAGCGGATGCGTTTCACGATGTCTGCCGGATACCTCCGATAGCCCATGTGCGGCTTGTCCGGCTCGGCTATCAGCCTCCGTCTCTGGTAATACCGGATCGTCTCGACATTCACTCCGGCCAGCTTCGCCACCCGGCCTATCGTTAATTCTAAAGCCATGAAGATTCCCCTTGATTCCGTACCGTAGTACGGAGTTTAGACTTGAATCAATGGGCAAGCTAGGGAAATAGGTGGGGCATGGATAGGTTGTCTAGGTCGGAGAAAGAGAACCCTTGGTCTAAACCGCAAAACGGTGGCGGCGCCTTGGGTATCGGCGGCCTCGCGGCAATCCTCGCCTCGATCTGCTGTCTTGGTCCGCTCGTATTGGTGATGATTGGCATCAGTGGCGCATGGATCGGCAATCTGACGGTGCTGGAACCGTATCGTCCGATCTTTATCGGCGCAGCCCTCGTGGCACTCTTCTTCGCTTACCGGCGCATCTTCCGGCCCGCGCAAGCCTGCAAGCCGGGGGAAGTCTGTGCCGTACCGTCGGTCAAGACGGCGTACAAGATCATCTTTGGGATCGTGACCGCACTCGTGGGGATCGCGATCGCGTTCCCTTACATTCTGCCGCTGTTGTATTGAAAGGAACACGTCATGAAAAAGCTCGTCACGGTACTCGCCCTCTCGGCCGCTCTGAGCGCGCCCGCCTGGGCCACCACGCAAACGGTCACCCTGTGGGTGACGGGCATGACCTGCGCAGCCTGCCCGATCACGATTAAGAAGGCGCTGAACAAGGTTGAAGGCGTCGAGAACATCGAGGTCAACTTGGAGAAGAAGGAAGCCCTGGTCACCTTCGATGACGCCAAGACCACGGTCGAGGCGCTGCTGGAGGCCACCAAGAACGCGGGCTATCCCTCCACCGTTCAGCCCTAGGAGCCGCAATGGACGGGAAAACCAATAGTCACGAAGCGCCATCATGGTTGGGCCGAGCGCTTATGGCGGTCGGCATCAGCGGGGCAGCGTTTGCTGCACTCTGCTGCGTGGCGCCGTTTATGGTCGCCGGGCTGGTCACCGCGCTTGGCCTCGGATTCATTCTCAATGATGCCATATTGATCGGCCTTCTTGTGATGTTCATCGGAGTGGCTGCGCTGGGCTACTACTTCATGCGGCGCCAGATGTGCGTGTGATCTGAAGGACATTCCCGGATAACCAACTCAGGAGGGGACATGATGGCGGAGAAATTTGACCTGGTGATTCTCGGATCCGGCTCGACGGCGTTTGCTGCCGCGCTTCGCGCGGCAGCAAGCGGACACACGGCAGCCATGACCGAGGTGCGAACGCTCGGTGGCACGTGTGCCAATCGTGGCTGCTTGCCGTCAAAGAATCTCATCGAAGCCGCGAAAATCCTCTACGATACGAAGCATCCGCGCTATCCAGGGCTCTCTCCTACCTCGATGAGCCTGGACTTCCGCGCCCTGATCGAGCAGAAGGATGCCGTGATTGAAGACTACCGGGGAAAGAAGTATCAGAGCATTGTCTTCAACTCTCAACGCATCCGCGTGTTTGAAGGATCAGCCCGCTTCAGCGGCTCCAACGAGGTGACCGTGAACGGGCAGGTGCTCTCAGCGGCTCGGTTCCTTGTCGCGACGGGAAGCTCGCCCGCAGTGCCAGAGGTTCCCGGGCTTCGTGACACGCCGTATCTCACCAGCGACCTGCTCACCAGTCACGAAGACATCGAACTCACAGAGCTTCCCGTGTCGCTGATCATCCTCGGTGGCGGCTACATCGCGCTTGAGCTGGGCCAGATGTTTGCGCGCTTCGGCACCAGCGTCACGATTCTGGCACGCGGAGCGCGCATTCTTACGGCCTACGAGCCGGAGATTGCGCAATCAGTGGCAGACGTCTTTCGTGAGGAGGGAATCGCCATCCATACGAAAACTACGGTGAGCCGGGTGCATGGCGATGAACGCCACGTAGTCGTCACGCTACAGATGGACGGGCGGCAGAAGGAACTGAAGGCCGCAAAGCTGCTTGTGGCCACGGGGCGCACACCGAATACGGAACACCTGGGGCTTGAACTTCCAGGCGTCGATATGGATGCACGGGGTTTCGTGAAGGTCAACGACGAGCTGCGCACGTCTGCCGAGCACGTGTATGCCGCCGGAGACGTGATTGGTTCCTACACGGGAAGCCAGCCGGCGACTCCTGTGGGTGCGCAGGACGGCGGGATCGCTGCCGAGAATGCGCTCAACGGCAACGGGGGCCGTACGGTCACCCACGCTGTGATTCCGCGAGCGATTTTTACCGACCCGCAGGTGGGCGTTGTCGGACTTTCGGACGCGGAAGCAACTGCGCGCGGGTACGAATGCGAATGTCGCATTATTCCGATGTCCCTCGTTCCCAGAGCTGGAGCGGTTCGGGAGACCAGAGGGGTCCTGAAGATGGTGGCAGACCGGAACACGAAGAAGGTGCTCGGGGTGTCCATGCATGGCATGAGCGCTGCGGAGGTGATTCATGAAGCGGCAATGGGGCTTCATTTTGGTGCGAGTATCGACGACTTCGCACGCCTGCTGCACGTTTATCCAACCATGTCCGAGGCGCTCAAAATCGCCGCGCTGTCGTACACAAAAGACGTGTCGAAAATGAGCTGCTGTGCAGACTAGAGGCACGCCGATAGTGAGACACTAAAGTACAGTCGAGCATGAGAAGCCCAGATCGCCAGTTTTTAACTGGGTATCGAAACCCTGCAAGCCCAAGGCCCAGATTTGTCTCGACCGGGGCGCCGATTGTTTTCGTGATGTGCTCAAACCCACTTCATTCCAGCCCACTCAGGCCTATTCCACACAAGCGTAGCGCGAAGCGAGCACAATCTCTAATGAACAGCTGCTTTCTGGCGTAGTGATTGCCGTAGCGACTGTCGCAAAGTGGCCGTTTTACGACCTATTTTTAAACTTGTTCGAGTCATGCTTGGCTCACCAC
>NZ_JBLFBO010000109.1:0-2175 GCF_047338595.1 Nitrospira sp. BLG_1
ACCTCCCACCCTCAGATCATAGGTTGAAGGCGTCCACTTTTTCGAGCCTAGCTCATATAGACCCTTTGCATTCTTTGGCGATTACCTTCTCGGCTTCAGTAGTAAGCCTCTCCAGAGCTTTCTTCGCAGCCTCTCTAGCCCCGGGTGATGCGGTCTCTCCAACCGCTTCGATCAATTCCTGTAACTCTCTTGCGTTACCTCTTGAGATCGCATTCCTGATCGCAGCATCAACAGTTGATTCGATGAGACCGAGTGGGTCGATGAGATTTGTTGGCGCATTCCTTACATAGGAGTAGAGATTAGGATTGTTTAAGCCCCCAATCGGATCTTGCTGCAGGAACCTCCCAGTCGTTGGGTCGTAATTTCTGGCTCGGTAGTAATAGAGCCCACTTTCCGCATCGAACTCTCGACCCGTGTAGGTGTATGGCTGGTCGACGGTACCAGGAGCCTCCAAGATGTTGCCGTAGGCATCATAACTATAGCTCTTCGCGGTGGCACCGCTTGAATCGGTGAGATCCGTCACGCTGCCAAGGCCATCCTGGTGATAGAAGAAGGTGCTCCCGCCCTTCGTCACCGCGATCGGTTCATCGATCCCCGGGCCGTGGGTATAACGGGCAACAAGCTGATTCGTCCCATCATATTCCAGAAGAATATCTTCGCCGTCGTAGACATACCGTTTTGTTTGCCCATTGGCCACTTTCTCAATGCGGCGACCCAGCCCATCGTACCGATAGGTACTCGTGAACGCCGCGGTCGGATTCCCCGCCACAAAGTCCTCCACCTTTACCAATCTGTTTTCTGCATCGTAACTGTATTGCGTGTAGTTGCCGGTGGCGAGGAGCGTCTTCCTGATGAGATTGCCGTTGTCATCATACTGGTAACTGTGCGTCGCATCGGCGGTCAGCTGATTGCCGGCGTTCGTCACGTTCCCGGTCGTGGTTCGGTTGCCGACTGGATCGTACGTGAATGATTGCGGCGTGCCGAGGAGCGGATGTGAGGCTGAGGTTAATCGATCCAGATTATCATAGCCGAACGCCTGTGCCCCTCTCCGATCCGTCAGACTCGTCCGATTCCCGACGCCGTTGTAGAGGTACTCCGCTTTATTAATCTGTTGGCTGACAGCTGTCAGCTGGTGGCTAATCGCCGTCACCTGCGACGCCGGATCATAGGTGTAGGTGGTTTGTGTCCCGTTGGACAGCGTCATCGCCGTGCGCCGGGAGATGGCGTCGTAGGTCAAGGTGCTGGCCCCGGCTGGGCTCGTGAGACTCGTCAGGCGATTCAGCACGTCATAGACATACGTGTTGTTCGCCGTCCCGCCGTTCAGCGTCAGCCGGTTCCCGTTCTGGTCATAGGTATACGTGAGCGTGACGCTGGGCTGATGGCTTGATCCTGCCGTGCTCGCGGTCAACAACCGATTGGCCTGGTCATAGGTCATGGTCAACGCGCTATCCGGGTCGGTCACCGTCAGGAGGTTCCCCACCGAGCTATACGTATAACTGGTCACCAGGTTACCCGGCAGCGTCTTGCTCAAGAGTTCATTCACGGCGTTGTAGGCGAACAGGATGTCGTCGCCCTTGGGCGTATGGCGTTTCGTGAGATTGTCGTTGCCATCATACTCGTACGTTTCCACTTTGCCCAGCGGATCCGTCGTGCTGAGCAACCGATTCCGGCTGTCATAGGCAAAGGTGGTCACTTGATTCTTCGCATCCTTGACGGTGAGCAGATTGCCATTGCCGTCGTAGGTGTAGACCGTCTCCCCGAGCAGTGGATCGATCACCTTCTTGAGTCGATTCTTCGCATCATACTCAAACGCGGTGATCCGGTTGAGATGATCCTTGCTCGTCGCCACGTTCCCCGCGCTGTCATAGGTCAACGTCGTGGTGCGGGTCAGCGGATCCGTGGTCGTGAGCAGCCGCCCCAACGCGTCATAGGTGAACGTCGTGGCGGGGTTCGCGGGATAGAGCGCATCCCTGGTTTCAGTCAACAGCCCCTGCGCATTGTAGAAGAAGCGCGTGATCTTGTTGTCCGCGTCGGTGATGGTGATCGGATTCCCCTTCGCGTCATAGGCGATGTTCGTCTGGTTGCCTTTCGGGTCCGTGATGCGCGTCACCTGATTGAACACCGGCTCGTAGACAAAGCTGGTCGTGGCCGCGATGCTCTGCTCGGTGCTGGTGA
>NZ_JBLFBO010000110.1:0-2158 GCF_047338595.1 Nitrospira sp. BLG_1
GAACCTAAAGCAAAATAGCTTGGTAGTGACTGAGTAATCAGTCAGACTGATTGAACGAAAAAGAAAGGATCGAAAATGGCAACGAAAAAAGCGACACCAAAAAAGCGAGTGAGATACCCAAGAGGCAAGGCGCTGGCCCGCAAGGTAATGAATCATATTCTCAAGCACCCAACAAAATGGGACCAGTATAACCCCGGAGAAACTGGGTCGCACCCGTGCAAAACAGCACAGTGCTACTGCGGTTGGGCGAGAACATTAGGCGGGCTGCATGAAATGCGCGCAGACGACGCAACGGCGAAGCTGCTCGGAATAGATTACAACGAAGTAAATGCCGTGTTCGATATGAACAACACAGTAGATCAATTGTACGCATGGACGCAGGCGTACCTAGCAGGGAAGCCAAAAAGCTATCGGATGAAGTTCGAGCTAATGCCGCTATGACAGTACGCGAACTTCTCGAAAAAGCGAAGGAACTCAACGTCGAGATTCGCGTTGATAACGGCGTACTCTTAGTACGCCGAGGCGATCGGCTTCCGAAAGAATACGCAGACGAATTGCGAAACAATCGAGACTTAATTATTTCAGCGCACTCAAGCGAGTTGGTTAAGAAAGTAGCCAAGCAGTTCAGTGCTACGATAGTGGACATAACGAAAGGCGAGACAGCAGATGTACAAACCAAGGCCATATCAAACTGACGCGAAGGAGGCGATCAAAGAAAAATTCGCTACGCACCAGTCCACCGTGGCCGTGCTGCCAACCGGATGCGGCAAGACGATTTTGTTTTCTCTTCTCGCCGACGAATACCGCAAGCACGGACGGGTGATGGTGCTGGCCCACCGTGAAGAACTCATCGAGCAAGCGGCTGACAAGATCAGCAAAGTGACCGGCATCCCAGTCGAGATCGAGATGGCCGATCAACGTGCATCGCAGATAATTAAATCTCCGATTGTGGTGTCGAGCATACAGACGCAGACCGCAGGCGGAGCGAACCCAAGGATGGAACAGTTCGACCCGATGGAGTTCTCGCTGGTGATAGCAGACGAGTGCTTTCCCGGATCATGCTTGGTAGACGGAAGAAGAATCGACTCAATAACAGTCGGCGATTCGGTACGCACCCATCTTGGCGACGGAAAAGTTCTAAAGGTTTTTTCTCGAACCATAGATCGAATAGTCCGAGTGGTGTTTGATTCAGGCAAAGAGTTGGTTTGCACGCCGGGCCACCCAATATCCACCGATCATGGCTTCTTTTGTGCAGCCAGTTTGACGGAAGGGAGCATGGTGCATACCATCACTCAACATGAAAAACAAATGCGAAATCTGCGGGACGACAATACCGAGCGGAACCAATTCGAGACCGAGAAAAATCTGCGCATCGAGCACATGCCGGTCGGAGTGTTTCAGGAGAAGAATCAAAAAGACATTTCTTCGGCACGGCGGAGACATAACAAGGTTCAGAAAAACAAATGGGATGCACGATCCTGCCACAAGAGCGAAGGTATCCGCCAAGTTGAGAGCGATGGGGTGGGGGCCAACGGTTCGCAGGGGCAATGGGCACGGCCCAACCATGCACGAAAAGCTAATTGCTTGCGCCTTGGGTTGGGATTGCGGAGTAGCAGTGAAGACGAAAATGCCGAGGGGGAGCGGATACCCGACGAACTACAAACTAGACGTTGCGAACGTGGCTCTGAAAGTCGGCATAGAAATAGACGGGTTGTCTCACAATCTAATCGAAAGAAGGGCAGCGGACAGGAAAAAAGAAGAGTTCATGGCTTCGATCGGGTGGCGCGTGTTGAGGTTTACGAACGAGGAAGTGGAGAAGAATTTGGACGGCTGTGTCCAGAAGGTGTTGTCTATAATCTCCATGTCTCCAACGGAAATACCTATTACGCTAATGGATTCTTAGTCCACAACTGCCACCACAGCGCAGCCGACACTTGGCGTTCTGCGTTGCAACACTACGGAAGTAATCCCAATTGCAAGATGCTCGGAGTGACTGCGACTCCGAGACGAACAGATCAAAAGGCACTGGCCTGCGTCTTTGATACCGTGGCTTTTCGCATGGGCTTGGCCGATGGAATCAAAGAGGGCTGGCTCGTCGGCATCGAGCAGAAGTACGTTCGCATCGAAGGCTTGAAGTACAAAGAGATCGGAGTAAGTC
>NZ_JBLFBO010000111.1:0-2155 GCF_047338595.1 Nitrospira sp. BLG_1
AAGCGGTGCTTGTTGGCGGCGCGGTCGACGAGCGAGACCTCCTCGACGACCATGTCGACGAGGCGATGCACGCCGTCCGCCTTGTGCAGTTCGGTCGTCATGCGGCGGCCTCCGGCTGGTGGTTGGCGGTGTCGTCGGGGGGCTGCTCCGACGTCGGAACAGGTGCGGGCTCGGGTACGCGACGTGCCGAGCCGCCGATGGAGAAGCCCGTGAGGTCGCCCGACTTCACGCGCTCCCACAGCTCGTCGGAGAGCACGCGCACCGCGAGCAGCCAGGTGCCCTTGCGGACCGCGAGCTCGCCGATGGTGAAGTCGGTGGGCGCGAGGTAGCTCTCCAGCACCTTCACCTGGCCGTTGACGCGCAGGCGGTGCATCAGCCCGAGGCCGCCGAAGTCCTCCATGAAGCGGTGGGCGGCGGCGCGGATCTCCTCGGCCGAGTAGATGTCGCCCTGCGCGTCGACCACCTCGGGCTCGAGCACGATGCCCAGCACGAAGCGCTCGTCGTTCGGGTCGATGCCCTTCACGAGGCGCGAGGGCTTGTCGAACACCAGCTCATCGACGCTCGGATCGAGCGGCAGGTGCTCGCACTTGGCGACGAGCTCGAAGTCCGCGGCCTTGCGCACCGGGAAGTTGGCGACGAAGAGGCGCATGGCGTGCTTGGCACCGCCCCGCCCCGAGGCCTCGCGCACCTTGAGCCGGAAGACGTGCCCGACCTTCTTGAAGGCGGCGACGTTCTCCGGGGTCGGGTTGAGGACCGCGATGAACTTGCCCTCGACCTTCGCGAGCGCATCGATGAACTCACCGAGGTCGATGACCTTGTCCTTGTCGAACCACTCACCGGGGTACGGCGGGTCGATGAAGAAGAACGTGTCCTTGCTGTCGTAGGCCTCGATCGTCTTGCGGTAGTCCTGCCGCAGGATGCTCACGTCCTTCAGGCGCTCGGCGGCCTTGAGGTACTTCTCGGGGTTGGTCGTCGAGCCGAGGTGCTGCTGCGCCGGGTGCGTGCCGTCGGGGCGGCAGTCGCGGGCGTGGGTGCGCACGAAGACGAGCTTGTAGAAGCGCGCGACGTCGTCCTTCGGCGTCATGTCGCGGGCCTTGGCGAAGCTCTCCTGCGTGACGGTCCACTCGAAGCGGCGGCGCAGCTCCTCGACGCGCTCGGGCGTCATCGTCTTGATGCTGCGGTGGAGGAACACCACGTCGTCGTCGAGATCGGCGATGACCTCCTTGTCGCTCGCGTCCTTGGCGTGCAGCACAGCCGCCGCGCCCGCGAAGGGCTCGACGTAGGTCTTGTGCGCCGGGATGAGCGGCACGATGCGCTTGGCGTAGTGGAACGAGCCGCCGAACGTGCCGAAGGGCTGCGCCTTTTCGACGTCGTCGACGCCCTCGTCGAGCGTCCCGTCCCAGTCGTCGAGGACGAACTCGTCGTCGAGCGCCTTGGTGGTCGGCTCGTAGTTCGCGACCAGGAGCTGCGTCAGCACGGAGCTGCCGCCGACGCCGCGCATGTGCGCGATGGAGCGGCGGGTGCGGATGCGCTTCGACCAGAAGTCCGAGCCCTTCACCAGCTCGGGGAACTTGCCCCGGATACCGTAGGTGATGAGGAAGCGGCCCTTGAGCGACTTGAGCAGCTTGAAGAAGCGCTCCTCGTCGAACTCGCTCTCGCCGACGTCGACGTTGTAGCCGGGGTACGGCGGGTCGAGAAAGAAGACCGTGTCCTTGCTGTCGTACTTGCGGACGACCTTCTCGTAGTCGCCGCCGTAGACCTTCACCTTCTTCAGGCGCGGCGCGAACTTCTCGATGCGCTTGATGGTCGTCGCCTCGACGCCGACGACCGTCGGGCTGAAGCTCTTGCCGCGCATCTTCCCGTAGGAGAAGTGCGTCAGGTACAGGAAGCGGTGCAGCCGCTCGACGTCGTCCTCGGGCTCGACGTCGAGGAGCCGCTTGAAGGTCTTCTCGTCGCCGACCCAGGGCAGCTTCTTCAGTCGAGCGAGCCCCTCCTGCGTGAGCTTCTTGATGAGCCGGTACGCGTCGGCGATCTCGAGGTCGGCGTCGTTGATGACCTCGACGTCCGAGGGCTCCTTGGCGAACAGCACCGCCGCGCTGCCGGCGAACGGCTCGACGTAGGTCTTGTGCGCCGGGAGCATCGCCACGAGGCGGTC
>NZ_JBLFBO010000075.1:0-8751 GCF_047338595.1 Nitrospira sp. BLG_1
GCCATGACGGCGGAGATCGGAATCATGCGGATCACGGAACAGATCGATGCGCTCGACACCATGGCCGTCAATCCGCTCCAATACCTGATTGCGCCAAAATTGGTCGCAGGATTGATCGGTGTGCCGCTCTTGGTCGCGATTTTTGACGTCGTGGGAATTTATGGTGGCCACGTTGTGGGAGTTGAGCTGCTAGGGGTGAATGCCGGGACGTATTGGAATTCCATAGAGTCTGCGGTTGAGTGGAAAGATGTCTACGGCGGTATCCTGAAATCCATCAGTTTTGGGCTGATTATCAGCTGGGTTTGTTGTTATAAGGGATTCTTTACCAAAATGAGTGCCGAGGGGCTGGGCAATGCCACGACCGAGGCGGTCGTGCTGTCGTCGGTCCTGATTCTCGTGTGGGATTACTTTTTGACCGCCCTTCTCTTTAATCTGTAATCATGTTGAAGCTTGTCGGGGTGACGAAGACCTTGGGTGGGCAGCAGGTATTGAGAGGCGTCGATCTTGCGGTGCCGGAAGGGAAACTCACGACGATCATCGGGCGCAGCGGAGAAGGCAAGAGTGTCTTACTGAAGCACATGATCGGCTTGCTCCAGCCTGATTCTGGAGAGGTATGGGTCGACAACGTGGAGATTTCGCGGCTTCGTGGGCATGCGCTGAATGAGGTGCGCAAGCGATTTGCGATGTTGTTCCAGGGAGCGGCGCTGTTCGATTCGCTGACGGTTTTTGAAAACGTGGCCTTTCCCCTTCGGGAGAAGCTCCGATTGAAAGGACAGGAGGTGACCAGCCGGGTCGAGGAAAAACTCGATCAAGTCGGCTTGACCGGGATGGGACATAAATTTCCGGCAGAATTGAGCGGAGGGATGCGCAAGCGCGCAGGGCTGGCCCGCGCGCTGGTCATGCAGCCCGAGATCATGCTTTTCGATGAGCCGACCACGGGACTTGATCCCCTCATGGCCAAGTCGATTCATGATCTGATTACGAGTATGCAGCGAAGGTTTCGGTTTACCGCTGTGATGGTGAGTCATGAAATTCCTGAAATCTTTGAGATTTCAGACTACGTGGCGATCTTGAAACAGGGGAAAATCGCGGCGATGGCCGAGCCCTCTGAGTTTCAACGAACCACTGATCCGGAAATCAGGGAGTTTATTTCGGTGGGAGGGACGGTGCTGATAGGAAACTCCGGTTCCACAAGCTAAAGGAGTGTCGCGATGGAGAAGGCCAAACTGGAGATGATCGTCGGTGTATTCGTACTGATCGGGGTCGTCTCGCTGGGGTATCTCTCGATCAAGCTTGGGAAATTGGAACTGATCGGTGGGGATCTCTATGAGGTCGATGCATTGTTCAACTCCGCCACAGGATTAAAATCCGGGGCAGCCGTGGAAATCGCCGGCGTTGAAGTGGGCCGCGTCAAGGCCATCAGCTTGAAGGAGGATCGGGCTCTCGTCCGACTGGGGTTGCACAATGGGACGAAGCTCTATTCCGATACGATTGCATCGATCAAGACGAGAGGGATCATCGGTGAAAAATATCTGGCGCTGTCGCCGGGTGGAGGGGGCGATCCGTTGAAACCGGGTGAAACCATTCGAGATACCGAGTCCGGTCTCGATTTGGAGGAACTGGTGAGTCAATATGTGCACGGGAAAGTCAATTAATTTGAACGTATGGATTCCTGCACGAAGGGATGAGTCGCCGTATTAAGGGAGCAGGTGAGGATATGACAATGAGGAAGTGGTGGAACAGTGGAGTCATGTTCCGTTGGCCCGTCGTGGTGTTCGTGCTCATGGCGATGGTGATTGTGGCCATACCGATCCCAAGTGCTGCGGGGGATCCAACGGCAGCCATGAAGGTGACCATCGATGAAGTGCTTCGGATCGTACGGGATAAAGACCTCAAACAACCGGCAAAAACTGAAGCGCGTCGACACATGCTTGAAACAGTGGTGGCCGCCCGATTTGATTATGCTGAAATGTCTCGTCGGGCTCTTGGCGCTCCCTGGAATCAGCTGACAGACCAACAGAAACAGGAGTTCGTCGATCTGTTTCGGACCTTATTGACGAATTCGTATGCTGATAAGATCGAGACCTATTCCGGCGAAGGTGTGGAATATCTCAATGAGCGCACGGAAAAAGAGTATGCCGAAGTCAGGACAAAAGTGCTTTCAGGGAAAACCGAGATTCCTCTGGATTATCGATTGATCAATAGAGCCGATGAGTGGCGGGTCTACGATGTCGTCGTGGACAATGTCAGCTTGGTGAATAATTACCGTGGACAGTTTACGAAAATTCTTCGTGCCTCTTCCTACACGGATCTCGTCGACCAGCTCCGCAAGAAATCCGACAAGCTCAAGGCTCCATAACGCCGGTCCTGAAGTGATGACGACGTGTATGCGTAGCCTTGCGATTCGCTGTGTCTTTGTATTGTGCGCGACCGTTTGTCTTGCGCCTCGTAACGAGGTTCAGGCCGAAGTCAAGCTGTTCCCGATCCCTGCCGTCAGCAGCAGCAAGAACGACGGCAACGATATCGGACTGATTGTGCCGGCTCTCTTTACTGGGCCGGATGGCGATCTCAAGTATTTGGTTGCGCCGATGGTGGTCTATAACTCAATCGTGGGAACCCGAGGCACCGTTAATTTGTTTCGGTATGAGCCGGGTGGAAAGGAGCTGCGAGGCATCGCTTCGTGGACAGAACGGATCGAGAGGAAGTTTTTGTTGAGCTATGTGGACCCGGGATTCAGCAACGGCCGATACAGTATTGGATTCAGTGCGATGCATTTCAAGAATGCGACGGTCCGGTTTTTCGGGCTGGGACCCACAACACACAAGGATGATGAGACAAACTATACGGCGTCCGAGACGAGATTGAATTGGAAATTCGGCGTCTACGCCAATGAAGTGACGCAGATTGCGGTGAGCCAACGGCTCCGCCATATGCAATCGATTCAGGAAGGTGCGACTGACCTTCCGTTTTCAGGGGCCAATTTCCCGAATGCTCCCGGCGTCGGGGGAGCAACCATACTCGGCCAGCGGATCAGCTTCCACTATGATACTCGGAACAATCTTGTGACGCCGACCGATGGAATGGCGGTGACGGCCTATGCCGAGCTGAACTACAACTTCAAGAACAGCGACCATCCACTCTATTCACGGTACGGGGTTGATGTGAAGAAAATGTTCGCCAGTGAGTCCAAGCGGGCCATTTTGGTGGTGCACGGAGAACTGCAAGCGACAATCGGCACGGACGTGCCGTTTTTTGAGCAGAGCTCGCTCGGTGGACAAAATACGTTGCGCGGTTTTGGTGTGGATCGATACATCGACAAACAGATGATTGCCTTCAGTGTCGAAGAACGGATTCATATTCTGCGGGCACGTCTTGCGGGAGTCATGGCCGATTTCGAAATTGCGCCCTTTATCGACACAGGCCAAGTGTTCAACTCGTTCAAAAATGTCAGCTTCAAAGACTATCGCATTACGCCAGGCATCGGATTTCGAGGGATCATTCGCCCGAACGTCGTGGGACGGATCGACTATGGTTTCAGTAAGGAAGGGGGAGCTATTTTTGCCGGATTGGATTTCCCATATTAGTAAGCCGGCATCAAACCCTTCCTGCCCGCATGACAGTTGAGAGCTCAGAGTGCCTGAGGTCAATTTTGAATAGCCGATAGGATGCTCAATATGGCATTCGGCAAGGGGCCTTCCGGTATGAGGTGCAGCGCAATCACTGAGATTAATTTGGTGGAGCCTCTTGAACCTCTGAACGCGAGGGAACTCAAGGATCTTTTGGCATCCTGCTCGCTGCGAGCTGGGCGAGGTCGATGACTTCAGTAGAGTTCGTGTCGCGGACAGCGTGAGTGGTTTCTGATGTCCGTGTGCCTTCCGTAAGTACTTGACTTCATGTGGTTTCTGTGTGAAACTTCACGGAAATTCGCTCCCTGATTATGTGAAGAGGTAGCGTATTCCTGCCAAAGGCGGTGAGCGTCTGATGGTAGACAAACGAAGGAGAGCATCTATGTCCATCCTGAAAAAGATCCATAGCCCCGCTGATCTGAAACGACTATCTCCAGACCGGTTTCCGGCGTTGTGCCAAGAGATTCGTGAGCAGATCATCGGTGCGGTCTCCAGTGTCGGTGGACACTTGGCCTCAAATCTGGGGGTGGTTGAGCTCACAGTCGCCTTGCAGTATCTCCTTGATACGCCGACCGACAAGATTGTCTGGGACACCAGTAACCAGTCCTACGCGCATAAACTGCTCACGGGTCGCCGAGAACAGTTCCATACGCTTCGCCAGTATGGAGGGTTGAGCGGGTTCTGTAAGCGGGAAGAAAGTGAATACGACACATTCAATGCTGGACATGCCGGGACCGGGGTGTCGGCAGCGTTCGGTATGGTAGAAGCTCGTGAACAGCTGAAGCAAAAACATAAAGTCGTGTGTGTCGTCGGTGACGGGGCAATGACGGCCGGTATGACGCTCGAAGGTCTGCACCATGCCGGAGGGCTCGGCAAAGATTTCCTCGTGATCCTGAACGACAATCAGATGTCAATCTCAAAAAATGTCGGGGCGATCTCTGCCTACTTGAGCCGAACGATTACCGGCGAGTTTTACGGGAAGATGCGTGAAGAAACGGGGCAGTTGCTGGGAAAGATCCCCCATATCGGCAGTGATATGCAAAAGCTTGCCCGTCGTGCCGAAGAGCTTGCCAAAGGCGTGATTCTTCCCGGATTGCTGTTCGAGGAGCTTGGGTTTCAATACAGCGGTCCTATCGATGGGCACAACTTCGAACATCTCCTTCCAACACTCGAGAACGTACTGAAAATGAGGGGACCGGTCCTTCTCCATATCATTACGAAGAAGGGACTGGGGTATGAGCCGGCCATGAAGAATCCTGTATGGTTCCATGCCTGCCCGCCGTTTGTTCGCGAGACGGGCACCCCCGCGAAAAAAGCCGCGCGCCCTTCATACACGGCGTTCGCAATGGATACCTTGGTCAAATTGGCCCGTGAAGATAAACGCATTGTCGCCATCACGGCGGCCATGTGTGAAGGCACAGGCTTGACCGCGTTCGAGAAAGAATTCCCCGATCGTCTCTACGATGTCGGGATTGCTGAACAGCATGCCGTGACATTTGCGGCAGGGCTTGCGGCGCAAGGGCTGAAGCCGGTCGTGGCGATGTATGCGACGTTTCTTCAGCGGGCCTATGATCAAGTCGTGCACGACGTGGCGACGCAGAATCTTCCTGTGGCATTCTGCATCGATCGTGGTGGCCTTGTGGCTGAGGATGGCACCACTCACCACGGCGCGTTCGACTACGCCTTCTTGCGTCACGTTCCCAACATGGTCGTGATGGCGCCAAAAGATGAGAACGAGCTTCAGCATATGATGAAAACAGCTCTGGATTATAATGGCCCGATTTCAGTCCGGTATCCGCGAGGAGTGAGCCTGGGCGTCAAGATGGACACGGCTCCGCACACGCTCCCCATTGGGAAAGGCGAGTTGCTGAAGGATGGGACGGATGTGGCGATCATGGCAATCGGGGTCTCCGTATGGCAGGCGATGGAGGCCGCGAAGCGACTCAGCGAGGAAGGCGTCTCTACGGCGGTCGTCAATAGCCGGTTTGTGAAGCCGCTCGATCAGGAACTGGTCGTGGATGTGGCGAAACGGGTTCGGTATGTCGTGACGGTTGAAGAAGGCTGTAAGATGGGCGGGTTCGGCTCTGCGGTGCTCGAGACGCTGGCGGAGTCCGGTGTTTCCAATGTGAGAACCAAGGTCCTTGGTTTGCCTGATTGGTACATTGAGCAGGGACCTCAAGATTTGCTCCGGGAGCGATATGGACTGACGGCAGAAGGCATTTATCAAAGTGTCAAAGAGCTCCTCGGGAAGGCGACGGCAGAAAAAGTGCACTTTGCCGGGACTACACATGCCGGTCATCTTCCGCATGGAGATGAACAAGGGAGTTAAAGGAACGTGAGCAGTAAAGGGTAAGGCGAGCCACTAGATGCATATTACGAGACGAAAGACTCGGCAGATTCAAGTTGGCACGGTAAAGATCGGTGGCGATGCTCCGGTGTCTGTGCAATCGATGTGCTCGACCGATACGCGTAATGCCGACGCGACCATCGAGGAGATCCGCCGGCTCGAAGAAGTCGGATGCGAACTCATCCGTGTTGCCGTGCCGGACGAAGAAGCAGCTGCCGCCCTCCCGAAGATCAAAGCCGCAATGACGGTGCCGTTGATCGCGGATATTCATTTCGATCATCGTCTCGCTTTGCGAGCGGCAAAGATCGTCGATTGCGTCCGTATTAATCCAGGCAACATCGGCGCCTGGTGGAAAGTCGAAGAAGTCATCAAGGCGGTCAACGACAACGGCGTTCCGATCCGTGTCGGGGTAAACGGCGGATCGCTCGAGCGGCACTTGCTGGAGAAATACGGCTGGCCCTCCCCAGAGGCCTTGGCCGAGTCGGCGTTGAATGCCGTTCGTTCGCTCGAGGATGTCGGCTTCACCAATATGAAGGTGTCGCTCAAAGCATCCGATGTGCACCATGCGATTGATGCCTACTACCTCTTTGCGATGCAATCGAACTATCCGTTGCATATCGGCATTACCGAAGCCGGCACGGCGATGACCGGCGCGGTGAAGTCGGCCATGGGTCTTGGATATCTTCTCTCGCAGGGCATCGGAGATACGTTGCGGGTGTCGCTTGCCGCCGATCCGGTCGAAGAAGTGAAGGTCGGCTACGAGATTCTGAAGTCGCTTGAGCTGCGCCATCGGGGAATCAATGTTATCGCCTGTCCGACTTGCGGAAGAGTTGAAATCGATGTCGTCCGTATGGCGAACGAGCTTGAGAAGAAGCTCGGCCATATTAAGACTCCGTTGAACGTATCCGTGCTCGGCTGTGTCGTGAATGGGATCGGAGAAGGGAAAGAGGCCGATATCGGCATTGCAGGTGGTGAAGGGAAAGGTATTCTGTTCAAGAAGGGGAAGCTTGTCAGAAAAGTTCCAATGGAAGAATTAATGGACACATTGATTATGGAAGTGGAGCAGCTCGCGAAGGAAAAAGAAGCGGAGGGGAGCGGCGAGCCGGTTGCTTCTGTTGCTGCCAACGGATGGGAACCTGTTATTCCTCAGGGCGATCAGCCCTCAACGCTCGGCAAAGAAATTCCAGTCCTGCCTCACAGGTAGTTCAGCTCTCGCACTACGGCGTTTCGCACCTGTTCAGTTTTCCTTTGGACATGGCTGCTCAAAGAAACAATTGACGTGTGGTTTCGGCGCATGTCACTGTGCGTGGCAGCATGCAATTG
Source organism: Nitrospira sp. BLG_1 (assembly GCF_047338595.1). Lineage (NCBI taxonomy): Bacteria > Pseudomonadati > Nitrospirota > Nitrospiria > Nitrospirales > Nitrospiraceae > Nitrospira > Nitrospira sp. BLG_1. The sequence goes on from NZ_JBLFBO010000075.1 coordinate 7,297, forward strand.
CAATCGATCATCCATTGGACTTGTGATCTCGCCAAGTCTCCCTTCTTCATCCGACTAGCAAAGCTCGGCCTTACTATTGCTGCGGTCGTACACGGCTACATTATTTCCTTCGGGCGGTCGTATCACTTCCGTGACATCGATATCCATCGCGAAATCGGGCGACGTTTTGTCACCGGGGAATATCTCTACGCCAACGATTACTGCTACATGTATCTGCCGACCACCGGCATCTACTTCGCTCCCTTGCTCATGCTCGACCGGAATCCGAGCCTGGCGCTTCGTTATGCCGTGGCCATCGGCTGCTTGGTCATGACAATTGTCTTTTTCCACCGGATGGTATGCGGTTTGTCACAGCCGCAACCGTGGAGTCGGCTGCTGGTGGGAGTCGGTGCAGGAGCATTGACCCTGCAATTCATCCTGAACGATCTCGACGACGGTGGCCCGCACCTCATGCTGCTAGGGATTATAACCGGCGCTGTCTACGCAATCTGGATTGGGAGAGAGCGACTCGGAGCTGCCTTGATGGGGTTCGGCATCGTCCTGAAGATTACGCCTGCACTCTTCGTCCTGTTGTTTCTCTGGAAGCGGCAATGGCGGCTTGCCTCGTACACGGTCCTCGCGACCGTTCTTTGGATTCTGCTGCCCATTCTCTACATGGGACCGACGAGTTGGTGGGATCATCACATAGAATGGACGAGCAATGCGGTGTTATCAGTATTCGATCGACAGGTGGAGGGGCGACAGGAAAATGAGCTGCAGAAGGCTAACCTTTCTCTCCGCCATACTATGCTACGGTACCTCGTGACGTATCCCCCAACTCATCGATTGCGGCAAGTCGATGAGAGTTACAAGCCGGTGTTGGATCTTCCCGCACCGCTGGCGAATGCCATCGTGGGGGTGGCTGCACTCGGTATCGTCGGACTGTTCGCCTGGTCGAGTCGGCGAACGTTTCAAGGGCCTGGAGATTCAGAATGGGGACGAGAGTGCGCGGGAGTCCTCCTGTTGGCACTGTTTCTTTCGCCCATCACGTGGGACCAGCATCTCGTCTGGATGATACCAGCGGCCTGTATCGTTGTAGCCGCCGCAACAAAGATGAGCGGATCGTTGAGCCGCACGGGGTACGCGATGTTGGTGGCCTATGTGGTATTAACCATGTTACTGAACTATGAAGTCGTGGGGAGAGCCAGATGGGAAGCGCTGAAGAGTTATCACCACCTCGGTTTTGCCATGCTCATCTTGTATGGACTCCTTCTCAGTACAAAATGTAAGGGGGCTTCCTCTACTATCCAGTCCCAGTCGATGCTTCCTTCCTCTCGTCCCGTCACGAATGAGATTTAATGCGCTTGTGCCGTTCTTGTCTTGAGTTCTAGAAAACGAAGCGCTTATAATGCCGCTCCCGGGGCGCCGTACCCAAGTGGTAAGGGAGCAGTCTGCAAAACTGCGATGCAGCGGTTC
>NZ_JBLFBO010000112.1:0-2104 GCF_047338595.1 Nitrospira sp. BLG_1
CTCCCGCCACGTTCTCGACCGCTCCACAGGCTCCGATTGGAATTGCCACTCCTGGCCGGCCATAGTGTTACGGTCAAGTCGACTGGCAGGCTGCCAAGGCTCATTCAAGAGAGAACCCTCGAGCGCCGACTTAGACGATGTGCACCAAGAATTCTTCCCAGAGCATCGAGCGCCCCGCGCGAATCCGTGCGAACGCATGGACTATCAACCCAATCAAGGCCCGAGTACGTAATCCGACGATCGGCGCCCGTTAACCGCTGCTGGCGAACGGGCGGTTATTGACAGCTATACGCAAATAACGTATAGTTGCTTGGTGCAGACGGTCATCGAAACTGACGCGTATTTGAGCGATGCGAAGCGAGCCGGTCTTTCGGAGCAGGAACGGATGAGCATCGTCGAGTGTCTTGCCAAGGATCCCCAAGCCGGAGACGAAATACAGGGGACAGGCGGAGCGAGAAAAATACGGTTTGCAGGAAAAGGCAAAGGAAAACGAGGAGGATATCGGGTGATCACGTTTTTCAGTGGAACAGATATCCCCGTGTTTCTCCTCAACGTGTTTGCGAAGAATGAACGGGTTGACCTGACGCAGGGAGAGCGGAACGAGTTCAAGGCCACGTTGGGAGCTCTGGCAGCAGCGTATCGCAGAAAGAGGGCGCGATGAAGAAGCACACACCATCGGCAGGGCGGCGCATGATCGCGAGTGCCAAGCAAGCTCTGGACTGGGTCAATGGACACACGCATCCATACGTGGTCCATGTTCCTCACGAGATTGATGTGGCCCGCATTCGGAAGAAAGTCGGGATGAGTCAGAGCGAATTTGCCAAGCAGTATGGGTTCAGCTTTCGGACCGTGCAGCAATGGGAGCAAGGACGCGCCATCCCGAGCGGAGCGACACGCGCCTATCTTCTGGTGATTGATCGTGAGCCGGAAGCGGTCCGGCGGGCGCTCGTGAATTATTGAATACGTCGAACACACATCCCTCCATCGGTTGTGGTCGAAGGGACGTTCACCCGGCGGGGTGTCATCATGGCTCACGCTCCGTGCGCATGATTCCCGTCGTTATCGGTCTTTAAATCACAATCCGCTCCACCTCATCCAGCGACACCTGATCAGTGCGCCGATCATACAGCCCCGTCGTGCGGGCGCTCTCGTGATTCGCCATCTGCTGCGCAATCTCGAGCTTCCCGCCGTTGCGGAGATATTCCGTAATCCCGGTCGCGCGGAACGAATGGTTGCCGATCTTCGTGCGAATGCCGACTTCGGTGGCGCGGCGGCGAATCATGCGGTAGGCATCCACCTGCGTCATCGGTTTGTCGGAGAGCTGCCCCGTCCGGCCGTGCATCGTCCGAAAGAGCGGGCTTGAGCCCTCGGTCAACTGGGCCGTCTTGAGATAGGCATGGAGGTACTCATCAAGATTGTGATGACAGGGCATCGCATGCAGCTTCCCACCTTTCTCATGCAGTCGCACCCAGGTCCGACGACCTTGAATATAGACATCCTCCACCTGCATCGCGAGGGCTGCGCCAATCCGCGCAAATGTATAGACCATCAATCCAATCAAGGCACGATCCCGCAAGCCGACGATCGTCCTCACGTCAATGGCATTAATCAACATCCGGGCTTCGTCGGCCATGAGCACCGGCGTCTTGCCTTTCTTCGTCGAATACTTCGGTCCCCGCACCGAGCTGGCGGGATTGGTGGGTATGACTTGGCCGACCACCAGCCAATCGAACAGCATGCGAATGGCGGCGAGGTGTTGTTTGACTGACGGAGCGGCCAGCCGGCGGTGCAACGTTTCAATATAGGTGGCGATATGGACTGGCTCAATGGCCTGCAAGGAGAGCCTCCCATGTCGTTCGCACCAGGTCGCAAATTCGGCAACCGCCCAGGTGTAAGCCTTTCGCGTATTCGCGTTGCGAATGTTGGCGGTGAAGAACTCGACGAATCGTTTGGCCGCGTTGGGCGTCGGTGTGAAGAGCGCGGGGAGTGTTCGGGTGCCGGGTATGGCGAGCTGTAGTCCTTGTTTCATGGCTTTCCCCCACTAACTGGTAGTGTATGATAACGTCCTTTATCATACTGTACTGTTGTTCGCTACTGACAGTGA
>NZ_JBLFBO010000010.1:0-108028 GCF_047338595.1 Nitrospira sp. BLG_1
ACCGTCAAAGTCAAAGATCACAGCGCGCATGGAGTCCTACCAGTTGTGATGTCGTACCTACGAAAGTGGACGGGCGGCATTATAGCACAGCGAGAGGGTAGTGGTAGGACTACCTACCCTCTCGCGGAGGATGAACCATGGATGATCAGGGTTTCAGCTTGAGCTGTTTCTCGGCCAACCATCCCTTGGTGCCGAAGTCGGAGCGAATGGAGTAGACCCAGCCATTTCCTTGGAGATCGCCGTCAAGAATCGTGAATACAGTTCCTGGGGGAATGGCCGGTCCTGGTTTCGTCCCTTCGGCGTCTTGACTAAGCTGCACTTTCTGACCGGGAGCGGCTTGATTGTGCACCACGCTGACCCGTTGCCCTTCGCTGAAGAGTGGCGCTGGAGTTTCGATAACCGGAGCGGCTGGAGTTGGCGCTGGACCTGAGGCCGAAGTCGGTAATGCCGGTGCCGGAGTTGAAGTCGTCGGCATCGGTGGCGCAGCCGGTGCTATGGGGGGTAATGCTGGAGCGGGCGCTGCCGATTGCGGTGTCTCAATTGGCGTGATAGCCGGGGCAGGTGGCGGTGTCACGGCTTTAGGCTGTGCGGCTGGGGGAACAGGGACAGGAGCTGGGGGCGCCGGCTTTCGAGCGACAGGTGCTTGAGGCTGCTGGGCTGGGGCTTCGCCAAGGAGCGGGCCAAGATACTCCATGATCATGTCCGGTTCCATCGCAAGATAGGCGCCGCCGCCGAGCAGGAGGACCAACAGGGCCAGCAAGAGCGGACGCTTGTTTGATGGCTTGGGTGGCTTTACGGGTGACGGTGATCGAACGGTGGTCGTCTGCTCCAATTCCTCTTCGGTGAATTCTAGATCCGGTTCAGGTTGACGCGCGAAGAACACGCTCCAGGTGAGAGGATTGCCGGCGAACGACGGACCTCCAGCAGTAGCAAACATCGAGCACCTCCCTCTAGCAGACGGTATCGTAATCTCTCGAAAAGTACTTATCATCAAGCGCGTAGACTGTCAATTTTGCGTGAAGATTCAGCAGGATCCTGTTAACAAGATTGCACATGGGAGCAGGAGAGTACCTGATGCTCTCGGCTCCCGGCTCGATACACCGTCACGCCTTTGCAGCCCAGTTCATATGCCAGCGAGAGCGCAGCGGCCACATCCGCGGTTGTCGCGGAGGGAGGGAGATTGATCGTTTTGGATACCCCGCTGTCGCTGTGTCGCTGAAAGACGGCCTGCATTCGGACATGATGAGCCGGAGCGATATCGTGGGCGGTGACAAACAGCCGGCGAAGATCCTCCGGGATCTGTGACAGATGTTGAATCGATTCATGCCGACCGATTTCTTCACGTAACTCGCAGAGGGAGAGGCCCCTGGCTCGAGCTCGCCGAAGGAACTCTGGGTGAAGGCGTTGGAGCCGGATGTCTTCCATGATTGTATGGGCGACACTGACACCGTAGAGCGGTTCAATCCCAGCGGAACAATCGGCTAGAATACTGATGGTTCCGGTTGGAGCAATGGTCGTGACCGTTGCATTCCGCCGGAGAAGACCCTCGGCTTCCAGCGGACTGCCCTTGTAGGCTGGGAAGGGGCCCCGTTCCTGTGCCAGTCGATGCGAGGATTCATGAGCCTGTTGGCGAACAAATCCCATCAACTGATCCGCGATGTGCAACGCGTCATCGGTATCGTACGGGACCCCCAGCTGAATCAGTAGATCAGCAAACCCCATGATACCGAGCCCAATCTTTCTGGTGCGTTTGGTCTTGGCTTCGATCGATGCCAACGGGAAACGGGTTCGGTCGAGTACATTATCAAGAAAGCGAACCGCCAACTGAATGATGTGTTCGAGTCGTTCGTAGTCGATGCTGCTCGTGCCTCGATGGGTCGTCAGGCATCGGGCAACATTGATCGATCCGAGCGTGCATGATTCATAGGCCAGCAGCGGTTGTTCGCCGCAAGGGTTCGTGGCTTCGATCGTCCCGAGGTGGGGTGTGGGATGTGCTTTATTGATGGTATCAAGAAAGAGGACACCAGGCTCACCTGATTGCCAGGCTGCTTCGACCAGCCGATCAAAGACCATCTTGGCGGGGAGGCGTCGCACTGGCATGGCGTTCCGTGGGTTGATGAGCGCATATGACCGGTTGTGTGTGACCGCCTTCATAAATCGGTCGGTCAGCCCCACGGAAAGATTGAAGTTTGTCATTTCATGCGGCTGGCGTTTCAACGCGATGAAGTCCAGGATGTCGGGATGGTCGACTCGTAGGATGCCCATATTGGCGCCTCGTCTGGTGCCGCCTTGTTTGATGACATCGGTCGACAGGTTGAACAGGCGCATGAACGAGATGGGACCGGATGCAAGGCCATTGGTGGTGGTGACTCGATCGGCGTGAGGGCGAATATGACTGAAAGAAAAGCCGGTTCCCCCGCCTGATTGATGAATGAGCGCTTGATGCTTCACCGCGTCGAAGATCGATTCCAAGGAATCGTCCACCGGTAAGACGAAACAAGCCGAGAGTTGCTGAAGCGGACGTCCAGCGTTCATCAGGGTCGGCGAATTCGGAAGAAATGTCAGAGATGCCATAGCCTCGTAGAATTGACCGGAGAGACGGCGTCTGTGCGCGGGCGGTTCGATTGAGGCGACATCATCGGCGACGCGGTGAAACATTTCGGCGGGAGATTCGATGACCACCCCACGTTCGTTCTTGGCCAAGTAACGCTGGCGCAAGACCGTGAGTGCATTGGGAGACAGTCGCGGTGAGCGGTTTCTGGTACCCATAAAGCGATGAGGTCAATTATAGCTCTTTCCAGGAAAGAGGGAACATTCGGCGGGAGGTTGAATAGGCCGAAGCCTCTTGCATGTCTTCCACACCGGAGGGCAGAATGCGGCGGTCGATCATCATGAAATCCTATCGAGAAGAACTCTGGTTTGAAACCAAAACCAGGCGTGCCTACATCAACATCACACCGCAGATTGAGGCGTTGATCCACAAGAGCGGCGTACGGGAAGGACTGGTGTTGGTGAATGCCATGCACATTACGGCAAGCGTGTATATCAATGACGATGAACCGGGGCTTCTGAGGGATTATGACGACTTTCTCGAACGACTCGCTCCCCATGAGGCGCGCTACCGGCACAATGACACCGGTGAGGACAACGGGGATGCTCACCTCAAACGGCAAGTGATGGGGCGAGAAGTGCTGGTGGCCATTACAGAGGGCCGGCTCGACTTCGGGCCCTGGGAGCAAATTTTTTACGGCGAGTTCGACGGTCGTCGGCGCAAGCGTGTACTCGTCAAAATCATCGGGGAGTAAGGGAACCTCTGTGCATGAGCACTTCCGTCATACCGGCAATGTTGTTCGCGCTTGCGCGGGGTGCAAAAGTTTGGCAACATGCAGTCTGAGTTATCGGCCCATTGGTCGTGGCTCGCATGGTAAGGAAGAACAATGCTAGCCTGGTCTCGTCCGGACCCACTCACGCGCGATCTCATCCATCTCATCAACGCCCGCCGTCATGAGCACGGAGATGCCGATGATGCGATCGACACCCTGCAGGCTTTTCTCGAGCAGGGGCGTGAGCATGATCTACTGACTGTTCTAGCCGCACTCGATGAAGAAATGGCCGAGTGGCTGTTTGACTTGGTCGCCGAGGCGAGTTGTACGCTGCTCTTGGACGGGCCGCATGACGAAAAGCCGACGTATGCCACCATCGCGGCTCTGGCACTTCCGCTCCAGGCGAATTTGACTGCGCCGCTGAAGCTCAAGATCGACCCGATCGCGACCGCCGATTTGCTGCACAAACATCTGCAGCTTCCTCCAGGAACGGTCGTTCGCGTTGAATCGAGATTGTTGACCGATGCCACCTTGGAGATGTTGAACCTCCAGCTATTTCATGACCATCTGGTGATGGTCGCCGATTCACGACGCGTACAGTCCGTTGCAGCGCGCTTACTTCCACCGGTTGAAAACACCGCCTTCCTCTTGTTTGAGATGATGGGAGCTCCGGATCCAGGATTGCCCGACTCATGGGAAGATCAGCAGCGCCGTGAGATTCTGGAAGGACTCGTCAAACAATGTCCGGAGCTCGCCTGTGCACCCGACATGATCGAAGCACCGGTGTATGCCGCTTATGCGATGTTTGATGCACAAAATGCCGTACGGCTTCATCATCTGGCGGATGAGACCGCTGCGGTGTGGCGAGAGTTGGACCCGCTCGTCAGGTCTCGGACGATCGTGCATCTTCACACACAATGTGGAAATGGGGTCTATATGCCGGTCTGGACAGACCTGTTCGACCCGGAACTTCCTGAAGAACATGGTCCAGTGTGGACCTCGCCGGACGTCTGGGTATTCACGGCCGATCTTCCGATCGAATGGCCTGGCGAAATGCTGACCAACCGTCTTTTGGCCGAAGGCTGCACCAGGTTTGAAAACCATATCGTAGAAGCTCCAGAGAACTAGCCGTCCTCTTCCAGTTCGAATTCTCCGTATTCCTTCAGGGTGTGTCGTATCATTTCAGGTAGAGGTCTTGCGCAAAACACCAGTTTCGGTGATTTTCCAGCGGCTTTATTTTATTCTCAGCACGATGATGCAGCCAAAACAGACGGAGCAATCTGCAAAGGCTACTGCAAGCCTCGTCACGGGAGGCGGGTTGATCCTCGTCTGGGCGATTATCTGGACAAATGTCCCGCCGAAAGATGAATTCGTATCTGCTCAATCTACAACACCATCCGTAGAACGGTCACGCCCAGTTGAGCTCGACCTGACAATCCCCGGCGCACCTCGTCAGCCTCTGCAGGGCTCGACCGGAACCGGAGAGCTGTCAGGTGGCGTTGCGAGTAGCGGAGACGCGGCTCTGCAAGACAGTCATGCGAGGCAAATTGCGGAAGTGCGGTGCGATGCGCGAGTCCAGCAACTGTGCCCGGATTCACTCATGGGGGAAGAGAGACGGCGCTGTGTGATGCAACGGGTACGGCAGTTGGATCAGTCCTGTCAGCAAATCATCCGACAGCGTACAGCGCGATGGAAAGCTGCCGATGCCTATCGGTTGGCCTGTGCGCCAGATGTCAAGCGCATGTGCCCGACAGTGGAACCGGGGGAAGGTCGTATTCTCACGTGTTTACAAGAACACGAACAGGATCTTTCTGAAATCTGCTATCAAAGCTTGCCGAAGGGCCAGCTCCACTTCAGAAACTGAGACCTCCAGCCTGCAAGGTATTCTGATGTGAGCCCTGGCTTTCACGATATTGAGGGCTCACGGACTTCATCTTTATGCCGCCAGTCCTTGGGTGCAGGAGCGGAGTGCCGTGGCGAATTCGCTCGCACGGCGGTAGCGTTGGGCTGGATCTTTCTGCAACGCGCGATCTATGACGGTTTTAACGGTGGGAGGTAGATCAGGTCTGAGCGTCTTCAGGCTGGGATGGGGCGTTTGGGCGATGGCGAATAACAGTGCGGACACGTTGTCTGCCAGGAACGGCGGTCGGCCGGTCAGCAACTCAAACATGACGACGGCTAGCGAGAACATATCAGAACGTCCATCCACCTTTTTCCCTGCGATCTGTTCTGGAGACATGTAGGTCGGTGTACCCATCACGATATTTGTCTGAGTCTTGGCGGACATCGCCATCTTGGCAATACCGAAGTCCATGATCTTAATGACCTGTTCCCTGGTCAGCATGATGTTGGCTGGTTTGATATCGCGATGGACCACGCCCTGTTGGTGCGCATAGTCCATTGCCTCGGCGACGGTGACCGCAATCGAAATAACTTGCTCGAACGACAGCAACTTCGGTTTCCGCGACCAGTCCTTGAGCGTCGTCCCTTCGAGCAGTTCCATTGCGATGTACCCAAGAGGCCCCTCCTCACCCGCATCGAAAATCGTGACGATGTTTGGGTGTGACAACCGGCCCGTCGATTCAGCTTCGCGAAAGAACCGTGTCTTCATTTCATGGAGTTTATCGGAATCGTCGTTCTCGTCGAGCCGCATGGTTTTGATCGCCACGAACCGCTGGATGGTCGGATCTTTTCCGAGGTACACCACTCCCATGGCCCCACGCCCCAGCTCCTTCAGGACCTTGTAGCGACCAAGTGTTGAAGGAGAGCCTGCCTGAGTGGTGGAGTGACGAGGTGAGGTGTCCACGTCACAGTCGTCCTCTTCCTGTCCGAGCGTCTCAGTTGTCGTGAGGGATGTCGTATGGTGAGTCGGCTTCGGTGATGTTGCAAAAAATCGATGAAGTGCATCAAAGTTTACCAACCAGGTCGTCGTGATCCAGAGACCGGTGAGGGTGAGGACTGCCGTTTGTGCGATGGCATAGCGTGCTGTCCCGACGCTGTCGATCAGTGAGATTCCGAGCACTCGAAAGGTTTTGTCCACTGCCATGACAATAAAGAGGGTCGTGACGGGAAGGGTCATCCGTTTAAGGAACGATTGGCCTCGTCCGTCATCCGGTATTAAGTGCACTATGCGAGCTGCGATCAGGAAGAGGGCCGTAACTCCGACTGCTTGAGCGATCAGGTGAACAGTTTGGGTGCCGCTCAGACCGAAGAGAGTGAAAGGGAATGATTGAGCTGCAGGCAGTTTGCTGAACGCGGGGCCGGCGAAAAAAACCGCGCAGGTCATCAGAACATAGTGTAGGGCGCAGCGTGACGTGTTGATCATAACCGACGTGCTGAGGAGACAGGCAGAGTCTAGCCGATCTGGGAGGGGAGTCAATGGATTGAAGAAATCATGCGATCAATGCGAGCCGGTCGATATCTATCATTCCAGCATGCTCACAACCTGCTAACAGGCTGTTGACAAAGGCTGCCAGCGGCGTTTTCACGTCGCTCAGAGGCTCAACGTACGGGCCGGAGTACGATTCGCCCACTGCGGCCTTGCTGGACAGCCTGCGAGGCATCTCAATTCGGTTAGTCACTGTGAGGCTCGGCCCGTTTGAGGAAGAACGCAGGGTTTGTCAACACACTGCTAGATTCGTCCGACGGCGGCCTTCATCTTGGTAAGCAACGAAATGGGGACATGCAGAGTGCCTTTGCCGATTCCGACGTCAATATCGGGTTTCGTGAGACCATGGAAGTCGCTTCCTCCGGTGACCAACAGGCCGAGTTGTTGCGCGAGGCTGAGATACTCGCGTGTTTGCCGGGCTGCATGGGTGCTGTAGTAGACCTCCACACCATCGAGTCCCGCAGATTTGAGATCTCGAAGCAGCTCGATTAACGAGCGATCAGCGAGTTTGACCCAGGTCGGATGGGCCAAGACGGCAAGTCCTCCCGCTGCTTTGATCCATTGAATGGCTTCAGCGGGACTCGGAAGATCGCGAGGCACGTAGGCAGGTTTTCCATCGGCGAGAAAACGATCAAAGGCTTCCTTGGCCGACGAGACCACCTGTTTGTCCATCAGGGCACGGGCGATGTGAGGTCTACCCACGGAGTCACTGCCCGCGAGAGCTCGAACTTCCTCGTAGGTGATGTCAATGCCGAGTGATTGGAGCCGTTCAATGATTTGCGGATTGCGCCGGTGTCGACTGTCACGCAAGGTCTTGAATCGTTCATTGAGGACAGAGTCGTGCCAGTTAAGAAAGTAGCCAAGGATGTGCAACTCCGATCGGCCGCTGATCGAGCTGACCTCGACGCCTGGGATGACTTCAATCCCACAGGGCTCTGCCGCCGTGATGGCCTCCGCGATTCCCGTCATGATGTCATGATCCGTGATGGCGAGGGCGGTCACACCGGCCTGATGTGCGAGGCCGATGACCTCCGAAGGGGTATGACTTCCGTCCGAGTGGGTTGTATGGAGGTGAAGATCTAAGCGGTTCATGTTGAAGTTCCTGGAGTGAAAGGTTTTTGTGCCACGAGTTGCGCAGTGTACGCCGAATCTCCGTCTCGAGCCCCTTCATGCAGTCCTTCATCATAATGCAGGACACGAAGTCCGGAGGTAAGGCCCAACAGTTCCCCATGGCCCAGGCAGAACTCCCGCCGTCGGGGATGTTGGTAACGGAGGTGATGATCGATCAGAAAGGTCTCGTAGACGAACAGTCCACCAGGTTTGAGTGAGCGAAAGAGATGCGGAAAGATCGGTCGATTCAGATAGAAGAAAACGAGGATGGCGTCGTATCGTTCCTCACCGAGATCCGGCGGATGCGGTGATTCCAAGTCGAGCGCTTGTGTCGTGACGCCACCGAGATGTCTCGTTCGAGCATCGGCCAACAGCTGTGCGAGCGCTTGTTCATCTCGATCAACGGCTTCGACCTGGTATCCGAGGGATGAGAGAAATAACGTGTGTCGTCCTTTTCCCGCAGCGACGTCGAGGATCAGCCCCTTGGGGAGGCGATCCAGCTGCTGCACGAGAAACCTCGATGGGTGTGGATCCGCACGGAGCAACAGCTGGGTCAACCGGGTCCGCTCAAGGGTGATGCCGACGGATGATGTGATCTGCACGATCGGCGGATGCAATTTGCGCAGCCAGAGCTTGATTCGACCAACAGGGAATTCAGCAAAAAGAGCGGCAACAAGCTGTTCGGCGATTGATTCAAGAAGTTGCGCCTCTCGACCGGTTCCGATTTCGACGATGCGGCGGGCCATGGCCGCATAGTCGATGGTGTGGCGTAGATCGTCAGAAACCCCCGCGTGATCCATCCGGCAATCCAACTCCAGATCGACGGCGAGGGGTTGCGCGCGCGCGCGTTCTTCGGGTGTCACCCCGCAACGACTACGAAATTCCAATCGCTCAATGCGGATCTGGTCAGTCATAAAGCATTGTCGAAGATCCTCTTTTGACCTGTCAAGCCAGGCGAAGGGGAAGGGAACGGGAGCTGCTGATCAGGGATGCTGCCGATCTGCTCAAACAAAGTATCGGCTGGTATCGATCTTATATTCGGTGGTATCGACCAAACGGATGATGCTGTGGCGGTACGTGCCGGTCTCGTCTTGCTCAGTGAGGTCCAGCTCAGGCCCATTGTCGACGGAGGTGCCGTGCTGGTCGGTAATCACTTTGACCAGAGGCCGTTCAGCGTTGGCTTTGTCGACGGCTGGTTTGAGGACTACGGCCAGTTCGTCAGTATCCAGTATTACCAGGCTTCCGATCGGGACGATACCGACACAGTTGACGAAGAGTTTGAGGAGGGTGGGGTCAAAGCTCTTTCCGGATTTTGAAAACATAATGCTCAATACTTTGGATGGAGAGATCGGCTCTCGTCGATAGACGCGTGACGAGGTCATCGCGTCATAGCAATCCGCGATCATCAGAATCCGGCCGGTCAGAGAGAGTTTCCACGGTGTCTTTAATTTGGGATAACCGGAGTAGTCCAAGTTCATATGGTGCTCGAACGACGCTGCGACCATGCGCGACGGAAGATTCGTGATGCCACGGAGCTGGGTGAGACTCAAGACACCTTCAGTCGGATGATTGCGCATCATCGTCCACTCGTCTTCCGTGAACTCACCTGGCTTGTTCAGGACCTCAAGCGGAATGTTGGCTTTCCCCATGTCATGAAACAGGGCCGCCAATCCAAGGTCGGCCAGTTCGATCTTGGGATACCCGGCGCGGTTTGCGAGCGCAATGGACAAGAGAGAGACGTTCACGGAATGGTTGTGGGTATATTGGTCGTGACAACGGAGTGTCGTGAGGCCCAGAAGCGTCGACTCATCCTGCATCATGAGATCCACGATGTTTTGGATGGCTCGTTTGGCTTGCTTGAAGTTCAGCGTTCCGCCATCGCGCACGGATTGTGTCAGTTGTCCGACTTCGTTCGCGGCTTTGCCGTACGCGACTTTCGACTGAGCTTTCTGCTGAGCCTTTGAGGCGGATCCTGTTCCGTTGCTGGACGGGGATCCTGGGCCCGCTTCAGCAGGGTCCTCTCTGAGGGCAAGCTCGCGAGGATCCTCAAGTTGGATCGCGGTCACCTCGCTGGCCGTCAGTTCCTGTCGGAGTTCTTCCAGTGACTTTGTGGCCGGGTCGAGCGTGACGAAGAGATAGGCGAACGCGCGAAGGTCCTTGGACGACGTTGAGGCGCTAAACGTCAACCCCCCGATCTTCCATTTGGCCATGGTGTCGATCATGCTCGATGCCACGAGCATTTGTTGTGCACTGATCTTGAGGTGGCGTTCCCCGAGAAAGAGAAAATCATTCTGAATCCGCAGCGTCACCGGGTGGTCACTGGCCAATGTCTGAATCAGGGTCAACATGGTTTCGACCGGTTTATCAAGGGCGGCGTTCGTCCTCCCATGAATGCGCGATGTCTTGATGAGTGTATTCAGTTGCGTGATGAGCTGGAACCCCAGCATCGCCAGCTGTTGGTCGAGAATGTCGCCGGCTTCGGAGCCTTGTCCGATTTTCTGGGACAGGGATTTTTCATGTGTCAGGAGTGGTTCGGCCTGGGCGGTCTGTCCCTTCGACCGTGGTTGCGCTGTCTTGGGGACTGTCATGAAGGCTCTCCCTCCGTCGAGTGGGTGCCGGAGCGTGGTTCCTGATGGGGCTTCACTGTCTGGGTCAGCGCCATGCTGCAGGCTTGGCGAACGGCCGAACTTCCTTTTTTTGAGCCTCGTTCCAAGGCGGCGATTGCAGCGGGTGTCGCAAGTTTCCCGAGTGTTTCAGCCGCAAGTATCGCGAGCTCTTCCTTTTTTCTGCGATTGGTCCAGGCCCAGGCTGTCATGAGTCCCTGCCAGTACGGCACCGCTTCGTCTCCGCAAGAGACCCGCATGGCCTGGAAGATGCCGCGACGTTCGCTGATGGGCCGGTCCATGAAGTCGTTTTCGGAGAGCAGAGGAGACCATTGAGTGAAGGGTGCGGTATATTGGCCTGACATGAGAAGTTTCAGTGCGGCAAAGCGCACGCTTTCGTCCTCATCGCTGGTCAATGGCACCAGTCTTACCCCTGAGCCGGTCGGACGGAGCCGACCGATTGCGCGCACGACGTCACGCCGGACCTGTGCGTCAGGATACCGAGTCAACTTTTCGATCGGCTCAACGAATTTCGGACTATTCCAGGTCAGAAGGATGGAGATGAGATTGCGGACATAGATCGGTCGACGATCCATTAATCCTCTAACCACAGGATCCGGCTTGTCTTTTGCCAAGTGGGTGAGAGCTTCGACGACGATGGCCTGATGTCCCGAGGAGGTGAGGTTTGCCAGGAGCGTGCAGAGCGCAGGGACTGCCTCCGGCTTCATGAGGAGTAAAATGGTCGACAGGCCTTCGACGTTGGCATCCGGACTTTGATTCAGATAGTTTTCGATGGCTTTGATGCGTTCGGTGCGTCCTAGCCCGTCCATGATGGAGACGAGCTGCTGCTTGTGTTCCGTGCTGATATCTGGTCGCACTGCCTCAGTTTCATGCAGCAGGCTCAATACATGCTCCAACACCGTCCATTTTCCCTCGCGGAGGAGCGTTTCGACAACGTGGCCCCACAGGCCAAACAGTTTTGTCAGCAATGCTGGGGAGGTCTCAGAGACCAGAATCGAGGTCATGGCATCTAAAATGTAGGAGAGGCCATCTTGTTTGCTCTCTGCTTCAATTTCTCTTGCGAGCGTGGCCAGTTCTTCTTCGGTGACTTCGTAGCCGACGAGTCCTGATTGGAAGCGGTTACTTGAAGCGCTACCGGAGGTTTTCGTGTTGTCTCCCTCTCCAGCCCCTGTGTCTGCGTGCCGGCCACGACTTCGTTCACGATCCAACAGTTCTCGGAGTGTCGAATCGGACAAACTCATTCCGCTATCCAGACGAAAAAAGCCCTCATTCCCGACGGAGGCTTTTGCGACTTCTTCGGCCGTGACGATAGAGATGCTCGAAAGGTTCTTTTCCCAGATGCGCGTCACAATGTCATCATCGTCCTTGCTGGGATCAAGCCCACCCCACAGGGACTCCAGGAAGAATCCCAGATCTTCTTCGGTCAGGCCTTGATGCAGGGCCAATTCTCGAATGCCGTCCGCGTACAGCTTAAATGCAAGGCCTTCCCCGCCGCCATCCTGTTCCGCCTGATAGACCACACACTCTTTGCACAGGAGCGCCGTTCGCTGGACGAGGAAGGTGAGTTTGGAATAGGTGATCAGATGCGTGGTGAGTTCTTCGAACAGCTGATGCGAGAATTTCTGAGCAACTGGGTTGGCGGAGCCGTACGTTCGATTCGACTTTGCAGTTTTGTCCAACAGCTTCAGAACACGCTTGATGGAGACAATCTCAGGATCTTCGGCGCCTCGTGCTGCAACAGCAGCCGCAAGCATCTCCTGCGCCGACGTGACGTTCGTGGACATAAGAGTAAGACCTACCGAGAGATCCGGTATTCGTCAAGGAAATCGCCATTCTTCGCGATGGTGCGCTGAAGAGAGGTCGTACGAGCGGCTTGTATGACATCGGAGGCCTCGGTAGAATTGACCTGCACAATGAGTCGATCACCTCTCATTATCTGTTTTGGGGATAGTCTGACGGCGGGGTTCCAGTCTCCGACGAGGGAGAACCCGAGCGGACGGGACACTCCGTATGGACGGTTTCTGCAGTCGTATCTGGGTGATGCCGTAGAGATTCGTGTCAGTGGGGTTTGTGGTGAGCTGACGGGAGAGATGGTTGGACGGTTTCGACGAGATGTCCTCGATCACCAGCCGAACTATGTACCAATTCTTGGCGGGACGAACGATCTCGGATGGAATGCCTCACTGCAAGATATCTTTGACAATCTCATCAGCATGTACGACCAGGTCTTGCGAATGGGGGGCTTGCCGATTCCCGTGACCATTCCCTCGATACGCGTCGAGGATGCGGCAGGAAGCCGAGAGGGACAAGAATGGGTCCAAGAGCATGTGGGGCGCCGACGTCAGTTGAACCAGCTGCTTCAGGAGTTTGCCGGTTCAAAGGGTATTGCCTACGTCGATCTGTTTGGTGCGACGGCAGAGCCTGAGAGTAGCCAACTGGCGGCGAACTACTCAAACGACGGCATTCATCTGACCACCGCGGGTTATCGGCTCTTTGCGGAAGGAGTGGCACAGGTTCTGAAGCCGTTGTTGGCGGGATCTGTGCAATCATGAGTTTGAAGCTCCCATCGGTGACCGATCGGGAGTTCGATCGGGTGGTAGAGGGGAGTCATGTGCCGGTGTTGGTGGAATTTTGGAAACCAGGCTGCGGTCATTGCCAGGTTTTGATGAAAGAGCTGGAGCTGGTGCAAGCAGAATTGGCTGAGCGAGTCCTGATCCTCACGATGAATGTCGATGAACAGTTTCAGATTGCTGCGGAATTGGAAATCTTGTCGCTCCCCGCGCTGGCGCTTTACATGAACGGCCAGTTTGTGAGTTTCATCGGAGGGCTTGGGAAGAAAGAAGCCATACGGATGAAGATTGAATCCGCTTTGTCCGGCTGATTCTGATATTCAGCGCGCTTCTTACAGTACCCGCCAGGTCCGGCCGTCGTTTTGGATCAACCGATCGGCTTCGACAGGCCCCCAGGTGCCGGCTTGGTATTCAGGGAGCCAGCGCTGGCCTGATTTTTCCCACGCTTCGAGGATCTGGGTGATCCAAGCCCAGGAGGCTTCAACGGCGTCGCGTCGCATGAAGCGGGATGCATCTCCCGCCATGACATCAAGCAAGAGGCGTTCGTAGGCCTCCGGAGATGGCCGACCGAAGACTTCTCCGTACTTAAAGTTCATCTCTACCGGATGGGTTTGCGCGCGTGTGCCAGGCACGCGGGAGACGATACGAAGGGACAGCCCTTCTTCCGGTTGAATCTTCAAAGCCAAGACGTTCGGAGCTTGAGGGTTTTGCTGGTTGGCATTGAAGAGGATCTGCGGGATCTCTTTAAATTGAACGGCAACCTCGCTGGCCCGTAAGGGCAACGCTTTCCCTGTGCGCAGGTAGAAGGGGACTCCCGACCACCGCCAGTTCTCGACGAAACATTTGACCGCCACATAGGTTTCGGTGGTGGAGTCCGGTTTCACGCCTTTTTCACGGCGATAGCCCGGCACCGGTGTTCCGTGGACTTTTCCCTCTGTGTATTGCGCTCGTACGGTGCAGGTATCCACATCTTTGGCAGTGATGGGCCGAAGGCAGCGGAGGACTTCCATTTTGGCATTTCGTACGACGTTCGGGTCCAGCGAATAGGGCGGTTCCATCGCCACCAGGCAGAGCAGCTGGAGGAGATGATTCTGAATCATGTCTCGGAGCGCGCCCGCTTCTTCGTAGTAACTGGCTCTGGTTCCAACCCCTTCGGCTTCGCTGACGGTGATCTGGACATGGTCGACGTATTTGTGGTTCCAGATCGGCTCAAAGATGCTGTTGGCAAAACGGACGACCATGAGATTTTGAACGGTTTCTTTGCCCAGATAATGATCGATCCGGAAAATCTGCGATTCGTCGAAAACACGGCCGGTGACCTGGTTAATCGCTTGTGCTGAAGTCAGATCGCGCCCGACCGGTTTTTCAACGATGATGCGTGTGTATGGTGCACGGGCTCCGGGAGTGCCGGCGAGTCCTGAACGGGAGAGCCCTTCGCAGACGTCGGTGAAGGAACTCGGGGGAATGCTGAGATAGAAAATGCGGTTTCCCGGGAGTTGGAATTTCTGCTCCAGTTCTTCGACCCGCTCCTTCAAGCGAGCGAAGGTCTGTGTCTCATCGTTGCCTCCTGCCATGTAGAACAGGTGTTGGGAAAATGCGGTCCAGGTATCTTCGATGAGCGCTTGGCGCGAGTGTTTGACGACACCGTCACGAACCGTTGAACGGAATTCTTCGTCGCTCATGGGTGTGCGCCCGAGGCCGAGCACGACATAGTTTGATGGGAGCAACCCGTCGAGCAAGAGGTTGTAGACGGCAGGAATCAAGCGCCGACGAGCCAAATCGCCCGAACCACCGAAAATGACGAGGGTGCAGGGTTCGACCGGCGGCAGCGGTTCCTGTGCAGGATTGCTGTCGATGCGTGGACCATTCGTCGGCGCCATAGAAGTCTCCTCAGTGAACTCGTCTCGTTATCGACGGACCGCGTGACCGCCGAACGCGTTGCGAAGGGCCGCCAACATCTTTTCCGCAAAGGATTGCTCTTGTCGCGATCGAAACCGTGTGAAGAGTGCGGTCGTCAATGTGGGGACCGGGACGTCTTTTTCAATGGCATCGGCAATCATCCAGCGGCCTTCCCCGGAGTCCTGCACATACCCTTTCAGCTGGTCGAGTTTCGGATCCTGTTTGAGCGCGCCGACGGCGAGCTCCAGCAGCCAAGAGCGCACCACGCTGCCGTGCATCCAGAGATCGGCGACGCGTCCCAAATCCAGTTTGTACTCGCTTTTCGACATCAGCTCAAAGCCTTCCGCATAGCCTTGCATCATACTGTATTCGATTCCATTATGAACCATTTTGACGTAGTGACCTGCCCCGACGGCGCCGACATGGGCCCATCCATTGTCCGGAGCCAGGGTCTTGAACAACGGAGCGAGCCGTTGCACTGCGGCCTCTTCTCCTCCGACCATGAGGCAGTAGCCGACTTTTAGTCCCCAGATTCCTCCGCTGGTTCCTGCGTCGACGTAGTGGATCCCCTGTGGCTTCAATATCGCAGCTCGTCGGACGTCATCGTGAAATCTGGTATTGCCGCCGTCGATGATCGTGTCCCCTGGTTTCAACAATGCCGCCACGGCCTGTACAGTTTCTTCCGTCGGTGCACCGGAGGGAACCATGATCCAGACGGCACGGGGTGCACTGAGTTTGCTTACCAGATCGGCAAGAGACGTGGAGCCGACACAACCATGGCCTTCGGCCTGGTGGATGAGGTCGTTCGATCGGTCATAGACGACCACGCGGTGCTGATCGCGTCGTAGACGGATGACCATGTTCATGCCCATTTTTCCTAACCCGACAAATCCCAGTTCCATAAAGGGCTCCTTGGTATGAAGGTCGGTGACAGAGAACCGATGCCCGCTGATCGATGGCACGATCAGAGGCAGGCCTCTTCCATCGTATGCAACACAACGTCGTGATTAGGACGCTGCCGGTTCTGTACCGTGCGGCGGTCAGTCGATACGAGCCGGATTCGGGACATCCTTAAAGAGGAGATCGGCAAACTGCCGGCCAAAGTTGAGCCGGTCGACGAGAGTCGTGGAGGTCAGAAACTGTCCGGCCAGGTCGGCTAGAGTGGGCTCGCGGGAAAACATGAAGCGATGGACATCCACCGGCGCGACCAGCCAAAACCCTCTCAGCCGAAAGAAGGCGGAAATGCAATCTTCGTAAAAGAGCGTCAATAGGTAGTAGGCGGTGCCCGGTTTGTCTACGAGATCCTGCGCCTTCCCTAAGAGATGGTAGCACTCCGCCTTGAGACGAATCTGCTCATTGATGGATGCCGACGGCGGGCCCTGGCGAAAGCGCTGATGGACTTTGTCGAGGAGTTTGGCGCAGACACCGTCATGATCGTAGAGGATCCGACTTTTTCGCAAGAGGGAGGGGAGTCGGAGGGAGTAGGCGAGGTCATCTTCTACCGAACGGTAGCCATGATAGCGGATATCGGCGAGTCGCTCGCCGACTCGGAGAATTTCATGACCCTCTGTTTCTCCCTTGACGAGGGCGAGCAGATCGATATCGCTATGGGGTGTGAGTGTGCGCCGCGCCCCGGATCCGACCAGGAGGATGCCGACCAAGTCGCCTCCTCTGCGGCCCTTCACATGCCGGACGGCCACTTCAATGCCGTCCTCAAAGCCTGGAGGGGGAGGACTCTCCGGTTGTTCCGGCGGCTCAGGCACTTCGAGTAGCTCGGCGTTCAGTTCTTCACGAGTCGGAGTGGTGGTCGCCGTGTTGGATTCCATAGACATCAATAATTATCGCAGAGTGGTTATGGATGTTTCCTTGCGCATTCGTGGTGCGAGGTCCGCATGCCACGGCATCACTTTGGCATTCTATGGATCGAGGGGGAGCCTGTCAATGTCGAACGATCATCGAGGGAGAACCCGCGTGAACGCTGCGACGGCTTCTTCAATCTGAGGGTCCGTAATGTCCAGGTGTGTGACGGCGCGATAGCTCTTTCCGCCGACCGAGTTGATGAGCACACCTTGCTCTTTGAGTGCGGCGATCAGGTCGTTCGGCGAGCGTCCCTCGTCGAGGATGTCAAAGATCACGATATTCGTTTCCACATGCTGCGGAGCGATCTGGATGGCTGGAATTTGCTGAAGCAGCCGGGCCAGTTTCTTCGCATGTTCGTGGTCGGTTTTGAGACGGGCCACATGCCGTTCCAATGCGTAGATGCCGGCGGCAGCCAACACGCCGGCTTGACGCATGGCGCCTCCGTACATGCGGCGAAAGCGACGCGCTCGCTCGATGAGCTTGGGATCGTTGGAGAGGAGCAGGGATCCGACGGGCGCGCCGAGCCCCTTCGAGAGGCAGAGGGAGACGGTTTCAAAATGCTGGGCATAGGCGGTCGGAGGGAGCGTCGTGGCAGCCACGGCATTGAAGAGCCTGGCGCCGTCCAGATGCATCGGGATGCCGTATCTCACTGCGATCGCGCGGACTTTTTCGATCGTTGAAAGAGGGTAGATGGTGCCGCCGCCGGCATTGTGTGTATTTTCCAAACAGATCAGCGCGGTCTTGATGCTGTGCGGGTCAGCCGGCCGGATCGCAGCTTCCACCTGCTCAGCCGTGATGATGCCGCGCTCTCCCGGCACCCAATGAAGCTGCACCCCGGCCAGGGCACCGGCTGCGCCCTGCTCGTATCGGACGATATGGCTTGTGCTTTCGACGATGACTTCTTGTCCCGGTTGGGTCTGAATGCGAATCGCCAGTTGATTGGACATGGTGCCGGAGGGAACGAAGAGACAGAACCGCTTGCCCAGCATCGCCCCGGCCATGTCTTGGAGCCGATTGACGGTCGGGTCTTCGCCATAGACGTCATCGCCCACGTCCGCGCGGGCCATCGCCTTGCGCATCTCATCGGTCGGTTTGGTGACGGTGTCACTACGAAGATCGATCATCCTTATGGCCTCCCCTCTATACGGCAGCGCATTGTAGCAGATCTTCTACTTGCAGGCGACGATACACCTGATACACTGCGGGCGCATGGATGATCCACGTCATGCTCGACTTCAGCGATGGGCCGACTTCCTCGGAGCCAGACAGGAAGAGCTGGTACCGTTGGCCTGGGCGTTCGCCTATTTCTTCTGCCTCCTCTGCGGGTATTCCATCCTCCGGCCCGTTCGTGATGAGATGGCCATCGAAGGGGGACTCAAGCATCTCCCGTGGATGATGACGGCGACGTTTCTCACCATGCTCGGGGCCACGCCGCTATTCGGGTGGCTCTCCGCGCGGTGCTCACGCTATCGATTGCTGCTGACGGTGTACGGGTTCATTATTACGAACCTGCTCGCGTACTACGTGCTGATGACAAGTCATGTGTATCCCGAGTGGGTGGCCCGCAGTTTTTTCGTGTGGCTCTCGGTGATCAATCTGTTGATCGTGTCCGTGTTCTGGAGCTTCATGGCCGATCTCTTCACAACCGAGCAGGGGACGAGACTGTTCGGAGTCATTGCGGCGGGAGGGAGCAGCGGGGCATTGGTCGGCCCGTTGATCACAACAGGACTGACGTTTGTCTTCCCGGTGCCGGTGCTCATGCTGGCCTCGGCGGGGTTTCTGCTGCTCTGTCTGGGATGTATCTATCGACTCGAGCAGTGGGGACGTGAACAGTCCGCGCATCACCAGTCGAGGCCCGGTGAGCCGCTTCACGGCAGCTTCCTGGCCGGCATCCGTCTGACACTGTCCTCACCGTACTTGATGAAGATCTGCGGGTATTTGGCCTGTCTGACCATGACCGCCACGTTTCTGTATCTCGAACAGACTCGCTTGGTGTCTGAATATCTCGATCAGCCGGAAGCCCGCACTCGCCTGTTCTCCAGTCTGGACTTTACGACAGGGCTGTTGACGTGGTTGACCCAGGTGTTTCTCACACAGCGCGTGATTCGGCGCTTCGGCCTGGTCGCGCCGTTGCTGTTTTTGCCCGTCATCAGCGTGATTGGGTTTTTAGGCATTGCCGTATGGCCCACCCTTGCACTCTACGTCGTCTTTTCCGTCCTGCGGCGGGTGGGGGAGTATGCGCTCTCGAAGCCGGCGCGTGAAGTGCTCTTCACCGTCGTCAGTCGAGAAGAGAAATATAAAGCGAAGAATTTTATCGACACGGCCATTTCTCGCGGCGGCGACGCTTCAACCGGATGGCTCGTCACGGGTGTGAAAGCTCTCGGTGCCACAACAACTCACATTGCGTTGGCGTTGGTGCCAATGATGGTCGTCTGGGCCTGGCTGGCGACGATGCTGGCTCGGGAAGAGGGACATCGGTCGCCATCGCCCTCGCAGAAGACGTCTTGAAACTATTTGGTCTCGTCCTGAAAATAGAAGAGGGGGCTCTGAGCAAGCGCAGCGCGACGAGGTGGCACATGGCCGCCACTCCTACCGTCCCCTCAAGCCGTGCGAGCCTGCCAGGAATTGTTGTCACTGATTCTGCAGCCCGACCAGTGTCTCCACGCATGTCAAGTGACGCTGAGGCGAACGCTCAGACTTCATGCTTCGGCAAGCCCGGAATGGACTCGTCAGACCCTGTGTGAGCCAAGTCGAACCGTATGAATCCGTTGAGGGATGTGGTGCTCAGTCCCGGATCGTCACCGCGCCGATGACGTAGGAGCTGGTTCGGCCTGCTCGGGCTCCTCGGATCCGCACTTCGGAGACATCGCGCACATGGTCACGGAGCGTCCATGTGGTGTTGGCTTGCAGCTCGGGCCAGAACCACCAGGTGCCATCCCGCTTTCGGAACCAGAGCTGGATCGAGGTATCGGGGAGCACCTGAATCGAGTCCATGTCGAAGTAGATGGGCGCATGGGTATCGGTTGTGCTGAGCCATATTTTGACCCACTGACTTTGGTCATGGGAGGTCAGGACGCGCGGGGTTCTGACCCAATCCACATCGGTGCACTTCCATTCCACGAGCCTACCGAATCCTCGTCCCAGGCCGTCTCCAGGATCCGGGAGGGTATAACACTCGATCCCGGTCTCCATGCTCAAATGATAATGGGCCGAGCCGATGGTCTCAAGATTAATGTCGCTGCGTGAACAGTGTTGACGGTAGGTCCAGCAGTTGGTGTGCTTGGTACTGTCACAGACTTGCAGCTGTCCGTTTGACCCACGGCTGGTTTTGAGGGCCAATGTCGATCTGGCATGCCCGTAGATCTGGCCCAGTGCGGCTTCATCGTCAAACGTGACCAGGCACGATTGGCGGGGGCTGTCGGCCGAACGCGCTTGCACGGCTTTGGGCGGCTGGCTCTCCCGCTCTCGTTCGGCGACTTGTTCAGGGGTGGCCTGCGTTGGTGCCGTCAGCGTCTGTGCGGATTTCAACTGCGCACAGGCTCCCAAGGTTGTTGTGAGGATCAGGCAAAGCGCCAAGTAGCACCCGCGTCCGTTCATTTGCACTCCAGACCGCATTGTTCCTCCTTCGTCCGGCCTATCTCGACGTGCTCCTGCCGGTTTGTTATTCGTCATCCTCACTGATCAGTGCCCTGCTCGGCACGTCTGAGATCTCGACCGTGGTTTACTGATCGAAAAAACGCGTGTTATAGTCCGCCGTCTCCATCATCAGGCCGGTGCTCACGAGGTGCTCGTGACGGCAACGACGCAGTTGAACCTGTTTGTGGATCATGAGGCTTATGGCGATTGACGTTCCTGCTAAATTATACATCGAAAAGCTGTGTAAAGACTCACGGAGTATTGCCGGCGCCCTGCGGCTCCTCCCTGGCCCGGTCAAGACGACCGCGCTTCACGCCATGGCTGAGCGTGTGGCGTCTGACCACGACACAATTCTAACGGCGAACGCGAAGGATGTCGAGGCGGTGGGGAAGTCTTTTGGGGAGGGAACCGCCAAGGAGGGGATGAAGGCTGCCGTGACCCATGTGCGGGTGACGGCTGAACAGATTCACGAGATGGTTGGGCAACTTCATCAGATTGCCGAGCTGCCGGATCCGGTGGGGCTGGTGGTGTCACGGCAGGAGCGTCCGGATGGGTTGCTCGTCTCGCGGGTCAAGGTACCGATCGGCGTGCTAGGGGTGCTTTCGGAGCGCAGTCCGCTCGTCACGGTGGAGTCGATTGCGTTGGGGCTGAAGTCGGGGAATTTCTGTATTCTTCGCGGGGCTCCGGAATGGCGGCATACCCATCAGGCGATTGATGCGGGGTTGCGTGAGGCGGCCTTGAAGAGTGGGGTGCCGGCTGGGGCTTGGGTTCTAATTGATCGGCCGGATCGAGATGTGGCGCTCGAACTGATGCGATCGGCAAAAGCGGTGGACGCCCTCATCGTGCGAGGCGGCGCCGGGTTACGAAAGGCTGTCGCGGAGCAGGCGAAGGTGCCGGTGTTGTGCGATGACGGGGGGGTGACGCAGCTGTATATCGACGGCGACAGCGACATTCCGATGGCGCAAAATCTGGTGATTAACTCGAAAGTCCAACAGCCGGGAGCCTCCAACTCCCTGGATACGTTGCTCGTGCAACAGGTGATCGGGCGACAGTTCCTGCCGCCGTTGATCAATCGATTACTCGATCAGTTTAAAGTGGAGGTGCATGCCTGCCCGAAGACCGTCGCCCTCATGGGGCAGATGGCCATGACGGGCCATACGGCAATTGTCCCCGCAACGGAGGCCGATTGGCGGACGCAGTTTGCCGGACCCACCTTAGCCATCAAGATGGTGGAAGGCTTGGACGAGGCGTTGGCGCACATTGCCGCCCATCGCCCCTGTCTGACGGCGGTGATTGCCACCAACCGCTATGAGTCGGCGATTCGATTCACCAGGGAAGTCGATGCCGGCGCCGTGCTGGTGAATGCGTCGACCAGGCTGCATGCTGGAGAGAGTTTCGGGATGGGGCATGACGTGGGGTTGAGTGTCGGGAAGTTGCACGCGAAGGGCCCGATTGGTCTGGAGCAGCTGACCTGTGAAAAGTATGTGGCATTCGGATCCGGACAGCTACGGTTACCCCATCCGGTACCGGAGACGTACTTCGACGCCATCATGCTGAAGAGGCCGTGATTTCCGTTGAAGTGTCAGGCGTAAAGCGTGAAGTGTGTCGTGCTGAGGCGAGGAGCGTATAGCGAATGGCCTATAGCACGGAACATTCAGGATGATACGCCGGTTTTTCACCTAGTCCTCGGCCAGAAGCCATCGGCCATATGCTCCCCTCTTCAGATGAGATACGAGCGGCCCTCTTCGAGCATCTGGCCTGGTGGGGACTCAGGAAGTTCACGACCGACCACGATTACTTTGCCTGGCAACAGGAACAATTCTCTCCGGACGATCTGAAACAGCTTGCGTCATGCGCCGAACGAAAACGCGTAGGCGATCGTCGCGATGAGATTGCCTTCTATGATGTTGCTGCCCGTCCGACGATCTTTCCGGTGCTGTACAGCCAGCGATACGACTATTACGAAGCGATCGCTCCATGGATGGCGGTGCAGTGTAGTGCTGCGAAGCAGATCCTCGATTTTGGTTGTGGACTGGGGATTCTGACCTCTTTTTGTGCACGCCTGTTTCCGGAGAAGAGTTTTGTGGGGGTCGACCGGTCACCCGCGTCCATTGCGGTCGCACAAAAACAAGCTGACCGATTGGGCATACGCAATCTCCGCTTCGACTGTGTGGACGGAGAGGTCCAGCGGCTTTCCGGTTGCTACGATCTTGCGGTGGCCACCCATGCGCTGTTTCAGGCTGAGCAAGATCCTGGACTTCCAAGCCGAAGTTGGCGGACCTTTGAACGTGGGAACGATCCGACACTTCAGGCGGCATTCGAACAGCGAACAGGGCTTGGTCGTCGGTTGGACAACCTGGTGGATGTGCTGTCTTCAGAGGGGCACGTGATGGTGTGTGAGAAAAGCAGGCAACTGGCCAGACGAGTGCCTTTCCAGCGAGCCCTGGCGGCGAGAGGGTTACAGCTGATCGAACCTCCCATCCCCGTCCAATATCACACAGTCGAAGAACTTGTAGAGGACGGACCATGTTATCGGTTGCAGCGCAGAAGTCAGGAGACTGTCATATGGGATGAATCACCAGAGCCAGATGAGGGTCGCCCATTTGCTCCTGAAGCCATCGCGATCTCTAGCGATGCCGAGCATCCCCTCTATGAAAATCATCGGCCTTCCGCTCAAACGGCATGGGAACAACTCATGGGCCGCGACGTGCTCGCCGAGACCACACGCGAGGAGCCGGACGGTCGACAGGTCCATGTCGAGCGTGGAAGATTTCTAGGGTTTCAGTATTTGTACTGCGCGAATACCTTCGACCAACGTCAGTTGGTCATCGTGCAGCAGGCTCAAGCCGGCATACTGGAGACGTACTACCAGGACATTCTACGTGAGATCGCCTAGCAGATCTCCTAGTTTGTACTGGTCTATACGGATCTTCGGACCACAAAATCCATCAAAACCCGATATCGTCCTTGCAATCGTTTTCCGCTCTCGCTACCCTTGAGTCGCTTCCCAACAGATGTCTCCTGAACGCTGAGTGCGATGTCAATTCGTGTTCCTGCCGGGTGATGAGTCGGAAGGAGAGATGGTCATGAAAACGGCGCACACCGTTCTCGCTGTACTGAGCACCCTGTGTATCGGTTGCACGACGCCGCCGGAAGTCAAGCAGGCGTTGCTCGCCAAGGATCAGGCCTATGCCGAAAACGCCAGGCTGATGGACATGCATCGCCAACTCCTGGAG
Source organism: Nitrospira sp. BLG_1 (assembly GCF_047338595.1). Lineage (NCBI taxonomy): Bacteria > Pseudomonadati > Nitrospirota > Nitrospiria > Nitrospirales > Nitrospiraceae > Nitrospira > Nitrospira sp. BLG_1. Next base: position 23,647 of record NZ_JBLFBO010000010.1, read on the forward strand.
ACGATCGACCAGCGCTATGCGTACTGGTATCAGTACACGAAGCAACTGGCGCTACTCAACCTGGCGTTGAAATGGGCGACGACCGACCCCGGTCCGGCGGACGAGGCCGGCAGAGGCGCGCTGGTTTCGGCGACGATCAAAGAATTCGGAACAGCCCCCGACATGCGAAGCGCACTGATCCATGCCATCAATAGCATGCGTCTCAAGGACCTTCCGGAACGCAAAGACAAACAGGGTACGATCGTGTTTGAAAAAGGCCAAGGCGATATGAACAGCCTCATCCGTGAGATTCCGACTCTCATCAACGTCATTCATACCCAGGTGGAAGCCGAGCGAAAGATCGAAGAGAACACCAGGCCGACTGACTACAGCGGATTTGACGACTATCAAACGAATCTTGCCGCATTGCGTCGGCTCAACGGGATGGTCAAACGTTATCTTGACATCGATGTCACGATAGACAAAGCGGACATCCGACAGCTGAGCGAGTCCGTAAAGGCCTTGCGGTGAGAGGGTAGTTACAGGAAGGAGCCTTTCATGCAGTCACCTAGAGTCGTCGTCGCTGTGGCGCTGCTCGTGCTGGTTGCCCAAGCAGGCTGTCATTCGATTCAGAGCAACGCGGTTCGAGATCTGGTCAAACGAGAAGGTGTCAAGATCGATGCCGCGCAGACCAATCTCCACCAATACCATCGCGATACTCAAAAACGGATCGAGTATTTGAAGCAATCGCTCGATGACCTTGATACCAGTATCAAGCTCGTTCAGGCCGCCGAAGCGCGACATGCGCTCATTGCCGCGTCACCGCAGAATGTGCTGACGAAGAAAGGGGTCGATGCATGGGCGGTGTCCTACTTGATCGGCAAGACGTATCTTGCTGAGTACCAAGGACTTGAACAGGCGGTGAAGAAGCAATTCGAGGACGATTTTTGTGCGGTACTGGAGGCGGTCAGCCGTATTGAAGATTCGTGGGGTGAGCTCGCGACGATCCATACACAGATCGAGCGGTACAGTCAGAAATCATTCCTCGCCTCGGTCGATCCCGAGTTCGTTGGGGCGTTGGTGGAATACGTCCCAGGTGGATCGGATCGGTTGGCTCAGGTGCTCGCCAGTTCGCGGACGGTGAACGAGGCGCTGGGTGAAGCGGCGACCTATCGGTTTCTCAAATCACGAGCGTTGGATCGGACGCGATCGCTGACGGTGGATCTCATGGACCTTATCGAACGAGTCAAGTGAATAGGAATGGCGAAGACCCTGTGAGCTGGAGGAGGCCTCAATGAGTATCCCGATGAGCGTCGAAGGTATCACCGCCTTTCTCAAACAGAATGACGCGCTGATCACTCAGATCAGAGAGGGGATCGAGCTTGGTGAAACGGCTGCCACTGACATACGGAAGTTCTTCACCAAGTTGAATGTGGCGAAGGACGATGCTCAGGAAGTGTTGGACGCGCTTGGTCCTCACGTCAAGTTCGTGGTGGCCAAATCCTCCGACGTTCGAGCCACTCAAGCTGCGCTGCTTGAGGAGATCAATGAGGTGAGTCAGGCCATTCGCGATTCCGACGGTGATCCGGAATTGCGCGCCTTGCAATTGCTTCATCGGTCCAGGCTGTACAAGAAACTGGCCGACACGTTTAACGAGACGGTGTCGAGGATGATTCCGTTCAACCAGCCGGAGATCGACGAATTGGATACGTTGTTGAATCGTGCACGACTCGATGCGGAAAAACGGCAGAAACTGGCGTTTGTCCTCGACGGGGCGGTCGGCCTGGCGAAGTTTGCGGCAAAGGTGGCCATGAAGGTTGCCGCGGCATGATCGGCAGTTCCCATCCTTGGGGTGGTGTCATTGCGGAACAAATCTGATGAGAAGGGGTGAGCCGGTGTCCGCTCATGGTCGACTGCTTCTGCTGATGCTTGTGCTGTTGCATCAGGGTTGTTCGGCATTGTCCGGTCCACGCCAGCACAGTGAAGTACGAAGTCCGGAAACCGTCACGGCTGCTTCCCTGCCTTTCCCTCCTGGTCATGTCCATCGGTTGGAATTCGATGATCCCGCTGACGGTGTACGCAGGAGACCGATGGGGATCACCGCGCTTCCCGCCGGCCTGGGCACTGTAGCGGATGGGGCGGCGTCGACGGCGAGAGCCTCGGACCTCGCAGCGAAAGCCGTGACCAACTCGAAACTCCGCCAGGTCCTTGGGAGTCGCTACACGGTCATCTCCGTAACGGTCACCGATCCGAGTACCACACATCTTTCCGAATGTTGCACCGGAATGATGCCCAAACATCATCTGCTGTTTTACAGCTATACGAACGATGTTGCCGTGGATGTTGAGATAAAGGGTGAGGATGTCATCACGATCGTGCAGAGAGATCGGTCGTACCTTCCTCCGGAGGGAGAGGAGGAAATGCAGCAGGCCATCGATCTGGCGAGAAAGGACAGCCGAATTCCGGGCGGGCTTCCGCAGCTGGATGGTCACGCGATTCTCATGCAGCCGGGAGACGGGGTGCTGTGGAACGAACCGGGGTACGGTCACCGGGTCTTCTGGGTGACGTTTTCCAAGGGGCTCACCGGTAATCCGGAATATTGGGCTGTTGTCGATCTGAGCGCACAAACCGTTCTGAAGGTCGAAAAAGAAGACGCACATCCGTAAAGGAGCGGCCTGTGAAACAGCGAATCATCCTCCTCTTGGCGTTGCTGGGCGGTCTCTTCTCGCCGTCTTTCCTCTTGGCTGAAGACAGAGGCGGCCATATCGATTTCACACCATGGAGCCTTGATTGGGACATCAGCGACGATACCGGTCTGGTGTTACGGAACGTGTTCTATGCCGGAGAAAAAGTGCTGGCTAAAGCGAGCATGCCCGTCCTTCGAGTCAAGTATGAGAAAGAGCGGCACTGGTGGAATCCCTTTTCACTGGGTGGGTCTCGTGCGGCAACCGGCCGGTGCGGCCCGTTCCAGGATCGGTTGAGTTGGACGAATACCGTGCCCATTCCGAATTGTGGAGACAAGAAAGTCTGTGCGCAGACCTATCACCATGACGAGGTGGAATGGCTGGAGCTGGGGGTCTACGCCAGAATCGGCGAATACCACATTTATCAGGCATGGTACATCTCGCGGGATGGAGAAATTCATCCGGTCGTTCATAGCCGAGGCCTGTCTTGTAATACCGACCATGTGCACCATCCCTACTGGCGATTTGATTTCGACATCGACGGCAATGGGCAAGACCAGGTGTTTCGCTATGATGTCGGTGGAAAAGACGAGGGGTGGGGGGCCGGATGGCATAAGTATACGAACGAGATCAATGATACGAACGTGCCGGATCGGATCTGGTTTGTTCGGGATCAACCGACGGGGCATGGGGTGTGGGTGATGCCGGGTCAGGCCTATAGCCCCTTGACCGATGAGGCCCTGACAAGGGACTCATTTTCGGATATGGATATTGCAGTTCGGCGGAACAAGCGTTGGGAAGATGAACCCTGGACGTTTGGTGCCCGAGGGGAACTCGCCTACGATCAGGACCAAGAGGGGATTCAGGAACAAGACATCGTCTTCTGGTACGTGGGGCACCTTCCGCACAAGGCCGCACTGGGTCCGATCAAGTGGCTGACCCTTGGCCCCGTTCTCCGCATCCAGCGATAGAGTGCGTCGTTCCCAGGGCCACAGTCCAAGTCCACCGCTCTCAGAAACTATCCCAATCCAATCTTGAGCTGAGCGAAGGTGAGGTTGGAGCTGGCGAGAGGAATCGAACCTCCAACCTGCGGTTTACAAAACCGCTGCTCTGCCGATTGAGCTACGCCAGCTTCCTAATGATTTGAACGAGTTGCAGTTTTACAGACTCTCGGCCTTGGGGTCAAGTGTTCCGAGTGGTCTCTTGGCGACTTCGTCCGGTAAAGACGAAGCGAGGTGGCCATGCCCTGCGCCCATTGCGCAAGCATGCGGGTGCCGACGTCCTCGAACTCCGAGTGATTTTTGATGTAGAAGGTAAAGGGGGTCGTGCGTCTTTTCATGCATGGTGAATACGTCGAGCGCATTGATAATGGCCAATCCGTTGTCACTGCCGTGGGTCCATTATATCTGTGGACATATTTAGAATGGGTCAAGACGACTGATACGCTGTCCGACTGAGCTATGGATTTACGAAGGACTTGTTGGGCCGATCAGCAATAGGGAGGCGTGTTTCGCTCACAGTCCTTGCTTGAGGATCGAGTGAGGAGTGGTTGGTGGATGAGTGAAGCTGACTATCGTGGGTCAGTGGTTAGGCAGCGGGTTGTTTGGTCACGTCCCAGCCTGGAAAGACCAGGACGGCGGGATGGCATTGCAGTACCAGCGCCAGGGTTTTGGCCCGTTCGACGCCCAGATTGATGGTGTTGTTTTCGATCGCCGAGATTGTGGACTGTGGAATTTTGGTCCTGCGTGCCAGTTCGCTCTGCGTGAGCCCCTGGAGTTCACGAACGATCCGAACGGATTCTCCTACCGACACCGCAGTCCGTACTTTTGCCGGACGAACGTCTTTCATTTTCATCATTGCCTCCGATAATCGTGCGCGGTGACGTCCATGACCACTACCAGGATGCGCTGGGCTTCAACCTTGTAGATCACTCGATACCGCACATTCAGTCGTGATGATCGATGTCCTTCCCATTCTCCTTGAAGCCGCTCATCGTGGAACTCCTTGATGAGACGCAAGCCTGCCGGGCCTGAGATCCGCACGATGTCTTTCCACTTCTCATAGCGTTTCAGTAACTCAACCGGAAGGCGATCAAGGCTCCTGCTCGCTCGACGGTGTTCGTAGATCTCCCACATGGACGAGCGTACTATACTATATAAGATATAGCCCAGCACAATCCATTAATAGGGCCAGGCTTCGGTATCTTAACGATTGACGCTGGTTCACAAGGACGCTGCATGACGCACTCCCCCTTCCGGATGGACCGACAGGACATGAGTGAAGGACATGCATCCACCTCCGTCGATGGCGCGGTGAGGGAATGTGGTTTCTTCTCAGTGCGGGTTCCTGCGGCAGCACTGGTCCGGATCACGACCGCGCATTCGTCCTCTGGTCGGATGGACGGAGGGTAGAATGTCCGGATGTTCGATCCACTTCCGGTTTACCGACCCTTGTAAAAGTAATTGATATCGCTTGCAAAGAGTGGCGTGGGCCATTATTCTAAGCCCGCCATGCATTTCGTATTCCACATTTTATGAGTATGAACCAAGTCAACGTATTAATTGTCGATGATGATGCGGCCGTCCGGGCAATTCTGCAGGAGGTGCTTCTGCATGAAGGCTATGGTGTGTCCATGGCCGAGGACGGCAACGCGGCCATTCACATTGCCAAGGAGTCGGTCGTTCATATCGTGATCACGGACTTGCAGTTGCCCGATATCGATGGGCTGGAGATTATCGATCGTTTGGCCAAGCAGGATGCCAAAATCATTCCCATCATGATGACCGGGTTCGGGACGATCGAAACCGCGGTTCGGGCCATGAAGTCCGGGGCCTTTGAGTTCATTACCAAACCCTTTGATCTTGAGACGGTTGCGGTCGTGGTGCGAAAGGCGGCGGAGTTCTATCGGCTGCGACAGGAAAACCACCTGCTGCGGAAAGCCGTCCGTGATCAGTATCGATTAGAGCAGTTGGTCGGAGTCAGTGAGCCGATGCAACAGGTGTTGGAGTTCGTGCAAAAGGTCGCCGACAGCGACAGCACGGTCATGATCCAAGGGGAAAGCGGGACCGGCAAAGAGTTGGTTGCCCGGATGCTTCACTTCAACAGTTTGCGAAGGGACCGCCCGCTCGTTCCGGTCAACTGCGGGGCCATTCCTGAAAACCTGCTGGAGTCGGAACTCTTCGGACACGAAAAAGGTGCGTTCACCGGCGCTACTCATTCGCGGATGGGTCGGTTTGAATTGGCGAACGGCGGGACGATCTTTCTTGATGAAATCGGCGAGATGAGCCTTCCCTTGCAGGTCAAGCTCCTGCGGGTGTTGCAGGAGCGGGAGTTTGAACGAGTCGGAGGCAATCGCACGATTCATGTGGATGTGCGCATTATCGCGGCGACGAATCAGGATCTCGAGTTGCAGGTGGAGGAACGGCGATTTCGGAAAGATCTTTTCTATCGGCTCAACGTCATTCCCATCCTGATTCCTCCTCTTCGCGAACGCCGAAGCGATATTCCGCTGCTCATTGAGCATTTCCTGGCCCGGTTCAATCAGAGCAAACATACGGATGTGTCGGGCTTTTCGACTGAGGCGCTGCAGTTCTTGATCGAGTACGATTGGCCCGGTAACATTCGCGAGCTGGAGAACATGATCGAGCGATTGGTTGTCCTGAAAAAACAGGGGACGCTGGGTGTCGAGGACTTGCCTCAAAAATTCGGTCGCCGGTCGATGACGCCTGAATTCAAGGAACAGTTCATCCGGTTCAACGACGATGGGATCAATCTCTCGAGAGAAGTGGAACAGTACGAAAAGCATCTCATCATGGAAGCGTTGCGCAAGGCGAATGGGGTTACGTCCAGAGCCGCGCAGTTGCTCCACTTGAATCGAACCACGTTGGTTGAAAAGCTGAAACGCAAGGGAGTCGATCCACGCTCCCATGTGGAAACTCTTCCGCTCTGGCCCCGCGTATCCAGTCAAAAGATTGACGACCTTCCGACCTAGTCGATGCCAGTCCTGACGCGATTCCGGCTGATTCTCAATTCCTCTCCATAACTCTCCTGATTTTCCTCAAGTTTTTGAGTGTGGCGAAGGGCATGAGCCTTGCTGATGTCTTCCCGCTGTGAATCTATGCCGTCTTCTATATGTCGGAGTGATGCTCCTGAGTGTCGTCTGGGCGGCCGGGCCTCAGCTGGTCATCGGACAGGCGCTTCCCTCGGGGAAGAGTTCCGGTATGCCCGCCGGTGGACGGCTGGCCGCGGTGAAAAGCCAGGCGCCGGTTGAACGGCTTGCTCTGCTCTTGCCGGACGATGGCCCACGGCTGGAAGGTCAGTCGACCGGGATCGATGGATTGGCTTGGCAGGAGGGGCAGTCTGCGTACAGGAAGCAAGCGTGGGCGGAGGCTCAACGATTCTTCGTCAAGATTGTCACGGACCACCCTGAAAGCCCGCTTGTGCCGTCGGCCAAGGCGTTTCTCATTGAGTTGGCCCTTCGTGAGGACTCCTCCGGCCAAGGTCGCGCGTCGGGAATCCAGGAGTATAAGAAACTCGTGCGAGACCATCCGCAGTCGGTCAATGCCCGGAGAGCAGAGTGGCGGATGGGTGATCTCTACTTTGAGCAAGGATGGTATCAAGAAGCCCAGGTGTTCTATGAGCAAGCGATGGCGCATGCCGAGAGCCGTCACTTCGATGGTCCACGATCGTTGCTCGGTCTGGGTTATGCGTTTATGGCGATGGGTAAGTGGAGCGAGGCGGAGCATGCGTTTTCAAATGTGCGCACACGGACGGAGCACGAGCCGCTGTTGCAAGGTGCCACGCTGGGGTTAGCCCATGCCTTGTATCGGCAACAGCGATATTCCGACGCCCAACCGCTCTTTGACCTCGCCTATCGACGGTGGCCGCGTTTGGTCAAGGCAGATCCGCTTGCGATTCACCGGTTTGCCGTGACGGAAATCAGGCTCCAGCATGAAACCTCCGCAAGGGAGTTGCTGCTCTTGTTGTATAACCTCTATCCCCGCTATGAGCATACGCCCGCGGCGCTGTTACAGCTCGCCGAGAGCCTGAGGGCCGGCGCGAACCAGCGACTTGCAGAGTTTGTCTATGCCCTTCTTCCCGCGCTCTATCCCTATAGCCTGCCGGCCACGACAGCCAAGCTCCGCTTAGCGGCTCAGCAGACGGAGACGATGCAGACCAGCGACATCGAGTCACTGGGGCGGACCGTCAGTGCCATGATGCACGATGTCCCAGTTCCGTTTCAGAACGCCGCATCGTACCGAGCACTGTTGGAAGACATTGCCGCGCGAGAAGCGGAAAACCCAGCCGGGAGCGAGGCACTCTTTTATCTGGCGAAAGCGGCAGAGCAGCGTCATGACATGAACCAGGCGATTGGACTCTACCGGGAGATCACGCTGAAGACGGCCCAGGTGACCGATCCCTGGGCGACGAAAGCGGCAGACCGCCTGACTGCGCTGCTGACTCCATGGATGGAAGCCGCTATCGCCTCGCAGGATGATCTGACGGTGGTCAGTTTGTTCCATCGGCATGGAACTGTGGCCAGACAACGGTATGCGCGATCGCCCCTCTTGCTGCAGATTGCTGACGCGCATCGTCGGCTGGGATTCTCGACGGAAGGGAGCAGCCTTTACCAGCAGGTGATCAAGGCGCACGCCGAGCCAGGGTTGATCGAGCCGGCCTTGATCGGGCTTGGCAAAATCTATCTGGATCAGCGCGACCCCGATGCGGCGCGGAAGGTGTTCGAGCGATATCGCTTTCAGTTTCCGCTTGGAGCCTACGAAGGGGAAGTCGTGCTATTGCTGGTGAAGACTATGCGGCAGCAGCGAGACATGCAGGGTCTCCTCCAGTTGTGCCGCACGTGGCTGCTGCGCCATCCCGGTCATCGGGAGCGCCCCGCGATGTACCTTGAGCTGGCCAAGACGTTGGGAGAGCTGGAGAAGCTCGAAGAGTCGGCGCTCGCGTATGAAGAAGGTCTCAAGGTCGGGGCGGTCGCGTCTTCCGATACGCTGTTGACCTACGCGGACACATTGTCACGGCTGAATCGGCACGAACGAGCGATCGCAGCGTATCAGTCGGTATTGGAGAAAAAACCCAATGTGCGCCAGGCTGAATGGGCTCGCTTGCAAATGGCACAGCACTGGACTGCACTGAAGCAATACGATCGCGCCACGGTGGCGCTGGCGGAACTCGGCCGCGCGGATGACGAGATGGTCAACCGGCTCTCGGCCTCGCTCAAGGGGGCCGCGCAGACGGTCCGGCATACAGGAAAAGCGGAGGGGCTATGACCAGCCTGGCGACGAATCCGGACGAACGGGCCCTCTTGCAGGCGGCGTTTCAGAGTTTCGACGAGGCCGCGCATACGTTACAGCAATCCTACAGTGCGCTCACGGCACGGGTGGAGGAGATGGATGCCGAACTTGCGCAGAGCAACGATGCGCTTCGGCGACAGCTTGTCGATAACGAAGCCATGCGCGTGCGCTTGGATGGCATTCTTGAGTCGTTGTCGACGGGGGTGGTGGTGGTGGACGAATGCGGGGTCATCACTCGCAGCAATCGCGCCGCGGAGCAGCTCCTTGGGGCGAGCGATGTGGAACTGCGAAATCATCGCATCCCGGAGGTCTTGGCGGAGCGAGGCCTCACCGTCTCTGATCGCCCGCAACGCATCGGACAGAGCGTGGTGTCCATCAGCCAGGTCCCGCTTCGAAACGACTCCGGTGATGATTCCGGGCAGCTTGTGCTGCTTCAGGACATCACCCGGGTCTATCAACTCGAAGAGCAATTGCAACGAAAGGATCGGCTCGCCGCGATGGGTGAGTTGATCGGTCGGATCGCGCATGAGATCCGCAATCCATTGGGCAGTGTGGAACTCTTTGCGTCTCTGCTGCAACGAGACCTCGACGCGCATGAACCTACGCAACGGTACGCGCAGCAGATTTCGCAGGCCGTTCGGTTGATGGATGGTCTGTTGGCGAATCTGCTGCTGTATATGCGCCCGGTGCACTTGACCCGCGCGTGGCACGACACGGAATCGTTACTCAGCGACTCGATCGAGTTGGCCGCTCATGCGATTGCCAAAGTACCCGTGAACATCCGTATGGACATCAGCCGGGAGGTGCCATTGTTGTGGTGTCACGATGGACAGTTGAAACAGGTCGTTGTGAACCTGGTCGTCAATGCCGTACAGGCGATGCCGAACGGAGGCGAGTTAGGAATCAGTCTCTCCCAGGAGCCGCTTCAGACGCTGGGGTCTCCCGCAGTACGACTGACCGTCCGTGATTCCGGTATGGGGATCGATCCGGCGCATCGGTCGCGCCTGTTCGATCCATTTTTTACGACGAAAGACGAGGGCACGGGTCTGGGGCTCGCCATCGTGCATTCCATTGTGGACGCCCACCATGGACGGATCGACGTCGAGAGCACGGTGGGGCAGGGCACGGCCTGTTCAATCATACTCCCTCATCCTTCGGTAGCCGGAGACGTGAGTGCCAAGACCGGCCCCGGTTGCGAAGACTGTGATGTCAATGACGCCGAGCGATCGGCGGGAGAGATCGTCCTCATGGAGGATTCGTCTTATGAGTGACCGTGAGAAGCAAGTCCCGACGGCAGAAACCGGTGAGGAGCAGGAGCGGATTCTGGTCGTTGACGACGATCCGTCGATGCGTATCGCCTTGATGGAAACTATCAGGCGACTCGGCTATGCCGTACAGGGAGCGGTTGATGGGACAGAGGCATTGGAGCGGATCACAAAGTTTCGTCCTTGGTTGGTCTTGACCGATTTGCGCATGCCGCGCCTCACTGGTCTCGAGCTGATCAAGGAGATGAAGGCCCGCGCCCCTCAGACGGCGATTGTCCTCATGACGGCCTATGGGACGGTTGAAACCGCCGTTGAGGCCATGAAGCTGGGAGCCAGCGAATATCTGCTGAAGCCATTTTCCATGGATGTGCTGGAACGGGCGATTGCCAATCTCAAAGCAGGCCGTGAGGAAGGGGTTGGCCTCGGTCAGCCGGTTCATCAGGTGGAACACCGAGCCCTGCTCAGCCAAGATCCGGGGATGGTGAGACTCCTGAGCACGATAGAAGGAGTGGCCTCCAGTCAGGCCACCGTCCTGATTCATGGTGAAAGCGGAACGGGCAAAGAGTTGCTGGCACGGTTTATCCACTTGCGAAGTCCACGGGCCCATCGACCGTTTATTGCAGTCAACTGTGCCGCGCTTCCCGATGGATTATTGGAGAGTGAACTCTTCGGTCATGAGCGAGGTGCCTTTACCGGTGCCGTCATCCGGAAAGTCGGGAAGTTCGAGATGGCTCACACCGGCACCCTCCTCTTGGACGAAATCAGCGAAATGAATCTGGCCCTCCAGGCGAAACTGTTGCGCGTCCTACAGGAACGTGAGGTGGATCGGATCGGCGGGCGTGACCCGGTTCCCGTCAACATTCGTGTCATCGCCACGACGAACCGTGTGCTCTATCGGGAGGTTGAGCAAGGCCGCTTTCGTGAAGATCTCTATTATCGATTAAACGTCTTTCCCGTAACGGTGCCACCGTTACGAGAGCGGGTCGTCGATATTCCCATCCTCGCGCGCCACTTTGTGAACCAATCGGCCATGAGAAACGGTCTGACCCCCCCGGTCGTGTCGGAGGGTGCTCTGGCACATTTGCAACGGTTGCCCTGGAAAGGAAATGTGCGTGAGTTGGAGAACGTGATGGAACGGGCGTTGTTGTTAGCCGGCCAGGGCGCAATCTTGCCGGAACATTGTCCTCCTGAACGGAGCGAGGAGGTTACCATCCCGTTTGTGCGTGCAGCGCAACCGGCCAATGGGTCGCTGTGGGAGATGGAGCGAGAGCTGATTTTCAAAACCTTGGCCCGCGTGAAAGACAATCGGACGCATGCGGCGAAAGAGTTGGGCATCAGCATTCGCACGCTCCGCAACAAACTCCGGGAGTATCGGGAGGGCGAACACTCGGCGTCCAGTTCGCCGGGAGGGTAACCAGAATTGCCGATGGGCAAATTTGTTCCAGGCAATCCATGTGTGTGACTGAGTGCTGAAGAGGCGGGAGGGCTGAACCCAGGACGTGCAGCCTGGAACTGCGTCGGCGGGTGACCTTTGAATGTGAAGACCGGCATCCAGGTTGCAAGGACGAGGGGATGTCACGCTGAAAGGAGTCAGGAGTATGACGATCTTCGATCGAACAATGCGGTTGTTGGAGCGCACGCTCGACCTTCGTAGTGGTCGACAACGGGTCATCGCCTCCAATCTCGCCAACGAAGAAACGCCGGGCTATCGTGCATCGGAGCTGACGTTCATGGATCAACTGCAGTCGGCACACAAGGGGCGTCTCCCCATTGTCCTGGCGGCGACCCAGCCGCGGCATTTTGGGCTCAGGGGGGCGGAGGGAGTGCAGGCCGTGACCGGAAAGCTCAATGAAGTGCCGGCCGGCGACATTCCGCTCGATGCCAACTCGGTCAATCTCGAATTGGAGATGGCGAAGTTGTCCGAAAACGTCATGCAGTATAACGCTGCCGCCACCATCCTTTCGAAGAAGTTTCACGGGCTGTTGAATGCCATACGGGAGGGACGTTAACGAATTGCTGAGCCTCCCACCTCAGGGAGGCGGTTGACGAGTCATTTTTGATACCTAGGAGGTTTCCTATGGAGATGTCCGACAGTCTGGCTGTCTCGGTGTCCGGGTTAGATGCCCAACGGCGACGACTCAACGTCATTGCCAGCAATCTTGCCAACGCGCAGTCGACGAAAACGCCGTCAGGCGGTCCGTATAAGCGGCGGGACGTGGTCTTTCGATCGACGGCGGTTCCCAGTGCATTTCAGCGATCGTTTCGGCAGGTGGTTGTGGGCCCATCGGCCCATGCTCTTGAAGGGGTTTCTGTTTCACGGGTGCAAGAAGATCCCAAGCCCGGGCAACTGATCTACGATCCACACCATCCGGATGCCGATCCAAAAGGATTCGTCCGGCTTCCCAACGTCAATGTGATGGAGGAAATGGTGAATATGATCGGGGCGTCGCGCGCGTATGAAGCGAACGTGCAGGCGATCAATGCGACACGCACGATGTGGAACAAGGCGCTGGAAATCGGGAGGTAATGATGGGGCCAATCACTGGTGTGGCATCCGGCATCGCTCCTATTGTCGATGTGGCATCGACTGGATCCACGGGCACGACTGGAAAAGCAGGCGGACCAGGATTCCTCGATTCGCTCAAGTCGGCGATCGGCAATGTCAACGATGCGCAAAAGGAAGCGAGTCGGGCGGTCGATGCGCTCATGACCGGCGAGACGCAAGACATTCATCGGACCATGGTTGCGCTGCAGCAAGCGGATGTGTCGTTCCAATTGATGATGCAGGTCAGGAACAAGCTGGTGACCGCTTACGAGGAAATTCAACGGATGCAAATCTGATCGGTCGTCTCGGTTGACGAGTAAGGGGTGGGCATGTTCTCCAAGTTTTCCATCAATCAACGGATGATCATCCTCGTCGCCTTGGCGGGATCCATTGCCGGTCTGATCGCCATCGCCTTGTGGACGCAACAGCCTGATATGCAAGTGCTGTTCACCCACCTTGGCAGCGAAGACGCCGCCGCCATTATCGATAAGCTCAAGGAGACCAAGGTGCCGTACGAGACGACCGGAGGCGGTTCAACCGTACTGGTGCCCAGCGACCAGGTTCACGACCTGCGATTGCAACTTGCGACCCAAGGGCTTCCTCACGGCGGTGGAGTCGGGTTCGAGATTTTCGACAAGACTTCAATCGGGATGTCCGAATTTGTTCAGAAGTTGAATTACCGTCGGGCCTTGCAGGGGGAATTGGCGAGAACCATTGCGCAGATGCCGGAAGTGGAACGGGCCCGCGTCCATCTGGCCATACCGGAGCGACGACTGTTCGCGAGTGAGCAGGAGAAAGCGAGAGCCTCCGTGATCGTCACGCTTCGTGGCGGCCAGCAGCTCTCGCCGGCACAGGTGCAGGGGGTCATTCATTTGGTATCGAGCAGTGTGGAGGGGCTTCAATCCCGCGATGTGACCGTAGTGGACGGACACGGACGTCTCTTGTCGGCGACGGTGACGGATGAGACGGCCGGGCTGACCAATACACAGCTTGATTATCAGCGCAGCATTGAAAAGGACATCGAGACGCGCATCCAAACGATGTTGGAACGAATCGTCGGACCCAATAAGGCCGTTGTTCGTGTCTCGAGTGTCGTGGATTTCAGGAAAGTCGAAACGACGGAAGAGCGGTATGATCCGAATAGCCAGGTGGTGAGAAGCGAACAGCGCGGCCAAGAGAAGTCTAATGGGAGTAACGGGGTTGGAGGCGGCGTGCCAGGCGTTCAGTCGAACGTGCCGCCCGGGACGGATGTTGAGCCGGCACAAAGCAGTTCGAACAGCAGTCAAACGAAAAACGAAACGGTCAATTATGAAATCAGTCGCACCGTGTCGAAAATTGTGGAACCTGTCGGTGCCATCAAGCAGCTGTCCGTCGCGGTATTAGTCGACGGGGTGTATGAAGCCGCCAAGGCCGGCGAAGGCCAGACGGGGGAGGCTCCCGCTGCGGCACGAAAGTATATTCCACGCTCGGAAGAGGATCTCAAGCGGATCGAAGACATCGTGAAAAAGGCGATGGGGTTCTCGGCCGAACGACAAGATCAGGTGCAAGTTGTGAACGTGCAGTTTGGGACGGAAGCCGAGGAACCGCAGGCGGGGACGGCGGAAGTGGCATCGGAAGGGTTGAAACCGTGGATGCCCTATCTTCGATACGGAGTGGGGATCCTTCTCTTTGCCGTTATTCTCATGTTTGTCGTGCGGCCGTTGCTCGCCATGTTGGGAACAAACATGGAACAGGCACAGGCAGAGGCGTCTGTGGCCGAGCTTTCTGGTGCGACCCATGGGGGTGGAACGACCTTGCCGGGTGCTCCGGATCGAGCGCAGATCATTGATATGGCCAAAAAAAACCCTGATGCGACGGCCGTGGTCGTCAAAGAGTGGTTGAAAAGTCCAACCTAGAGTCTGGCAATGGCAAATACTCTGACCGGTGAACAAAAAGCGGCGATTTTGCTTCGGGCGATCGGTGAAGAAGCGGCCGCCCAAGTCATGAAGCAACTGGATCCGAAGGAGATCAAGAAGCTGGGGAGCTTCATGAACGGAACCGCTCAAATCTCCCGAGAGGATGAAGAAGTGGTCATTTCTGATTTTCAGGCGGCGAGCGCCGCGGGAGGCGTGCAATTCCAAGGACGAGAGTTCATCAAAACCGTGCTGACCAAAGCACTGGGAGCAGACAAGGCGGCGCGGATCATTGAGTCCATGACGCAGAAAAATTATCCTGGAATTGAAGCGTTGAAGTGGGTCGACGTGAAAACGCTTACGCAAATGCTGAAGATAGAACATGCCCAAACAGTCGCCGTCATCCTGGCGCATCTGGAGAGTGACCAGGCCGGCCAGGTCCTGGCCTCGCTTCCGGAGGACATGCGCGGGGATGTAGCGCTTCGGCTGGCAACCATGGAAGAGGTGCAGCCGGATGTGCTGGAGGAACTGAGCGATACGCTACAAGAAACATTGTTGGCAGGTACAGGGGGCGGTGCGCATAGTGTCGGTGGCACCGAGGTGATCGCCAACATTCTGATGCGAATGGATAAAACGAATGAAGGCGGCATCATGGCGCGTATCACGGAGAAAAGCCAAACGCTCGCCGACAACATTCGGGCACTGATGTTTGTCTTCGACGATATGGTGAAAGTGGATGATCGTGGAATTCAGGAGCTCATGAAGGAAATCAGCAAGGAAGATTTGCCAGTGGCGCTGCGCGGCGCCAATCCGGAAGTGAAGGAAAAGTTCTTCAAGAATATGTCGAGTCGTGCTGCGGAAATGCTGAAGGATGATATGGAAGCCAGGGGACCGGTCAAAGTATCCGATGTGGAAAAAGCGCAACAAAACATTCTCAAAGTCTGCCGAAAGCTGGAGGACGAAGGCCGTATCGTCATCGCCGGTGTCGGAGAGGAGATGCTCTAGTGGCGGCTGCGGCTATGCCGTTGATGTCTTCTCACGGGCAGGGACTTTCGAGAGTCCAGGGATCGGTCCTTGTCGTCGATGATGAAGAAAGCATTCGGAATCTCTTTCTGGAGCTCTTCAGGTCCGAGCGCATCAATGTCCGCGTTGCCGGTTCGGGACAGGAAGCCCTGGCGATGGTCAGGCAGATTGTCCCGACGGTGCTGATCGTCGACGTGTTGCTGCCGGATGGCGACGGCATCGCCGTCCTGGAAGAAGTACAGAAACTCGACAATCGGATCATCGGAGCGGTGATGACCGGGGCGGCGACCATCGAGCTTGCTGTGCGAGCGATGAAAGCCGGAGCTGTCGATTTCTTCTTGAAACCGTTTCAGACCGAGGCCGTTATCGCCACAGTCCGGCGTTTATTGGCGATTCATCTGGCGCGAGGGGAACATGCGGTGGTGAAGCATGCAGCCGTCCGGTCCGGGGCGATCCGGCTACAGGATGCGCCCTTTCACACGTTCGACGAGGGGGGGATGTTTCGCGGAGCCGATGGGCCCGCGGAATATGAACGTGGGTTGGCGGAAGGACGACGGCTCGCGGAGGATGAACGCCGACAGGCCGTGGCCGTGCTGACCAACGCGGCCAGACAGTTTGACATGGCGCGGGGAACGGTGCGGCAGACGATGGAAGCGGACGTGATCGAATTGGCGTTTCAAGTGGCTTCCAAGATTCTTCATGAGTCGGCCGAATCGTGCCGTGAGCAGATCGTTGTTCAGGCCAAGGCAGGGATCAATGCGCTCCGCGACGCGGAGAGCGTGGTGATTCAAGCACATCCATTGGATGCCGGTGTTTTGGAAGCGGCCAAGGCTGAACTGGCAGGACAGCGAGACACTCCCTTCGTCATCAATGTTGAAGCGGTCCCATCACTTCCACGGGGAAGTTGCCTGTTGCATACCAGTACGCGATTGGTGGATGCCTCCCTTGAGACGCAGTTGGCTTGCTTGGGGCAGGCGATGCAGCCTGGGGTGCGGCATGAGTCGTAGTCATCTGCTTGAGCACATCGAACCCATTGAGATATCCGGACGGGTGGCCCAGGCCGTGGGGGGAGTGGTAAACGACTATGACCCGATGACGACCCTTCCATGGATGGCGGATGCGTCTCTTGCGATGCAGTCAGCTCGTTTGGGGCAGGTGGTGCAGCTTGGGGTGCCGCATGAGTCTTAGTCATCTGCTTGAGCACATCGAACCTATTGAGGTATCCGGACGGGTGGCCCAGGCCGTGGGGATGGTGGTGGAAGGCTATGGTCCAATGACGACCATTGGTGAGCTCTGCCGTATCACAAGAGAGGTGGGTGCCGCGCCGATTATGGCGGAGGTGGTCGGATTTCGTGGAGACCGTGTGTTGTTGATGCCGCTTGGAGACATGCGTGGAATCGGACCAGCCAGCCGCATCACTATGACTGGGCAGGTGGCAAGCCTCGCGGTCGGACCTGGCTTATTGGGCAGGATTCTGGATGGATGCGGGGACCCCATCGACGGGAAAGGAACGCCGAAGACGAGTCACCGCTATCCGCTCCATGCTGCCGCACCGAATCCCCTTGAGCGGGCACGCATTCAGGATCCTCTTGATCTCGGTGTTCGTGCGATCAACGGATTCTTGACCTGTGGCCGTGGACAAAAGATGGGGATTTTTTCAGGTTCAGGAGTCGGAAAGAGCGTCCTGTTAGGGATGATCAGTCGCTACACAAAGGCAGATGTCAACGTCATTGCACTCATCGGAGAACGAGGGCGAGAGGTCAACGAGTTTCTTGAGCGTGACCTGGGGGCCGATGCACTTGCGCGAACGGTCGTGGTCGTCGCAACGTCCGACCAAGCTCCGTTGATCCGTCTACGAGCCGCGTTGGTGGCCACGACGATCGCCGAATACTTCCGTGATGCAGGACAGCAAGTACTCTTGTTGATGGATTCACTCACGCGACTGGCCTATAGCCAGAGAGAGGTCGGACTGGCCATCGGAGAGCCACCGACAACAAAAGGCTATACGCCATCCGTGTTTGCGCTTCTTCCAAAACTTTTGGAGCGTGTGGGAACGGGGCCCGGACCGGGAACCATTACAGGTCTGTATACTGTGTTGGTGGATGGCGATGACCTGAGTGATCCCATTGCCGATACCGTTCGATCGATCTTGGATGGTCATATTGTGTTGTCACGTACGTTGGCCGCACGCAATCACTTCCCGGCCATTGATCTGCTCCAGAGCACGAGCCGTGTCATGAGGGATATTGTCGGGAAGGCGCATCATGATGCCGCCAGGCGGGTGCTTGAACTGATGGCTCGGTATCAACAGTCCGAAGATCTCGTCCTGTTAGGCGCGTACAAAGCCGGGATGAATGTAGGACTTGATAAAGCCGTGCAAGCCCAGGATTCGATCAACGGATATCTCCGACAGGCGATCGATCAGCCTGCCAACATGGCATCATCGGTGCAGGAACTTGAGGCGTTGGCGGGGCAATCGGCATGAGTCTCGATTCGATACGAAAGGTGCGGGCACAGACCGTCGAGTCACTGATGATGGAATTGTCGCAAATCACACAAGCGCTTACTCACAGTGAAGCACAGTATCGCACCATGGAAGTTCAGATTCAGGCGGATACTGAGCTCTATGCTCAGCAGGCCGGGCAGGGTCTGACGATCGAGGATCTGTTGCAATGGCAGGGGAAAATGGATGCCCAGCGGTCTGCGCTGCGGCAAGTCCGTGCCTCAATCGATCATGCGACCGGTCTGTGGCAGCAGACTCACGAACGGCTTGTTGAAGCCAGGCAGGAATGTAAGCTTCTTGAGAAAGTGGTCGACCAGCGTCAGGCAGCCCTGCAGGCGGTGAGTGCCCGCCGGGAGCAATGGGCTGAAGACGAGACTGCAAGTCGCCGGATCCCCATTCGAGATCGAGGCGATTCATGAAGCGGCCAAGCAATCCGATGAAGATGTCTCCGTTCACCCTCGCTACTCGGTGGCCGTGGCTCGCGCCGCGGCTGAGGCAGAATCGGCGTGGATCGCTTTGGACGATGGTCGGGGGATTGGTCGTTTCGACAATTCTGTTTTGGGTCATGGTTCAGTTGGGACAGGCCTCTTCAGATCCCAAGCCAAAGGTCTCGGCGCCGCACAATTCTGCCAAGCAAGAAGGGCAACCCTCCGTGCCAGAGGGACCACCGCACGAATCTGAAGCCAAGGATGGGACGATGGCTGCGGTCCGATCAGCGCCTCAGGGACCGGCAATCGAGATGCCCCGTGAAGTACTCGAGATGCTGGATCAACGAAAGCGCGATCTGGATCGACGAGAGGAAGTCATTCGACAGAATGAAGAACGGCTCATGATCGTGAGGAGCCAGGTTGAGGAACTCCTTGAGCAGAACGAGGCGTTGGAAAAGCGGATACAGAGCGCACGGGCCAAAGAGGAACGCCCTGCGGCTCAATCGACCAAGATTCAAGCGGACAAAGATCGTGGAGCACAGGATCAGCGGGCGCAGCTGGCCAAAATCTTTGAGTCGATGCCGTCGGAGGATGCCGCGGCACGTCTTGAGCGGATGCCGGACCGAAAAGCGATTGAAATTCTGCGAATGGTCAAGTCCAAAACTGCCGGAGCAATCCTCTCCCAAGTGAAGGCAGATCGCGCTGCCAAACTCACCGAACAGTTGCTGGTCCAAACGCCCTAGCCTGAAGTATTCCTGAACGCGTCCCCAATGATTGTCGAGACAGCGCCGTGAAGCGTATTTCGTTCCAGGATTCGGATGCTTCACGCCTCACGTGCGACGCTTCACGAGTTACTCGCTAAGGCGGTATTGTCCCTCAACCCCTCGGTTTCGCTCTGGGTCGACCCTGAGCGGGCTCTCTCCCACTCCGATCCATTTTGCCTACGACCCAGAAATATTTTCCTCCTTCCCTCCATGTGATCGGGAGTTGAATCACAACTGCTCGATATTTCAGTTCCTTATGAACTGTCAACTTGGCACGAGGCTTGTATTTCACCCTGCCGGAATCTCACGAGGACTGATAGCCATGGAGTTCATTGTGCCAGATCTGCTCTCCGCTGCACCGACCGCTACCTCGGATGGGCTTGTGCGGACTGCTCGATCTGCTTCTTACAGCGGTCCTGCTGTTCGGAAGAGCTTTTCGTCTGTATTGCAGGGGGTCCGTAGTGAAGAGAAGAAGAGCAATACGCAGGAAGCGGATAGTCCTCGAGGATCCCACAAGGTCGAGGATCGACCGGATCCCAAGCAAGCCAAAGGCCTCAATTCAGGGGCATCCCAAACGGAACGGTCTGAGGCCCTCCAGGCTCGTACCTCAGATAGTGAACAGTCAAACGACGCTCAAAGCCAGACAATGGACAGTTTACGGGAGGAATCCGAATCGGCATCGCCGCAGAGTAACTCAGGATCGGCAGCCGAAGGACAGATGTTTGTGTCGATGGCATCGGCAAACCTGTCCCAGGCAGAAGCTCAGATGATGCTCAGCGAGGGACAGGAGACGCACGAAGGCGTAGGCGAAATCGGCCGCGAACCGAGTTCGTCTGCAGAGTCGTCAGCAGCACGTGTGGCGACTGATGCTTCAGTACGGCCGGCCGAGCGCCGCTCAGCGGAGCAAGGAACCATTAGCTTACCGACTGACGTGCCAGAACAGGCTCAGCATTCATCACTGTCTCTGAAGGGAGAGTCTCGCGTCACGCAGTCCATGGAGCTGGGGGGCACGGTGGGTGAGAGCGACGTCACGGAGAACGCAGCCGATTCTGCGCAAGCTCACGCTGTGATTCAACCCTCATCATCCGGTGGGACCATTTCATCTTCCGACCACAATATTGTCCGGCTTGCCCAAACCCATGACGGGAAGCTATTGCCGGGGAATCAATTCGATCGCAACGTGGCTGCGCTTGATCGAGGGGAGTCCGGTGTCGTCCATCATTCACCGGACAATCAGCCGCCTCTCCTTGTGCTTGCTCAGGAGGATCAGGGAGAAACCGGTCCAAGGACTCAAGGGATCAACCCTCATGGACAGTCGCTCATTGTTGATCAGAAAGAGCTGTTCAGCCAGTCAGGGCATGAACATGATGGTCGGCAGCAGGGCGATCCTGAGCCCAAGCTGTTTCAGAGGATGGCTATTGACCTTCCATCCATGAACGGCCGCACAACGGAACCGTATGCGGCTGTCGCGCAAAGTCAGACCATTTCCATACCAACGGCACCTGCTCCAACTGTGAGTGTGCCGCCGGCGCAGCCAGTCTCCCACGTGCCTGACGTGACTCCGACACCGACGCATTCACTCTTACGATCAGTGGTGTTGGAGGTGGCTCAACCGGAGTTGGGGCATGTCAACATCCGCGTGGCCATGATGAATGAGTCTGTTCACGCCCATTTCTCGACGGATCGGGTGGAGGTTGGCCAGTTCCTGATCAACGGACAGGACAGACTGCAAACATCGCTTCAAGCGAACGGACTCGACATGGGACAGTTTCGAGTGGATATCGATCGCCAGAGTGGTGGGCGGTCGTTCCAACAGGGATTGTTTCATGAACAGGGACGGTCCGGACATCAAGGATCCCAGGGGGACACTCGAGAGCAGGCTCACGGGTGGTCGGATGAACGGTACCGTCCACTCCAGGGACGGCTGAACGTGGTGGCGTAAGCCTAAGGGAGATTTTACATGATCGATGTTGCAGGACTGAGCACAACCGGGACCACGTCCACGCCTGAAAAAACTGGGCCGCGAGCGTTGGGACAGGATGACTTCCTTAAACTGCTGGTCACGCAGCTGAAGAATCAAGACCCGTTGAATCCGACCGACAATACCGAGTTTGTCTCGCAGCTCGCGCAGTTCAGCCAGCTCGAACAGAGTGCCAAACAAGCGCAGTTGCTGCAGCAGAGCCTCGACGCGCAAACGGCGTCCTTGCAATTCACACTGCTTCCCATGATCGGCCGCACGGTGACGATCGGTCACCCGTTGATTCAGCTGGGAGAGGGACCAGCCACGTTCGGCTATTCACTGGAGAAGAATGCTGCGAAAGTTCTCATCAGCGTTCAGAATGCGGATGGACAAGTCATACGGACTCTGGAGCATCGTGATCGGCTGGCCGGACCGCAGGCTGCTGAGTGGGATGGAAAGAACCAGGATGGCGTGCGGATGCCCAAGGGCCTGTATCGGTATGTCATTTCCGCAGCAGACAGGGAAGGAAAGTCAGTGAACGTGGAGGGGCGTGCCAGCCTCACGGTGTCCGGTGTACGCATGGAGCAAGGGCAGGCGAAGCTCCTGGTCGGCGATTTAGCGATTGATCCGTCCGATATTGTTGAGCTGCGATAACAAAGAGGAGGATTGTACCGATGGGAATTCTGTCGTCGCTTTTTACGGGCGTCAGCGGGCTGAACGCAAACGGCAATGCGCTATCGGTCGTGGGAAATAATATTGCGAACCTGAGTACGGTGGGGTTCAAATCCAGCCGTTCTGTCTTTGCCGACCTGATCAGTTCTTCACTGGGAGGGGCGGGTGGAGCGATTCAGACCGGTCTGGGGGTCGCGCTCAACGGAGTGCAGGGGAACTTCAGTCAAGGGTCACTCAGTACCACGAGCAACGCATTGGATTTGGCCGTAGACGGCAACGGATTTTTTGTGCTTCGCGACACAGCCGGGGCGGCGTTTTATTCTCGAGCGGGGCAGTTTCATTTGAATTCGCAAAACCAGATCGTTGATCCAAGCGGATTTCTGCTCCAGGGTTTCCAGGTCAACACCAGCGGGTTGATCACAGCCAGCATCAGTGGCGTGACGCTTCCGACGACCACGGCTCCACCAAATCCGACCAGCAGCGTCGATATCGGCGCCAATCTCAATTCACAATCGACGGCCAGTACGTTCTCTCTCGCGGATCCGGCCGGGACGTCTCAGTTCTCCTCGTCGATCACCGTCTATGATTCCGTGGGCAACAGTCATCTCCTGACGAGTTATTTTACGAAGACGGCGGCGAATACGTGGACGTACAACGTGGTTGGCAGCACGAACGAAATCGTCACGGGTAATTATCATACATCGAATGTGAATACCTCGCTCGGACTGGTGCGGTTAGCCTCGGGGACGTTGACCTTTAACACCTCAGGCGCACTGGACACGGAGAGTGTCGTGACGAGCTACGATAGCGGCACGGCTGGAGGCACGGCCGGAAGTACTGTCGGGCAATCGCAAATCGATTTTGTCGGCGCGACTGGTGATCAGGCGATCAGCTTCAACTTCGGCACAAGTGTGACGACCGACGGGGGAACCGGCATGAATTTGACCACTCAGTTCGGCGCCGCCTCAGGGCTCGTTCAGCAATCTCAAAATGGATTCGGCGCCGGAGCCCTGCAGACGTTCAGCGTGGAGACCAACGGAATGATCAATGGGCGATTCTCGAATGGGCAGGTCCGGCCGTTGGCCCAGTTGGCGTTGGCACGATTCCCTGATCCGCTTGGTCTTGTGCGAACCGGGAAAAACACATTTGCCGAATCCGGCACTTCGGGACAACCATTGATCGGGGCAGCCACATCTGCAGGCCTCGGGAGAGTGCTTGCCAACACGCTTGAGTTGTCCAATGTTGATCTGGGGGAAAGTTTCATTGAGATGATTGCAGCCCAACGAGGGTTCCAGGCGAATTCGAGAGTCATCACAACTTCGGATGAGGTGCTTCAGGAGTTGGTGAACTTGAAACGATAAGTGCATCGGTTGTAGCCCGGGAGGAACATTCTTCCCGGGCCGCGTTCCAAGCCCCCCAGACCTACGGGGGCTACGGTTCCCTTCCTCATCTCTTCTCACCACGTCAGTTTCTTGACGGTGTCAATGACTTGCCTGACGGTACCTGGGGAAGGTGTCGGCGATCAGGCCTCCCGCTGATAAAACGCCTGTCAAATACATCTATTATGGGGAACCGTAATCGGCAGCCACCAACGGCTCAATGGCATATGCATTGCAGTTGCTTCACGAAGGCGATGAGGCCTTCAAGGAGGAGCTATGGCAGATGCAGCCGAGACGGACGACAAAACCGCGGGAGCGGCCCTTGCTCCGGCATTCCCGATCAAGTTGCTCATTATCGTGTCGGTGATTGCCCTCCTGTTCGGTGTGGGAGGAGCGGTCGTCGCCGTCAAGTTCTTCGGCGGATCCGATAAAAACGCAGAACATGCCGAGGAACACAAGACCGAGGCCGTGGCGAAGTCCGATGCGCAAGGCGGAGCGAGTGGAAAAGCAGGACAGACTGCCGCCCCGGGAGTCATGTTCGACCTGGATCCGTTTATTGTGAATCTCGCCGACGTGCCGGACGTGCGTTACTTGAAGCTGACCGTCAAGCTTGAGGTCGACAGTGAGGCGGTGTCTGCCGATCTCTCAGCACGGGTTCCCCAGGTCCGCGACGCCGTCCTTGTATTGCTCAGTAGCAAGGATGTGAATGCGGTGAGAACCACTCAAGGGAAATTTCAATTGCGCGATGAGATTACGCAACGGATCAATGGGCTGCTTCCCAAGCCTGGAGTGCGGTCCGCATATTTCACGGATTTCGTCGTTCAGTAGAGATCGCCCGCATGGAAAAAATCCTGTCACAAGACGAAATTGATGCACTCTTAAAGGGAGTGGTCTCGGGAGAAGTCGACACGGCTCCCAAAGACAATGAAACGGCTGCAAAGGGAGTTGCGCAATACGACCTCTTCAATCAGGAGCGGATCATTCGCGGGCGAATGCCCACGATGGAAATGATCAATGACCGGTTTATCCGCCGGCAATCCGTTGCCTGGACCAATATGTTTCATGACGCCATTGATTTTGTGGTGGTCGGGACCCAAGTGATCAAGTTCGGTGAATTTCTCAAGAAAATCCCGCAGCCTTCTTCGCTGAATGTGTTTCATATGTCCCCCCTGCGCGGTAGTGCGCTGTATGTGATGGATGCCTTTCTCGTCTACTTGATCATCGATTACTTCTTTGGGGGCAAGGGGCAAACTCACGTAAAACCGGAAGGCCGGGACTTTACCCCGGTGCAGTTACGCGTGATCAAAAAACTCCTGCTGCAGGCGTTGGTCGATCTCGAAAAAGCATGGCACGCTGTCGCGCCTGTGAAGGTGGAATATGTGCGGTCGGAAAGTAACCCGCAGTTCGCGATGGTGGTAACGTCCTCCGAGATCGTGATGGTCGTCACGTTGCAGGTTGTTCTGGGGGAAACCGCCCGTGAGCTCTACATCGTGTATCCGTACGCCATGCTCGAACCGATCAAAGAAAAGTTGTATTCCGGCCTGGTCTCCGACCAAGTCGATCAGAACGGAGACTGGAGTCAACGATTCCGGGAGCGCTTGCAGGAATGTCAGCTGCCGCTCGCGGTTCGGTTGGGAACCGCCACGGTGACTGTCAAGGATGTGCTCAATTTCGCCCCCGGGGATGTCGTGTTACTGAATCAGCGACCGGGTGATCCACTCGATTGTTTTATCGAAGGGTACCATAAATTCCAGGGTAGTCCCGGGGTCTACAAGGGCAATCACGCATGTCGCGTGACTAAAGTGTTGACGTAAGCGGGACCGGAGGACGCGAATAACTATGGCCGAATCAGAATCCACGACACCTCGTGATTCCCAGTCCGGTGGAGGGACGTCTCCACAGCTCGCATCGTTTCCGCCTGTTCAGAATTCAGAAACCGGCGGCAGCTCGAAGAATATCGATTTTATTCTGGATATTCCGATGAATGTCGCGGTGTATGTTGGATCCACCAAAATGGCGATCCGTGATCTCCTGCAGCTGGCGCAAGGGTCTGTCATTGAGCTGGATAAGTTGGCAGGCGAACCGATGGAGGTAATGGTGAACAACAAACTCGTTGCGCGCGGCGAGGTCGTCGTGGTGAACGAAAAGTTCGGTATTCGGTTGACCGACGTGGTCAGTGCGGCCGAGCGTGTTCAGCAGCTTCGGTAAGACAGTCACAGGGAGAGCGCGTGATCGACGTATGGGACAGCCTGATCAGAACCGTTTCGGCGCTTGCCGTGGTGTTGGTGTGTATCGGCATCGCGGCATTCGTGGCCCGTCGGGTGATGGGACCACGGGCGGGGAATTCCAGTGGCCGGCCGCTGGTTCAGGTGTTAGCGAGCGGGTATCTTGCTCCGCGCAAGACGATTAGTTTGGTGGATGTCGCCGGCGAGTATCTGATCGTGGGCGCAACGGCAACCGATCTCGTTCCTTTGGGACGGATTACCAATACGGCACATCTCCGTGAAGTGCTCGGAATGCCAGCTCAGACGCCTCCCTCCGGGGTGACATCTACCCCAGAGGCCGATGTGGCGGCATGGCTTCAACGACAACCGCTCCGTTGGGCTGATCATGACAAGGAACAGCATGGCCACTGACCGCGTTCATTCACGACTCGTTGGCTGGGCGATTGTCGTCGCGGTGGGGATATTGCTTCTGGCATCGGCAGCGGAGGCAGCCTCAAACGGCCCGTCTGTCAGTATCGATTTGGGTGCCGGTGGCCCAAAGCAAATGGCCGTCGTCATCCAGATTCTGATCCTGTTGACGGTGCTCTCATTGGCGCCGGCCTTATTCATCATGGTCACGTCGTTTACCAGGATCGTTATTGTCTTGGCCTTCCTGCGGCAGGCGCTCGGCACACAAGCGGTGCCTCCCAATCAAGTGTTGTTGTCCTTAGCCCTGTTCCTGACGATGTTCATCATGGCGCCGGTCGGACAGTCTGTCTACACCAACGCGTTGCAGCCGTTGCTCGCCGAACAGATCTCCTACGAGGATGCCTGGAAGAAGGGGATTGAGCCGGTTCGTGGGTTCATGTTGAAACAAGTGCGGGACAAGGACCTTGAGTTGTTCATTCAGCTGAGTCACATTCCCAAGCCCGATCGGGTTGAAGACGTTCCGACCCATGCCATCATTCCTGCATTTATTCTGAGTGAGTTGCGAATCGCCTTTCAGATCGGGTTCTTGATCTACATTCCATTTCTGATCGTCGACATGGTCGTCGCGAGCATTCTGATGTCGATGGGTATGATGCTCCTGCCTCCGGTCGTCATTTCCCTCCCGTTCAAGTTAATTCTATTCGTGCTGGCTGACGGCTGGTATCTCGTCGTCGGCTCGATGGTGCGCAGTTTTCAATGATTCCATGATCGTGCGAGCGGCTAAGACAACGGGAGTTGTGTGGGATTCGGCTGGCAACGACTCGAAACACGGGTGAGAGGAGGGCAGTCGATGACACCTGAAATCGTCACGGAATTGGGCAGGCAGGCGTTGGAAACCACATTACTCGTGTCGGCTCCGATCTTAGGACTGAGTCTGCTCGTCGGTCTGATCATCAGTGCGTTCCAGGCTATGACGCAGCTGAATGAGGCCACGCTGACATTCGTTCCAAAAGTATTGGCACTCTTCGGAGCGCTCTTGGTGTTTCTCCCCTGGATGTTGAACATCATGACGACCTTTATGGCGAATCTGCTGATGAACATTCCGAACTACGTGCGCTAGCTCGTTGGATTTATGAATGTAGCTGCTACGAATGACAATGTGCGGCCGCGACGATATACGTCATGCGTGAAACGTGAAGCGTATCTCGTTTCCGAATTCGAGCGCTTCACGTCTCACGCTTCACGAACCGTCATGACGAGTGTCGGCTAGGAAAAAACGATGGCGTTAACACAGACCATTCAGCTGCTCCTTCCCGAGTTTCAAGCATTCCTGGTGCTCATTTCTCGAATTGGAGGGCTTCTCGCGGCCTTGCCGGTGCTGAGCGGGCACTCGGTTCCGTTGAAAGTCAAAGGCGCATTGGTTCTGTCGTTGGGAGTGCTGTTGGCTCCGCTCATCCATCTTCCGCCTGTGCCTTACGATCCCCTGGTGCTGGCCGCCGGGCTGCTCAGCGAATTGGTGATCGGACTGGCCATTGGGTTGGCTGTCCGGCTGTTTTTTGGCGCATTTGAGGTGGCGGGAGAAATGATCGGCGTTCAAATGGGCTTCGGTGTTGTCCAGCTCCTTGATCCCACCACGTCTCGCCAGACACCGCTTATGGCGCAGTACTTTACGCTCCTTGCGTCCCTTGTTCTGCTCTCATTGAACGCGCACATGCTCATCGTGGCCACAATCCTGTCCAGCTACGAATCCATCCCGGCATTCGGGGCCGCTCTTCCGGCCGGAGCGGGAGATGAGGTCCTGCGTCTCTCTCAACACATGTTCATGGTGGGGCTCAAGCTTGCGGCTCCGGTGCTGGTCATCATTCTGGTGATCAACATTCTGCTCGCGATTCTTGGACGGGCAGTCAGTCAAATCAATGTGTTCGTGTTGAGCTTTCCCATTACGATCGTGGGAGGATTGGCGGTGCTCAGCATTTCGATGCCCTTTACAGTGGAAGTTCTCATTCGCGAAATCGAACGATTACAGTTTACGATTTTCGGACTTTTGAAGGCACTGGGACATGGCTGAGGACAGGGGAAATAAAACAGAACCGGCGACCCCCAAGCGCAAGGAGGAGGCGCGGAAACAAGGACAAGTCGCCGTGAGTCGCGACGTCTCCACGGCGGCGGTGCTCTTAGGGGGCGTCGGGTTGTTGGGTGCCATGTTGCCGGTGGGTCTTCTGAAAATGACGGAGATGACTCGTCAAGGTTTGACCCTCACGTTTCCCGGCGAATGGTACCGAAATATCTCGATCGAACAGGTCTACACAATTCTTATTCAGACCGGTGTGACGGTGGGTGTCTTGAGTCTTCCAATCGTGGCGGGAGTGCTTGTGCTGGGAAGTGTGGCGACGCTCCTCCAAACGGGTTTGTTGTGGCGAACGAATGCCTTTCAACTCGATTGGAGTCGAATCAGTCCGGCCAAAGGGTTCTCACGCCTGGCCTCGTTGCGTTCCGTTATGGAGCTCGTCAAGGGGCTGCTCAAAATCGCCATCATCACAGGAATCGGGCTGTGGGTCACCCGCCATGATGTGCTGCGGATTCCGGAGCTGATCCAGTTTGAGTTGAGCGGCGTGTTGCCGCTTGCGGGGAGTCTTGCGTTCAAGGTCGGGCTGGCGGTGTCGGGAGCGATCGCGGTGCTGGCTGTCTTTGACTATGCCTATCAGCGGTATGAATGGGAACGCAGTCTCCGTATGTCGAAGGAGGAGATTAAAGAAGAACACAAAGCGGCGGAAGGCGATCCTCTGATTAAGAGTCGCGTACGAACTGTCCAGCGTGAGCTGGTGAAGAAGCGCATGCTGGCGGCCGTCAAAACCGCCGATGTTGTGATTACAAATCCCACGCACTTGGCCGTGGCTCTCAAGTACGACACCGCCACGATGGCGGCTCCGGTCGTGGTGGCGAAAGGTGCCGGTGTGATTGCGGAACGAATCAGGGAGTTGGCACGACATCATAGCGTGCCGGTCGTGGAGAATAAGTTCGTCGCCAGGACGTTATTCAGGCTGGTCGATATCGGGAAAGAAATTCCGAATGATCTGTATCGCGCTGTGGCGGAGATTCTGGCCTTTGTGTATCGGGCGCGAGGGGGCACGGCGTGAGTCGGCCGTAGGCAGTATCCATTATGGCAACCGTCACGGAACCAACCAGCGCATCGCACTTCGTCAAACACCCGGACATTCTCATGTCCGTGGGGGTCGTCGCCATTCTCATGGTGATGCTCCTACCGTTGCCGCGGTTCATCCTCGACTTGTTGCTCAGCTTCGATATCACCCTCTCCGTCATCATTCTTTTGGTCGGTCTGCAAGTGCGTCGCCCCATCGAGTTCTCAGTGTTCCCATCGATTCTGTTGATGATTACGTTGTTCAGACTGTCGCTGAATATCGCCTCGACACGGCTCATCCTTTTGCATGGCAATGAAGGGGCCGGGGCGGCCGGTGAGGTCATCCGGGCATTCGGCAATTTCATTGTCGGCGGCAATTACACCGTCGGTCTCGTGGTCTTTACGATTCTGGTCGTGATCAATTTTGTGGTGGTCACCAAAGGAGCAGGCCGTGTCGCCGAAGTCGCGGCACGCTTCACCTTGGATGCGATGCCTGGAAAACAGATGAGCATCGACGCGGATCTGAATGCGGGTTTGATCAATGAAGCCGACGCGCGCCGACGAAGACGGGAAATCACCGAAGAGGCAGACTTCTACGGGTCGATGGACGGAGCGAGTAAGTTTGTTCGAGGTGACGCCATCGCGGCGGTGATCATTACCCTGGTCAATATCGTCGGCGGCCTCGCCATCGGTGTCTTGCAGCAAGGGATGAGTCCGGGACTCGCGGCACAGACCTATACGGTGCTCACTGTCGGTGAAGGACTGGTCGCGCAGATCCCCGCCCTCATTGTTTCGACGGCAGCCGGTATTGTCGTGACGCGCGCCGCTTCGGATATGGACTTGGGTGGGGCGATGACAAAGCAACTGCTGATGTCCCCCAAGCCGGTCGGGATTGCAGCGGGGATTCTTCTCGCTCTCGGCCTAGTCCCTGGCCTGCCGCATCTGGCCTTTCTGGTATTGGGCAGCGCAGTGGCGTGGATGGCCTATCACTTGCATCAGGAGGAAATCCGGGAAGCGGCTCCAACTCCAACCCAGACCCCTACGGCTCCAAAGGCTGATGAGGGGCCAACCCGCGTGACTCCGTTGGATTTGATGGAGGTGCAAGTGGGCTATGGGTTGATCGGTCTGGTGGAAGGAACACAAGGCACCGCGTTGCTCGACCGAATTAAAGCTCTCCGGCGGCAGTTTGCAGAAACGATGGGATTCGTCGTGCCGCCCATTCACATTCGTGACAATTTACAGCTGAGACCGAATGAGTACGCCATCATGTTGAAGGGCGTGGAGGTCGCCAAAGCGGATGTGTTGCCTGGGCACCTGTTGGCGATCGATCCAGGGACAGGGCAGAAGGGCGTGGTCCAGGGCATCGCAACGAAGGAGCCTGCATTCGGACTGCCGGCGCTCTGGATTCCGGAAGATGGGAGAGAACAGGCTCAGATTGCCGGTTATACCGTTGTGGATGCGAGTTCTGCCATCGCCACCCATCTTTCAGAGCTCGTGAAGCGGTATGGTCATGAATTGTTGGGGCGTCAGGAGGTTCAGGCACTTCTGGATGAGGTTGGCAAATCTCATCCCAAGCTGGTGGAAGAGCTGATTCCGACGATGGTTCCGTTGGGGACGGTGGTTCGGGTACTCGGCAATCTGCTCAAAGAGGGCATTCCGATCAGAGACTTGCGCTCCATTCTGGAAGCTATTTCCGATCAAGCCTCGAACAGTAAAGATCCTGAACTGTTGACGGAATATGCCCGGCAGGCCTTGGCGAGGACGATCACCAAACAGTATCAAGCATCGGACGGCAGCCTCCAGGTGATTACGTTGGATCCCCGGCTGGATCGGTCGCTGGCCGATCAAGTTGCGGCACTCCCGCCGGGCGCTGCCTTACAGCTTGATCCGACTGTGTTGCACAAGCTTCTGACGGGAATTAAACAGGCGGCTGAACGGGTTGCGGCTCGTGGGCAACAACCGATCGTCATTTGTTCACAGGCCGTTCGCCGGCATCTTCGTCGCCACAGCGATCGCATCCTTCATTCGGTGCCGGTGATGGGGTTTAACGAGGTTGATTCATTTGTTCGCCTCCAGTCGCTTGATACGGTGCGAGTCGACTTCGAATTGGCACAGTCATCCTAGGATAGCCCATGAAGGTGAAGACATTTCACGCGCTCACCATGCAGGATGCTCTCCGAGCCATCAAGGAGGAGTTGGGGCCGGATGCCATTATCCTGTCATCCAAAGAGGTGCGTGAAGGCGGGCGACTACTACGAGTCTTCAATCACACCGTGTTGGAAGTGATGGCGGCAGCCGAGTACGAGCGTCCACAGGTCGTCCGGGAGAGCACACCGGTTCAAGAATCTGTGCCTCCGGTACGAACGTCAGGGGGCGGCCCTTCGGCTCTTCATCCGGTGAACACCTTCCAACAGACCTTGCGAGGGATGTTGGAACCTACCAATGAAAGGAAACCACGAAAGCAGAGTCAGCAGGAGCCGTCGAGCAAGTCTGCCACATCGACTAAGACGCCGAATCGACGCCGCCAGGTACGGGCGGTGTACGACGAACTGAGTCAGTTGTTGCGCGAGCTTTCGCCGGACGCATGCACGCCACGGGCCGGTCAATCGTCGTCGGTTCTTTCAACCCTCCGTCAATCATTGTGCGATCAGGGGATGCATCCGTCCACGACCGAGTTGCTACTCGGTGAGGTACTGAAAACCGATCGACTGGCGCATGTTTCGGACGAACAGATGATGAGACGCGCACTCTATCAGGAAGTTGTCCGGCGTGTACGGGTCACCGGTCCGTTGGATCATGGCCAGGCACGTCCTGCGATTGAACTGTTCATCGGTCCGAGTGGAGCGGGGAAGACGTCGGCGGTTGCCAAGCTTGCCGCGTTTTATCGCCTGGAGCAGCAGAAGTCGGTCGCCTTGATTACGTTTGACAGCTATCGGGAGACCGCCGTGGAGCAGCTCCGACGGTACGCCAAGATCATAGGAGTCCCCTTTGCCTGTGCGCTATCGGCTCGGCAGGTGCAGGCCGGGCTGCGTCGCCATGCGAAGGTGGACCTTGTGCTGATGGATATGCCGGGGATTGCCCCGGCGGACCTGGCCTTGGCGCAGGATCTTTGTCGTTTGTTGAAGCACGATGCTATTACGACGCATCTGGTCTTGCCGGCCGCCATCAGAGCACAAGAAGCCTGTCGAATGACCGGTTGCGTGAGGGCACTTCCGGATCTCCGTTTGTTCTTTACCAAACTCGACGAAACGGACTCTTCTGGAACGATCTTTGAAGTAGGACATGCGACCGGGCTTCCACTGTCGTACTGGAGTATTGGACGGCGAGTCCCTGGGGATATTGAGGTCGCGTCTCCGGAGGTTCTCGCTGGCAGGCTCACGGCTGGTAGCACGGAGAGAGCGCATGATCATGTCGGACAGTCGGATCGATCAGCGGGAGCGAAGGTTGCGTTGGCGGCAACGGGAACTTATCACCGATAACGTGGTTGGAGGTCACACTATGCAGCTCAGATCCAAATCGTCAGCCTCGGTGTCGGAACCTGTCAGATGGGAAGGTGAGTCGTTTCCCCAAGTGATTGCCGTCTCAAGCGGAAAAGGTGGTGTGGGGAAAACCAATGTGGTGGCCAATGTGGGCATGGCTCTGACCAAACTTGGGAAACGAGTCCTGATCCTGGATGCCGATCTCGGCCTGGGCAATCTCGATGTGCTGCTTGGCCTTGTCCCACGGCTCACGATTGAAGATGTGCTCGCCGGGACCCATACATTCGAGGAAATCGTATTGAAAGGCCCGGCAGGTATCCATGTACTACCGGCAAGTTCCGGGGTCCCGCAGCTGACAAGTTTGACGGAGTCCCAACAGCTCATCATCCAAGAGCAGTTAGCACAGTTTTCCGGTGGGATGGATGTGCTGTTGATCGATACCGGTGCAGGTATTTCCCCAAGCGTGACATTTTTTGCCTCCTCGGCTGATGAAACCGTGGTCGTGGTGTCTCCAGAACCCACATCGCTCACGGATGCCTATGCCTTGATCAAGGTCTTGGCGCGCCAATATCGTGAACGTCGCTTCAAAATACTCGTGAACCAAGCAAAGAGTCCTCGAGAAGCATCCGAGGTATTCGGGAAACTCGATGTCGCGGCGGATCGCTTTTTGCATGTCGCTCTCGAATTGATCGGAGCCATTCCGTATGACGACTATGTGCCGATGGCTGTCATGCAGCAGAAGGCAGTCCTGGAATTATTCCCTGAGGCACCGGCGTCCGAAGCATTTAAAAAGTTAGCCAGGCAGATCGTGCAATGGCCGAAACCCGCACTTCCCAAAAGCTCGATGCAGTTGGTGTGGCAGCGGTCGGCGACGCACGTCGGCAACTAGCAAAAGGTTAGCAACTATTATGAGTAAGGCGGCATTACCACACGAGCGGAAAGCGTTCTCAGCAGAAGGGGCGCGACGTGAGCAACTGATCAAAGAGTTCGCCCATGTCATTCGCGCCATGGCCCATCGGTTGGCGTTCCGGCTGCCGGCCTATCTGGATGCGGAAGATCTGATTTCGGTCGGCACCATCGGATTGATGGATGCGATGACCAAGTATGATCCCACAAGGGAAGCCAAGTTCAAGACCTATGCAGAGTTCCGTATTCGAGGGGCCATGCTCGATGAGATCCGCGCGATGGATTGGATTCCCCGATCGGTTCATGAGCGAATTTCCTTGCTCCAAAAAACCCACACCCTCCTCATGAGCCGCCTCGGTCGCCCGCCGCATGATGAGGAGGTGGCAACCGAGTTGAAGATGTCGCTGGAAGAGCTGGATGAGTTCATCACACGTGCCAGAGGGGCGGTCATGATCAGTGTGGACGATCTGAGCCTCCACGAGCCGGATGGGCACAAAGTGGTGAAGATGTTGGCCGACACCCATACTCCTGATCCGCTCTCCTCATTGGTGAATGAACGCGAACGTGAATCCATTGCCGGAGCGATTCAGATGTTGCCGGAAAAGGAACGGCTTGTCCTCACGCTGTATTACTATGAAGAACTCACCATGAAAGAAATCGGAGAACTCCTCAAAGTGACAGAATCGCGCGTCTGCCAAATTCACACGAAAGCCATCATCCGACTCAAGGCCACCCTCGAAGCGATCACCTAACAGGCTGTTGAGAAAGGCCATCAGCAGCGTTCTCACGTCGTTCGCCTCGCAACGTTGGCGAAGCGGGTTCAGAAGCTCAACGTACGGGCCGGAGTGCGATTCGCTCCTGCGCTTGCTGCGGCCTTGCTGGACAGCCTGCGAGGCATCTAGATTCGGTCAGTCACCGTGGGGAGCGATCAGTTTGAGAAAGGACGTAGGGGTTCTCAATGCACTGCTAGGAGTCGTGAGCGGCCGTTGCAGGAGCAAGGCGCGAGCGAGATATGCGACGGCATCGTTGTCCCTCTGTCATGCGCTTCATCCAATATCTGTGATCGCTGCGTTCTTGTGGACCAGATGGGCACCAGGGTCTGTCTGTCGGCCTTGAAGACTCCGGCTACCCCCACACCTGCTTGCCCGTCATCATGCATAGCATGAACATGTCTTTCCTGGCTGTGCGGGCCGTCGTGTCTGATCGGCCATGGGAAGAGGAGGGGCTGCGATGAGCATGAAAGAGGTCGGGTGCTGTTCCAGGAAAAATATGCCGCTAGCTGGGTAGAATATGTCCTGACCGTACCGCGGCTTGCTCCAGTAGCCTGTCGTTCTTCATCTCAAATCGTGATTATTCTGCTCTATTTCTCTGATTTTGAATTGTGACCCTATGAAATCAGCAGGGCCAGGAGTGTGGCACAAGGGTTGCTGTCTTTGTGTCGGGACCGATAAGGAGTTGCTCACATGAACCGTGGTATCTATCCCATCCTCTCCGGTGCGTTGGCTCATGAGCGGCGGATGCAAGTCTTCGCCAATAATATGGCCAATGTGAATACGGCAGGTTTCAAGCAGGACGAGCAGGCCTTCAAAGCCATTTTCCCCAGGTATCAGGCGGTCATTCCTGCGATCGGTCAGAGTGCGGGATTGGCCCAGCAGATTGTGGCCAGGCCATTTGGGGCGACCGAACGTGCATTCGTTGCGCCGCATACGATGAAGACAACGTTCGAAGCGGGTCGTATCAGGCTCACCGGCAATCCGCTGGATCTCGCGATTCAGGGAAGAGGGTTTTTGGAAGTGGAGACCCCTCAAGGGGTTCGATACACCAGGAACGGCATGTTGTCACTGGACAACCAGCGCAGGCTGGTGAATAGCCTCGGCTATCCCGTGATGGGCACCAAAGGGGAAATCAAGATTCCTGCCGGGAAGTTGGAAATCACTCCTCAAGGCGATATCAAAGTGGATGATAAATCGGTCGGAACAATCAAGGTCATGGATTTTCCCGAGGAGGAGATGCCGGTCAAGTCTGCTGAAGGGTTGTTCGCATCCGATAAAGGCAAACCGGTCAAGAATCCGCAGCTTCTGGCCGGGCACATCGAGGAATCGAACGTCAATTCAATCGGTGAAATGGTGAAGATGATTGAGGGGATGCGGAGTTACGAGTCGGCACAAAAACTCATTCAAACGCTGGATCGCATGGCTGAAGTCGCGATTCAAGACATTGGGCGAGTGGTGTAGTACCGTGAAACGTATCTCGTGAAGCGTGAAGCGTCCAAAGTCTGAACGAGATCCGCTTCACGAACGACGGGAGACGAGGAGGGGTTAGATGATTAGAGCCATGTGGACAGCAGCAACGGGGATGACGGCACAACAGATCAATGTCGATACCATTGCACACAACCTTGCCAACGTGAACACGAATTCCTTTAAGCGAAGCCGAGCGGAGTTTGCGGACCTGGTCTATCAAATCCAGCGACTCCCTGGCACAAACGCATCGAATGTCGGCGTATTTCCTGTTGGGATTCAGGTCGGGACCGGAGTTCGGCCGACGACTGTCGCCAAAGAATGGCTGCAAGGGAATATGCGTCAAACGAACAATGAGACGGACCTGGCGATCGACGGGAACGGATTTTTTCAAGTGTCCCGCCCGGATGGCACCATCATGTACACCAGGAACGGCTCATTCAAACGAGACAACGTCGGGAATCTCGTCACCGGAGACGGCGATCTTCTGAATCCGGTCATCACCATTCCATCCGGCGCGCTCAAAGTGGATATCGGTCAAGATGGTACCGTGTCCGTGTTGCTTCCCGGTGTGACTCAAGCCTCACAGGTTGGTCAGATTCAGTTGACCAGGTTCGACAATCCCTCGGGTTTGGTGGCGATGGGAAACAACCTGTTCATCGATAGTTTTGCATCGGGCCCTCCCACACAAGGCACCGGCGGTTTCACTACCGGGTTCGGCACGATTCAACAAGGATTCCTGGAGAGCTCGAACGTCAACCTCGCTGAGGAGATGGTCAATATGATCATTGCCCAGCGGAGTTATGAGATCAATTCAAAGACGATTCAGGCTTCGGATGAGATGATGGCCATTGCCAATAATCTTCGCCGGTAAGGGGTAGGATGATGAGGATCGGGATCGTGCTCATGTCGCTCTGGGTGGGGTGGGTTAGCGGGACTTCTGTGGTCTTAGCCGGGACCAGAGTCGACACCCGCACCGTCACACTGGTGAAGGCGGGACACGAGATACGATCTGTGGAGAAGGAGCGTGAGAAACCTGCCATGCAGGAGCTCAATGCCGAACTGCTGCAGGGAGCGATTCATCGATATCTGGAGCAGGCCTGGTCTCAAAAAGTAAAGATGATCACCGTAGCAGTGCTGGATCCGGTAGAGCCGATTTCTGTGCCGTCCGGAATCATCGAGTTTCAAGTATTATCAGCTGGTTCGGACGACGGCCTTGGGAGACGGATCTTCCCGGTTTCGGTTGCAGTGAGCGGAAAAGCGTGGAAAACAATTCAGGTGCTGGCGGATGTGTCGGCGACGATCGAGGCCATCGTTCCCACACGGTTGTTGAGGACGGAGGAGGTGATCGATGGTGTAGACCTCAAGACCATGCGTGTTCGAATTCACCAGTGGAATCATCCGTTCGTGACTGATCGCGATGAGGTGATCGGCAAAAGCGCCGCACGACCACTTCCGCCTGATACGCCATTGCGTCCGACATTTGTGAAGTTTCCGCTCATCGTGAAGAAAGGTGACCGAGTCATGATTGAGGCGCGTCGAGGAGGTCTGTCGATTCAGACCTACGGCATCACCAAATCAAGCGGCCAAGTCGGACAGACCATTATGGTGGCGAATCTTGATTCGGGCCGAGAGTTGAGAGCGAAGGTTGTGGCACCTAGTTTGGTACAGGTTGATTTCTAGGAGCGTATGGTGAGTTCTATGATATCTGGTCATCGAATTCAGCCCAACGTTGCCATTGCGGGACTCGGGATCATGACCGTGATGTTCTTGCACGGATGTTCAAGTCCGCCAAGCCCGTCAAGCAAAGTGACTCTGCCGCTGATCCCTCCTCCGAAGACGCTGGGCTCGCTCTGGCAGGAAGAAAACGGACGTGCGTATCTCTATGAAGACATGCGTGCCATGCGGATCGGGGATATTCTGACCGTGAAGGTCTCCGAAGTTCATAAAGGATCAAAGTCCGCCGATACGGCGGTTCAACGAGATTCGACGATTAAGAACGGGATGGTCGGGAGCGGGATGGGGTATATCGGGCTTCCAGGGATCCGATTCAGCGATGAAACCAAGCGTGGATTCGGAATCAATGCGAGCGCCAACAACAAGTTCGACGGGAAAGGTTCTACGAATCGTGAAGGCACATTGACAGGGACCATCTCGGCGATCGTCACGGAGGTGCTTTCCAATGGGGATCTTCGGATCGAGGGGCGGCGTGAAGTCACCGTCAACAGTGAAAAGCAGCTGATGACTATCGGCGGGATCGTCCGTCGTGTGGACGTGGATACCAAGAATACCGTGGCGTCGAGTGCCATCGCAGATGCCAAAATCGAATACTCTGGTCTTGGTGTATTGGATGATGTTCAACGTCCGGGGTGGTTTGTTCGAATTCTTGACTGGGTGTATCCGTTCTGATGAGAAGTATCTCTATGCCGACTCCACTAAGACGTCCACCCACTCGAAGAACGATCTCCAAGCGGCGAGTGTTGAACGTGCAATCGCTGCAACTGATGGTCAGAAGTGGAGTCGTCCGTAGGGCAGACTCCATGCCTCCGCTTCCGCTCAGGCGAGGTCGTGTGTCACTATCGGATCAACAGCAACGAGCCGTGTGCAGCGAAGTCGTGCAAGAGCAAGGGTGGCTGTCGCGCGTCATTTTTGGCCCGAAGCCGCACCCCGCGATCACGAAGCGTTCCTCATTCGACGGAGGGCAATAGTTGTATGGTGTTACGATGGTTCGTCTTGGTTGGCTTCTTGAGCGCTGGCTCCCTCTGGCCTGTGAATGCCGATGCCGTGAGGATCAAGGATATTGGTGCGATTGAGGGGGTGCGTGAAAATCAACTGCTCGGCTATGGCTTGGTGGTGGGGTTAGACAGCACGGGCGATCGTGTGATCGGTGGGCAGTTTACGATTCAAGCAATGATGTCGATGTTGAATAAGATGGGGGTTCATCTCGTCATTGACCCCATTCAACTTCTGACGAGGAATA
This sequence comes from Nitrospira sp. BLG_1, assembly GCF_047338595.1. Classification (NCBI taxonomy): domain Bacteria; kingdom Pseudomonadati; phylum Nitrospirota; class Nitrospiria; order Nitrospirales; family Nitrospiraceae; genus Nitrospira; species Nitrospira sp. BLG_1. The sequence continues at coordinate 62,426 of NZ_JBLFBO010000010.1, forward strand.
TTGCGTCGGTGATGGTCACCGCAAAACTTCCTCCATTCTCGAAGCCCGGCATGACGTTGGATGCGGTGGTCTCCTCAATGGCCAACGCGAAGAGTTTGCAGGGTGGTACCCTCCTGCTCACGCCTCTTAAGGCAGCGAACCAGCAAGTATTTGCCGTGGCGCAAGGGCCCGTCTCAATAGGAGGATTTCTTGGCGGCACGGGTGGGGCCGGCGGGGCGACGGTGGCCAAAAATCATCAGGCTGCGGGTGTGGTGCCGAGTGGAGCCATTATTGAAAAGGAACTTCCCGTCGACATTGATTCGTGGGAGACCGTCTCAGTTCTCCTACGTCAGCCGGACTTTACCACTGCGATTCGGACGGCGGAGGCCATTGAGCATGCTTTTGGGAAAGGCAGTGCGTCAGCCGTCAACGCCGGCTCCATTAAGGCAACAATTCCTCCGGTTTTTCATGGGCGGGTTGTTGAATATATTGCGTCGATTGAAGGGCTTGATGTGTCTGTCGATGCCATTGCGAAGGTCGTGGTTAATGAGCGGACGGGGACGGTCGTCCTTGGAGAACATGTTCGGATTTCAACCTGTGCCATTTCTCACGGGAACCTTACAATTTCGGTCAAAAATACATTGAACGTGTCTCAGCCGGCTGCACCGCTCGTGGGGAATGCCGCAGGACAAACCACGGTCACCCCCGATGTCCAGACCGAGGTCAAAGAGCAGGAGTCCCGGTTGATCGTCGTCGATGAAACAGTCACCTTGGGAGAGGTTGTCCAGGCACTCAACGCCGTAGGAGTGACGCCTCGAGATTTGGTGGCGATTCTCTCGGCGCTCAAGTCGGCCGGGGCCCTTCAGGCGAATCTGGAGATCATTTGAGGGTTGCTATGGATGGGGTCACCTATACAGGTCTGGAGAAGAGTCGGGCGTTGATGGCATCACCATTATATGTGGATCCTGGGGCACTGCTCTCCCCAGATCGGTTGAAATCCCATCATAACCCATTGATACCACAGGATGTTGTGAGGGAGCGTCAGAAGCTTATCGAGGCAGGGAGGCAGTTTGAGTCCTATTTTGTCTCGCATTTACTGAAGGTTATGAGAGAAACCATTCCTCAGGGGGCAATTGCCAATAAGCAGGGTGCCTATTTCCATTCATTTTACGATGAGGAAATCGGACGACGAGCGGCAGAATCCGGAGGAATCGGTATTGCTCGGATGGTTCAGGAGCACGCGGAAAAGTATTTTTCAGGCTCCCCCGCAGAACGCTCAAGTTTTCCTGTGGGTGACCGATAAGTCACTCGACAGGGATAAAGGGCACCGATCGTTCAGGACAGGAGTTGGGAGAGTTGGGGAAGGAGTAGGACGATGCAGATTTCAGGTCATGGGAAAGTTGACCATCTTGCAAAAGTGTTGCTTGGAGTGCATGAAGCTGAGAACGCAGCAGCTCGACAACCGACGGCTCAGCCTAAGGCTGGTACGGATGAGGTTCAGATCTCGGCTCAAGCAAAGGAACTGCAACGAATTCGAGAGTTGGTCAATCAGCCGGATTCTGTACGGGCGGAACATGTCGACCGCATCAAACGGGCCCTTGATAGCGGCACTTACGATATCAGCGGTCGTGCAGTTGGAGATGCTCTGATCAAACAGGTTCTGACCGACGCTGTACTGTAAGCAGTTAGAATCCACCTCCGTCGAGTCGACAGCGCAACGGATCCTTGATCTGGTCCATGGATGGGCAGGTTCCGATCGTGAATGCTTCAATCTCTCTCGAGCAGTTACCCTCTATCCTCGCTCGTGAATCAGCTCACTGTGATCTCCTCGCGCAGAATATTGTTCAGGAACGTGATGCCATCAAGCGTATGGCACTCGACGAATTCCTTTCGATCAACCAATCCAGGATCTCGATCCTGGAGTCCCTTCACCGTCTGAAAGACGAGCTCGATCTGCTGCTTGACGACCTCGCACATACCTATCAGATGCCGCTGGCTAATCGAACGATGACTGACATACTCCACCGAGTTCAAAGCCCACAGGCTGGGGTCATTCTAGCGCAGTATGAGCGACTGGCTGAAAAGGTTCGGGCGGTCAAACAGGATATTGCCGTCAATCAGGTCCTGATCCATAGCGTTCAGTCGTTTCTCGTTCGAGCGCTGGAAGCGCACCGGCAGGCATTGCCAGAAGGAGATCTCTATTCTGAGTCGGGCTCTCGACAGCAGCACCATGTGCCGGCAGCCGTCATCAGGCGGCAGGGGTGACGATCAATGGGACTGAGTGCATTAATGGACATCGCCAAGACGGCCCTGTTTACCGCACAACAGGGACTCACCGTCACGGGCCACAACATCGGTAATGTCAATACTCCGGGTTTCTCCAGACAACAAGTCATCCTGACCGAAGAACGGCCGGCCGATGGAAGCCCAGGGCAAGTCGGGACGGGTGTCAGAATCGCCGAAATCCGGCGAGCCGTGGATGTCTTTCTGAACCGCGAGGTGATGGAGTCTCATGAGGATCTTGGGCAATTCACCGTGCTCCGAGATGAGTTAAATCGACTGGAGAGCCTCTTCGGAGACGCTCGAGGTCAGGGGCTCTCGGGAAAGCTCAACGAGTTGTTTAAGTCGTTGCAGGATGCGACGACCACACCTTCACAGGTCTCCTCACGCTCGGTGGTGTTGGGGAGAGCGGCAACCTTGGCCGGAGCGTTTCATCAGATCAATACGGACTTGGTTGAAACTCGTCGAGCGATCGATGTCCAGGTCGGGGTGACGATTAACGAGGTCAATACGCTGACCGCAAAGATTGCACAGTTCAATACCCAAATAAAGTCGGCTGAAGTGAGCGGGCAGAATGCCAATGACTTGCGCGATCAACGAGATCTTGCCGTCAATGAGTTGGCGACAAGAGTCGAAGTTTTCACACTCGACCGCTCAGACGGCACCATCTCGGTCTTCACCGCTCGTGGTCTTGTGCTTGTTGATCAGGAGACGACTCGCAACTTGGTCGGAGTCGAATCGACGGACAACGATGGTCTTCTGGAAATCGGCTACGATATCGGGGGAACGCAACCGGCGATCATTAGCGACTTGATTTCAACCGGACGTCTTCGTGGACTGCTCAATGTTCGAGACCAATCCATTCCGTCGGTTCAGCGGGGTATCGATGCACTGGCCGGATCGTTGATCAATGAGGTGAACCAACTCCACCGCGTGGGATATGGCCTGGATGGCTCCACCGGGAATGATCTCTTCTCGGGATTGTCGGTCACGACAAACGCGCCTGCGACAAATACTGGGGCCAGCTCGATCGGCAACGGAGTCATCACGGCGCCGAGCTACCTGACATTTCATGATTACGAAGTTCGGTTCAGCGGCACAACCAGCTATACAATTGTCGATGCGACAACGGGCGCTGGAATTCATGGGAATTACACCGGAACAGCCATTACTCCGCCGACAGTGGATGCTCCGTTGAACATTGTCTCCGGGGTCAATGACACGCTGGTCGTGTCGATCGACGGGACTACGTCAGGGACCATTACCCTCAACGGAGCCGCATCCCCAGGTCTTCCCTATACATCCGGAAGCGCATTGGCGGCTGAGCTGCAGGACAAAATCAACGCGGATTCGACGCTGACGGCAGCGGGCCAACGCGTCACGGTAAATTTTGACAGTACGACGAACCGGTTCGTCTTGCGCTCCAATTCAGCCGGCGGTGCAAGCGCTGTCGACGTCACCGGTGGGACGGCAAGAGCGGGGCTCGGCCTCTCTGGGGGAACGGCCACCGCAGCTTCCGGCACCTACAGCGGTCCCCAGACGTTTCATGTTGACGGTGTTGCCGTCACGGTATCAGGAGTGCCAGCGGCCAACGATGTTTTGGCGTTCAACTCTCGAGAGAATGCGGCGAGAGACATTCTTGTTGCGCTGTCCGATCCCTCAAAACTTGCCCTCTCGTCCACACGAGCGGGTGTGCCGGGGAACAATCAGAACGGCCTCAATCTCGTTGCCCTGCAATCGAGGACCATCACAAGTCTCGATAACGCAACTCTCCTCGATTCCTATCGTAAGACGACGGCAGATCTGGGAGTCGCATCCCAGGTTGCCACACAGCGACTGGATACAGAGGAAATCCGCCAAGAACAGCTCCAAAACTTTCACGCCCAGGTGTCTGGTGTCTCACTTGATGAAGAGCTGGTCAATCTTCTTAAGTTTCAACGAGCGTTCGAAGCTGCTTCGCGTATGATCGTCGCAGCCGATGAAATGATGTCGACCTTGATTTCGCTCAAGCGATAAGCCAAGGAGTGCGCCATGCGCGTGACGGAACAACAGGTCTTTGGATTCCTTGTCAACAGTTATCAGCGGTCTCGATCACGAGCGCTGCAATTGCAGGAACATCTTGCGACCGGCAAGCAGGTGTTGCAGCCGTCCGATGATCCTGGGCGATTCCATCGGATCGTCGGAGAAAAAGCGATACTCGCGAGACTGGAGCAGCATCTTCGAAATATTTCTTCGGCGACTGTCCGACTGGATTTGGCCGACACGGCGTTGCAGGGTACGACTTCGACCCTCTCCCGCGTGAGACAATTGGCAGTTCAGTATGCATCTGATACCAATGGCGCAGCGGAGCGAGCCGCTGGCGGGCAAGAAGTCAAGGCGCTGCTCCAACACCTCCTTCAACTAGGAAATGCCGAATACGATGAGAATCAAGCGGTTTTTGGCGGGACAAGCCGTCATGGTTTTGCTGCGGGATTGACGCTGTCCACGCCCGTGACGCTCACGAATGCGGCGACAGATACGCTGACGGTGACGGTGGATGGGGTGACCTCCGGCACGATTGATTTGACCGGAGGCACTGAGACGTTGACCGGTCCTGAACTAGCTGCGCGAGTACAGAGCCGAATCAATGCCGATACCACGTTAGCCGCTGCGGATAAGAGCGTGTCTGTCCGGTATGAGGATGCGCGTCTCGTCATTGTGTCCAATTCTGAGGGCGCAAGCTCAACGGTGGATGTCTTCGGTGGGGCGGCCCGCACGCTGCTTGGATTCAACGGAGGGAGTTCCGGGAACGGTGGGGCGACATTTGCGACGACGGTGGCGACTCACGTGGCCTCGACAAACAGTGGGGGAGGCTTGATTTCTCAGGGACAAGTGCTGAATCCAAGTACGACCTCCTATGACAACTACATTGTTCGATTTACTGGGGCAACAACGTTCGATGTCGTCAATGTTTCGACTCCTCTCCCGGTCACGCCGCACTCTGCCAATGCCGGACGGGTGGGTGTTTCCGATGCTGGTATCGTCGATCCGCAACAGATTACACTCGACACGTACGAAATACAGTTTACGTCGGCATCTCAGTATTCCGTGCGAAACACCACCACAGGTGCAACGCTTTCGACCGGCAATGTGTATGTGTCCGGTGGCTCCATCGAATTCGAGGGCGTTCGTGTCGTGCTTTCTAACACCCAGGGGAGCGGGCCCGTCACCGGCGATCGATTTACTCTTGCCGTGGCTCCTCAAACGGTGCTCGCCAACCAAGCGTATACGGCGGGTGCTCCGATTGCATTTGATGGAATCCAATTCCGAATCACTCATAGCACGTCTGCACCGGCTGCAGGAGATCTGTTTCACGTCAGCGCACATACTCGCTATGCTGGAGATGCAGGCAGCCAACAGATTGAAGTGGCTGACGGGGAGATTGTCGGCACCACGGTGCGCGGGGATGAAGTCTTCAGCGGTTCCGACGTGAATCTCTTTGATACGGTACAACAACTTCTGGCTGCCCTTCGAGGAAACTTCAAAGCGGGGATCATTGAGAGCTTGGATAGTCTGGACCGTGCGATCAGCCAAGTCGGGGCCGCACAGGGAGACGTTGGTGCGCTGACGAACCGCTTGGAGTCGACGTCCTTGGCCTTGGACGAGGCCAAGGAGCTGGCCACCAATACGCTGTCGTCATTCGAGGACATTGATCTGGCACGCACAATCTCGGAGTTGACGCTGCAAGAGTACGCGATTCAAGCCGCAGGGGCAACGCTTGGTCGGATCTTCGACAATACTCTCCTCAAGTACCTGCGTTAGGACGGCTGCTCAAGTTTGTGGGAGCCGTGACCGATAGTACGCTGCAGAACTATTTGGCCAAGGAAGGCAGGTATGCTGGTACTGACTCGTCGATGCGGAGAAAGTGTCACGATCGGCCCTGATATCAGAGTCGTCGTACTTGGCCTGAAAAGCGGGCAAGTTCGTTTGGGGATTGAAGCTCCTTCGGCGGTGGCAGTTCATCGGGAAGAAGTCTATACACGGATTCAGGAAGAGAATCGATTGGCGGCCAAAACCCAAGCCGTTCCTCTCGATGCGTTTCGTCGACTGATTCCCGGAAAACGTGGAATGGTCTCATAAGGATGTCCAGATGAAGTGCAGATCGACCCGATTTGGGTCATTTGATGTTGCCGACGACAGCATTATCCGATTTCCAGCCGGTTTGTTGGGATTTCCGGATTCCCAACGGTACGTCATTCTCGATCATGACACGGAGGCTCCGTTTAAATGGCTCCAGTCGATCGATGAACCTGGGCTGGCCTTCGTGATCCTTGATCCAGCCATATTCCATGCTGACTATCATGTCACTGTGCCAGCCGATATTGTGGCCGAAATGAATCACGGGAAAGATGAGGATCTGGCATTGGCCGTGATCCTGACGATTCCCTCCGATGATCCAGCTCACATTACGGCAAATCTACGGGGGCCGCTGGTCATGAGTCACAAGACGAGATTGGGTACACAGCTGGTACTCTCTGAGGAATATCCTACTCGGTTTGCGCTGTTCCCTGGATCGTCCTCCCAACCATCACTCTCCATAGGGCCACGGGCTGCCGCAAAGTGTCCTGCCTAAGAAGTATACGTTTCAAGTTTTGTGCTTCAGGTTTGAGATTGGTGCACAGCTTGAAACGTTGAACTTGCAACGTGAAACCACGCACCAAACGACGAACATTATCGTAGGTGTGTCGTGGTGCTTGCAGAAGCGGTGCTCGTCAATATCATGGATTAGGCCGCAGCCTTCGTGAGGGCAGGGTACCCATTGCGATAGGATTCCAGTACTTGGACCAGTCGCGCGACTTCGATCTCAAGTTGTGCGTACACAGGGGGCGCATCGTGAAGCGCTTGAAGGCGGCCGACTGCCTCGAGACGACTGGCGATCAATCCGACCTCTGAAGCACAGAGATTTCCTGCAGTTCCTTTAAAGGTGTGTGCTGATCGCTCGACGGCCGACGAATTGCCATCAGCCAGAGCCGTTCGAATGTCGGCCAGCATCGTTTGATACCGATCCAAAAAGAGACGGATGAGTTGGCCAAACAACTCAGTGTCACTCCCAATATTCTGATACATCTGTGCGTGATCGAAAATGCCTCGGGCAGGATCGGTTGTGCCCGGAGGGAGTACCGGCTTGATCGGATGGACCTTCTCAGGTGGGGCGGGTGTCCAGCGCGCGAGTGCGGCCCGTAGTTCGTCGAGCTTGATCGGCTTCGAGAGGTAGTCGTCCATGCCGGCGGCTAAGCAGCGTTCACGATCGCCCTGCATGGCATTGGCGGTGACGGCGATGATCGGTATATGTCGGCGAGTGTCAGGTGGCGGGCTGTAGGGTTCCTGTTGGCCGCCTACCTTGTCCGGCCCAGACTCTGAAAGCTGCAACTCGAAATGCGACAGCGTGGCGGATGCCTCGCGTTCGCGAATGATTCTGGTCGTCTCAAAGCCGTCCATGAGGGGCATCTGACAGTCCATCAGGATGGCGGCATATCGCCCTTTGGCCAATGCTGCCAAGGCCTCCTGCCCGTTATCGACGACATCCGGTCGGTAACCAAGCTTCTCGACCATCCGCACGGCAAGCTTCTGGTTGACAATATTATCCTCTACCACCAGCACATGTTGATGTTGAACGTTCTCGGCAACGGTATGTCGCGTGACCAGCTGTGGGACAATCGAACCGCTCTGCTCGGTTATCCGTTCTTGGTCATCCTGCATCCCAAGAACGGTTCTGAGACACTCTCGTAGCTCGTCGTGACGAACAGGCTTGGGGAGGTAGCCCATTGCACCGGATGATCGGGCCTGTTCAGCGTGCCCGCGCTGGAGAATGGATGTCATGACCACAAGGCGTGTGTGAGACTGCTCTGGATGGCTATTGAGCTCGCGCGCGAGCTGTAAGCCGTCCTTTCCAGGCATGACGACGTCCAAAATGGCGAGATCGTATGGCGTTCCTCTCTGATTGGCCTCTGTCATACGGTGCCAGGCTGACTCGGCGTCTTCGGCGAGGTCGTCCATCATTCCCCAGCCGGAAACAAGATGGTGGAGAATCATTCGGTTCGATTCATTGTCGTCGACAATCAGGACTCGTTTTCCTGCGAGCTCACCGGATGGAAGAATGGCACGGGGCGAGCCAGCTTGTTTCTGAAAGCGTGCCGTACACCAGAAGGTACTTCCGTGACCTTCGATACTCCGGACACCAATCTGACCTCCCATCAACTCCACCAGCTGCTTTGAAATCGAGAGACCCAGGCCGGTCCCCCCGTATTTTCTTGTCGTCGAGCTGTCTGCTTGAACGAACGGGCGGAAGAGCTTGTCGAGTGTCGCCGAACTCATGCCGATTCCGCTGTCAGTGACTTCGAATCTGATCACTGCGGTATCCGTGAGGTCTTCCTCAAGATACGCTTGGAGCGCCACATCACCTTTGCCCGTAAATTTTACGGCATTCGCAACCAAATTGGTGAGAACCTGCCGGAGGCGTCCCGGGTCTCCTTTTAGCCCTGTAGGAACGGCCGCGTGTACCAGTCCTGTAAGTTCGATTCCTTTCGTCTCTGCCCGCTCGGCAAACTGTGCGAGCACCTGTTCAACCGTGGTTCTCAGATTGAACTCCAGGCACTCTAACTCCAGTTTCCCGGCTTCGATTTTGCTGCATTCCAGCACGTCATTGATCAACTGCAAGAGGGCTTCGCCGCACTGGCGAATGGTTTCAGCGTACGAGTGTTGTTCAGGCGTCAACGGAGTCTCCATGAGTAGGCTCGTCATGCCGATCACCCCGTTCATGGGTGTACGCAGTTCATGACTGACCGTGGCTAAGAATGCGGACTTCACGCGTGCGGACTCCGTCGCCTTTTCAAGCGCCTGATCGAGGCGTTGATTGCTCTCACTAAGTTGAGAGGCGGTTTCCTGGAGTGCCTGTTGTGTCGTGTAGACGGTAGTCAGATCCGTTGCGTACCCACGGACGACTCCGTGAGGGAGGACCGGACAAAATGTCCATGAAAAACTGGCTTTGGGAAGCAGGACGTCTTCTCCGTGCAGGATTTGGCCGGTTGACAGGCATCGCTGGATGATCGTCATGAGCTGTGCGGGTGCCACGCTGGGAAATCCTTCGAGGCTATAGCCGAACCGGGAGAGCAACGAGATCATGGCAGGGTTGGCATACAGGAGGCTGCCATGTCGGTCCAACTCGATCATGGGTGAGGGACTTTCATGCGCAATGGCGGCGAGGCGGTCACGCTCCTGTTTGACCTCCATTTCTTGAGACAAGTCCCGGACGCAGATCATCAGCACCGTGACGTCACCGACCATATTGGGCGTACATGTCCATTCGACTGGAATGAGGGCGCCCGTTCGTTTCATGTGGAGCTGTTGTCTCGAGGCAATTGGATGACCGCTTCGTAAGACTCTGGTCAGTTGTGCCGTAATCATGTCGGCATCGGACGACGTGAGCGTCGACCAGAAGGCGGGAAAAGATTGTTTCATCGGGAGCCGTGATCGTGGTCCGAGGAACCGGCGTGCCTCCCGGTTGACGGCGAGAATCGTGAGATCTGGGTTGAGGAGAAGGGCCCCGATCGGTAAGCCTTCAAGCAGGTTGGCAATGTTGGGAGTACGCCACGAGTCGATTCCCGCCCGACGGCGGGATGGTTCATGCTTTTTCTGGGATCGCGGCATTACGCGGCTCGCAAGTCGGAATTATCCAGGTGAATACCGATGTTGACTCGTTCACGAGTGGGATCGAGCACACGGAGGACGGAACGTACCGTGTGGTCTGCAGATGGTGCAGCGAGATCCACCGCGATCGGTGTGGGGTAGGAGCCTCCCTGTGGGTCGGTCGTGATTTTGACGAGTGGTTTGAGTCGTTGCTGAGGGTTGACTCCCACGACCACCGCTTGTTCTCCGGTATTGAGCCTGACCAAACTTCCCACAGGGTATACGCCGATGCTTCGAATCATCAGTTCTACGAGAGCTTTCTCGAATTGGCCTCGCTCTCCGGCCAGAAACAGTTGTCGAACGGCGTCATGCGGCATCATGGAGGGGCGTGTACCACGTCGGCTCACCATGCCGTCGTAATAGTCGACGATACCGACAATCTGTGCGAGCTGCGAAGTTTGGTCGTGCTGGAGGGCGGCAGGAAAGCCGCTTCCATTGCTCCGCTCATGATGCTCCTTGACGATGCGCAAGACATCCTCAGGCATCCCCGGTTGTTCAGCGAGCACGGCGACTCCCAGTTTGCAGTGCTGTTCCAGAAGAGTCTTGTCCTGTCCGGTGCACTCATCTCGCTTGCGCACGAGATTCCGAGGAAGCCGCACATAGCCCGTATCGTGCAGCAAGGCCCCCATTCCAACGAGTTCCTGTGTCGGTTGATCCAGTCCGCTCTCAAGAGCCACGATGAGCGACAGGATGCAGGTATCCAGTGCATGGGTCGTCAGGGATCGATCAAACTGCTTGATTTTTTGAATGGCGAGCTGAGTGGCCATCGCAGCATGGTCGCTGAGTACGTGCTCCAGAACGATCGATACGATCGCTTTGGTTGCTTCGGGTGAGGGAGGAATGCCACGTTCAAGATCAGTGAAGATGCGCTCCACCGCTTCCTGTGCTTGGGCATAGATGACCGAGGGCGGCTGACCGGCATCATGCCTCGCGACTCCACCGGCTGCGGTCGTGTTCGCAGGCGGGGCTGGTTCAACAGAGGCGACCGAGTCAAGCGGAGGGGGTTCCGGCTGTGCGTGGCGCTCGAGGGTATCCGGGTTGGTCGGGGGGGGGCACGATGGCACATCAAGCCCTTTACTGGTGTCGATCGTCACCATCCTGATTCCATGACGCTTCATGAGTTGAATGGTGTCTAGGTCTTTGATGGGAAATTTATGAGACAGGAAGGGGGTGCGATACCAAGGAACGTCCATGCCAACGAGATACATACCGAGGATCAGCTGGTCGATTGAAATCTGCTTGGTAGCCATAGATCGTGGACTCCAGGTCGGAGACGTCGTCGAACGGACTATTATCCTGCAGCTGGTTCGCGTGCGTTATCGGCGAAAGAAACAGTGAACTTGATCGGTGTGTGCAAGACGGTGCGCGTTGGAATTCATTCTGAATCAATATGTTCCATCTCGTATCCTTGTTGCTCAAGAAAAGTCTGTGCTGGACCGATAGAGCCCATCAGCGAGTGTTTGTAACGATTGCTCAACGAGGAAGGAACAAGATGAACGACTTAGTCGAGGCGACTCCCTCTCCAGCATCGTTCTTATCAGTGGGCTTGGCCATCAAACTGTCTTTGACGCTTGATGGGCAGAAAGTGATGTATGGCTCCACGCTGTTGGGCTGGAAAGATCACGCGTGGCTTGTCTGTGAATGGCCGCTCCCGCTGAGTCACGACCAGCGGGTTGAGAGCGGGACTCCATGCACCGTGAGCTATCTTCATGACGGCAAGTTGGTTGGGTACCGGAGTGAGTTTCGCGATCTGATTACCTCGCCGGTGCCGTTACTCTTCGTGGCCTACCCGAAGAACGTAGAGGAAATGCACCTGCGTAAGCATCTCAGAGCCTCCGCCAACGAACCGATTCTTTTGATGCAAGCGGACACGGCGAGCGGTTCTTCTTCCGTATTACCTGGGAACAGCTATTTTGGCGGTTTACTGAAAGATCTCAGCGGGGGAGGCTGCAGTGTGACCTTGGTTCGAAGACCGGCGTGGTTGCGGTCAGGATCGGCAGTTCGTCTGGAGTTCGAACTTCCTGGACTCGGGCACATTACCAATTTGACAGGAGTCGTAAAAAACGTCGATGTACGACATGGTAGTGAAACGATTGGGATTGAGTTTCGGTTCAACGAAATGGAATATATCGAGTATCGAGGTTGGGGAGGGTCGGTCAAGAGTGCGATCGAGCAGTGGGCGACACAGAAAACGATGGTGCTGTCATTGTCTTGACAGTAGAAACCCTTCAGCCTTCCTAAGGAATTGTTTTCCCTTCAGACCGGCAAATACTGCCGACCTATTCGTCTTCTAAATCAAAAAACCCTCGTCTAGACGCCATAGTCCAGCCGTCTGTCTGGCATGTGTCTTGAAGTACGTTTCTGCGCAGATCTGATCTCAAGGAAGAGAGCATCATGAACGGTCCACCTACGACGCAACACGAGCTCAATCCTCGATGGTGTTTGGCGTACGACACAATCGACCGTCACGACACTGATCGCCTGATCGAGTGGCTTCGTACCTATCCACGATTAACGAAGGGGACTGTTACGTGCGACTTTGAGTCGCGTTGGTCAAACTGGTTGAATTCCTCGCACTCCATATTCTGCAACTCTGGGTCGTCCGCCAATCTCTTGATGTACTACGCGCTCCTGGCCTCAGGGCGGTTGCGTAACAAGAAAGTGATCGTTCCCAGCGTGGGCTGGGTCACATCGATTGCGCCGGCGATCCAATTCGGTTTTGAGCCCATTATGTGTGAGGCCGATTCGGAGACGTTCGGTCTCGACTTAGATCATCTCGAAACGCTGCTAAAACAGCATCACGCTCAGACCGTCATGCTCGTCCAAGTGCTTGGTGTCCCTCACAAAATGCGGGAACTGATGGCATTGAAGGCTCGCTATGAGTTCGTGCTTCTCGAAGACGCGTGTGCGGCAATCGGAGCGACCTACGAGGGGCGGAGAGTCGGCTCATTTGGTGATATGGGCAGTTTCTCATTTTACTTCGGCCATCAAATGTCGACGATCGAGGGCGGCATGGTCTCTACCGATGATTCCAAGATGAGAGATCTACTGCTCATGCTCAGAAGCCACGGCTGGAGCAAGGACTTGGACAGAGCGACACATCACTCGCTTGTAACGCGATACGGTATCGATGACTTTCATTCACCCTTTGTGTTTTATGAGCCCGGCTTCAACCTCCGGTCGACAGACTTGAACGCGTTCATCGGGATCGGGCAACTGGAAAAGCTGGATTGGATGACGGAGCAGCGCCGGCAGAACCATGCTCGCTATTTGGCTCGCTTGAGTGGAAGTTTCTACGTTCAACGTCATCCGGCAGATAGTGAAGTAGCCAGCATTTCTGTCGGACTCTTGGCGGAGTCTCGTCAACAACGGCAGCGCATCGTCCAAGCCCTCTCTGCCCGTGGCGTGGAGACACGCATTTTCTCAGCCGGCAATCTTGGTCTGCATCCGTTCTGGATGAACCGCTATGGGGCAGCCAGTTTCCCGGTCGCCGATCGGATTCATCACTGTGGGTTCTTTCTACCGAATCACCCAAGCCTGAGCGAAGAGGACATTGCGACGATTTCCACTATCGTTCTGGAGGCAGCGTGACAGCTCCCTTACTTGTCACCGGTGGATCGGGGTTGTTAGGGCAGGCCGTGCGCCGTCTGAGACCTGATGCGGTCTACCTGTCCAGGCGGGACGGAGATCTTCGCGATCGAAGCGTCGCCGAGCGGCTGTTGCAATCTATTCAGCCCGGCCAGATCTTGCATTTGGCCGGCGTGGTCGGAGGGGTCAAAGCCAATGCCGTCGACAATGCGCGGTTTCTCGAAGAGAACATGCTGATCAACACGGCTGTCTTGTCGGCCGCACGGCAGCTGCGCATCCCGCGTCTCACAACGATGTTATCCAGTTGCGCGTTTCCCTTTTATGCGGATCGCCAAACTACGGAAACTGACTTGCTGAGTGCATCGCCCTATGACGGAAACGCCGGCTACGCCTATGCAAAGCGCATGCTCGACCTTCACGTCAGGCTCGCGGCCACGGAAGCGGGACTTGCGTGGAACAGCCTCACACCTGTGACCATGTACGGGCCGCATGACTCTTTCGACCTGGAATCGGGGCATGTGGTGGGCGCGCTGATCCGCCGTTGTCATGATGCCCAGACGAACGACGCTGGTTTTACGGTCTGGGGTACTGGACGGGCCGTTCGTCAATTTGTGTACGTCGATGATGTGGCGCGTTTAGCTCTTGGAGCCCTAGCGGGTGCCTGGGGATCAGGTACGACCATTGTGACTCCGGACGAAGGAATTTCGATCGCTCACCTCGCCCGTACGATCGGCCAGGTCATGGACTATCACGGTCCTATTGTCTTCGACGCCACCAAGCCGGAAGGGATGCTCGTAAAGCGCTTGCGGAGTACTACCTTCGAAGCACGATTTCCAGGCAACCGATTCACCAGTCTCACTGATGGGCTCACAGAGACCGTGCGATGGTTTTTCAGCCGACAGGTCGGACGATCCCAGCGTCATCTTGAGTCGTCGTTGTGCGGTCATTCGTAAGGAGTCAACAGGAACATGATGACATTGCAAGAACATGTCGTGATCACGGGCGGAGCAGGCTACATCGGATCCGTGCTGTCTCGCCACTTACTCAATCGCGGGTATAGGGTCACGGTCATCGACAATTTCATGTACCGACAGAATAGCCTCCTGGATTGTTGCAGCGACGACAGGTTTAGCGTGATCCGCGGTGATTGTCGGGATGAACGACTCATGACGGATGTGATTCGTGACGGCGATATCCTCATTCCGTTGGCGGCGTTAGTGGGTGCACCGCTGTGCAATCGGGACCGAATCGGTGCCTATTCGATTAATTTGGATGCGGTTCACATGCTGTGTAAGCTCTCTTCGCCGACTCAGCGCATCATCTTTCCTGTCACCAACAGTGGGTATGGGATCGGTCAACCTGGAATTCCCTGCACCGAAGAGTCGCCGCTCCGTCCCATTAGTCTCTACGGTGAGACCAAAGTAAAAGCCGAACGGGTCGTACTCGATCGGGGCAATGCCATCACGCTTCGGCTTGCGACGGTCTTCGGTGCTTCGCCCCGGATGCGAATGGACCTCCTCGTGAACGATTTTGTCTGGCGGGCGGTCCATGATCGAGCCGTCACAGTCTTCGAAGGCCACTGTAAGCGCAACTATATTCATGTTCGGGACGTGACCAAGGCTTTCCTCCATGCGATCGAGCATTTCGACTCCATGAAGGACTCCCCATACAATGTCGGGCTGGACGATGCCAACTTGTCAAAGTTGGAACTGTGCGCTGAAATCAAACGGCAGGTGCCGCAGTTCGTCTATTCGGAGGCCCCGATCGGGGAAGATCCGGACAAGCGGGATTACATCGTCTCCAACAAACGGATACTCGCCACAGGCTTCACACCCGATTGGTCGCTCGCACGTGGCATCCGGGAGCTGACTAAGTGCTACACCGTCATCGGCGGAACCGGATACGGCAATGTGTAAGGCCAGCACGATCGCACAGAGGGGAGTCGTACGATGATCATCAGCCGCACACCCTTCCGCATCTCATTTTTCGGTGGTGGCACCGACTATCCGGTGTGGTTTCGGGAACATGGGGGCGCTGTGTTGGCAACGACCATCGACAAGTATTGTTACATCTCCTGCCGGTATCTGCCGCCGTTCTTTGAACACAGGACACGCATTGCCTACTCACGTATCGAGCAAGCCAAATCGAATAATGAGATCAAACATCCTGCGGTCCGTGGTGTACTCCAGCATATGGGCATAACCGATGGTCTTGAAATTCACCACGATGGTGATTTGCCTGCGCGCACCGGATTGGGATCGAGTTCTTCGTTCACCGTCGGCCTATTGCATTCCTTGTACGCCTTGCAACACACCATGCCGAGCAAAGCAGAATTGGCTCAGACAGCGATTCACATCGAACAGAACGTCTTGCAGGAGTCCGTCGGCTGCCAGGATCAGGTGTTGGCGGCGCACGGCGGGTTGTGCCGCGTTAATTTTTCATCGAACGGTGACATCGGATACACATCGCTCGTGATGAAACCGGAGAGACTGACCGATTTTCAGGATCATCTATTGCTCTATTTTACAGGATTTTCACGCACAGCATCCGAAATCGCGAAGGAGCAAATTGAAAAAACAAAGCAGCGGCGTGTCGAACTCTTCGCCATGTTACAGATGGTTCAAGAGGGTATCTCGATCATGGTTGGAGATCGCGATCTCGGTGAGTTCGGTGAGTTGCTGCATGAGGCTTGGATGGTCAAGCGAGGTCTGACGTCCCAGATCACCACGCCGATGATCGACGACATCTACGATGCAGCAAGGAGAGCGGGAGCGCTTGGCGGCAAACTGCTTGGTGCAGGGGGTGGTGGATTTATGCTGTTCTTCGCCAAACCGGAGGTGCATCAAAGAATCCATGCTGCCTTGCCTGGGCTTCTTCGGGTTCCCTTCCGATTCGAAGGGCTTGGCAGCCAGATCGTATTCTATCAACAGGAAACACCGATAGTGCGGGACTTTGGATGGACGGATGAGCAGGCGTCCGCCGCTGGTCGGAACGCATTCCCGTTGGAGAAAGCGGCATGACCATAGGTGCCGGTGGTTGTGATCTCGTCGTTCTGTGTGGTGGGCTTGGCACAAGGCTGCGTCCGGCGGTGAGCGACCGGCCGAAAGCAATGGCCCTAATTCATGACCGACCTTTTCTCGATTTCATTCTTGAGCACTTTGTCGTTCACGGAATGACACGTATTATTCTGTGTACTGGATACCTGGGTGGGCATATCGCCCAGCGATACGCCGGTATACGGCATCCCTATGAAGTAGTGATTTCGCATGAGCCTTTCCCGATGGGAACGGCGGGCGCTGTCAAGCATGCGGCCGCCCTGATCCAGAGCGATCCTTTCATGGTTGTCAACGGTGATTCGTTGATCGAAATTGATCCGAACCAGCTGCTCGAATTTCATGCTGCCAAGCAAGGATGGGCAACCATCGCACTAGCCTCAGCAGGAGCACGGAGTGACGTTGGTTTTGTGACGGTCAATTCACACGCACAAGTCACGGCGTTCACCGAGAAACAACCCGGTACGGTGCCGCAATATCACAATGCCGGTCTGTATGTGTTCAGGAGGGATGTGCTGAAGGAGATTCCGGATCATCGCCTCTCATCCATTG
Organism: Nitrospira sp. BLG_1; assembly: GCF_047338595.1. Classification (NCBI taxonomy): domain Bacteria; kingdom Pseudomonadati; phylum Nitrospirota; class Nitrospiria; order Nitrospirales; family Nitrospiraceae; genus Nitrospira; species Nitrospira sp. BLG_1. Next base: position 79,603 of record NZ_JBLFBO010000010.1, read on the forward strand.
AAAGAGACGTGCTCCCGGCGTTGCTGCCTCGCGGCGTGTACGGATTTGTCAGCACCGTCGCGCTATACGATATCGGCACCCCGGAGCGGCTGGCAGAGTTCGCAAGCTCTCGGCATGAGTGGCGGGGAGGAGTCCTGTCATGATCGCCGTCAGAAACTGGCGGATGGAAGAGTTTGTGAGCCGCAGAGGATTGCGATGACCTATTCTCATGCATTGACGACATTGCCGTTTTCTTCTCGAGGAGATCGGCTCATCGGCCAGGAGATGTTCAAGGTGTTGGATCGAGCCCAGAGCCTGGAGCTGGACGGGCAATATGTCTATCACCTTGAGCTGGGCAACCCGCGTATGGCACCTCCCACTGAAATTATCGAGGCGACCGTGGAGGCCGTCCGGGGGAGGCAACTTGGGTATACCCCGATGGGAGGCCTTCGCGAATTACGGACCGCCCTGGCTGCTCGGTACGCTTTGAGAACCGGACGAATCCTCGACGACAGTCATGTCGTGATCAGCCCGGCGAACTTGCTGATCAGCCAGTTTCTGGACCTCACGTGCAATCCCGGCGACAGAGTTGTGCTCTTCACTCCGGCATTTCCATCGTATTGGGCGGCGACGGCGCACATAGGTCTTGACGTGACATCAGTTTCGTTGGCGCAAGACAACGGGTTTCATCTGTCTGAGGCACATATTGAAGCAGCCATCTCTGCATCTCCTAAAGCCATCATTGTCAATTCCGCCAACAATCCAACAGGTGCCGTCTATACCAGGGCAATGCTGGAACTGCTGGCGCAACGGTGTGACCAGGAGAGTATTTGGCTGTTGAGCGACGAAACCTACGGCGAGTTGTCTTTCAGTTGGCCATTCTTCAGTTTGGCTTCATGTGACATGCCTCAGTTGGTCGTGATGTCATCTTTTTCGAAACTGTGTTCGATTCCTGGATACCGTATCGGCTATGCGATCGCACATCCTTCAGTCGCAGAGAAGCTGGCACTCTCATCATCCACGCTAATCTCCTGTTTGCCGGCGTTCACTCAACTGGGATGTCTTGCGGGTCTTCCGATACTCGATCAATACGTTGCGCAGGTCAAGGCACATTGTAACCGCGTGGCAAGCACGTGTGCCGCTTCTGTCAACGGCTCGGGAATTTTGCGCACGGCCTCGCCGGAATCAGGCTTCTACTTGTTTGTCGATATCGGTGGGACGGGCCTGGACGATATGACGTTCTGTAAACAGCTGCTGGAAGAACGACATACCGCGGTGACACCGGGACGAAGTTTTGGCGCCAACTGCTCCACCTTTATCCGGATCGCCACCTGCGGACAAGAGCAGGATGTCATGGAAGGTGTTCGACGTGTCGTGGCATTGGCCCATGATGTTGGAGGCATGCATGTCGCAGCGTAGTGATGTCCTGTTTGTGACGCCACCAAGCCGTGTGCAGGTTTATCAGAGTCTCAGTCGCGATTTGGCTGCGATTGAGCCCCCTGTATGGGCAGGAATGATGGCATCCTTCATTCGGGATCGTGGGTATGACGTCGGGATTCTAGATGCGGAGGCGAAAGGATTTACCCATGTGCAAACCGCCCATGCCATTGCACAGGCCGATCCCCGCTTGGTGGTGTTCGTCATTTATGGACAGCAGCCCTCTGCTTCAACGCAATGCATGCCGGCTGGGAGGCGCGTCTGCGAAGAGCTGCGGGCTTTGTCAGATGTTCCGACGCTGGTGATGGGGACGCATCCGTCGGCGTTGCCCAGACGAACACTGCTGGAAGAGCCCTATACCTACGTGTGTCAGGGAGAAGGACCGTACACTGTGCTGGGACTTCTGCGGCTACTGCGGGATGGTGTGGGATCGCTCAAGGACGTGCCGGGCTTGTGGTATCAGGAGCAGAGTCAGATCCACTCGAATCCACCTGCGCCGCTGATTGCCGATCTGGACCGGGAGTTGTCGGGGCAAGGCTGGGAGTTGCTCGAGATGAGTCGCTATCGTGCCCACAATTGGCACTGCTTCGACCGTCTCGAGGCGCGCAGCCCCTACGCTTCGTTACAAACGAGCCTGGGATGCCCATTTAAATGTTCGTTTTGTTGCATCAATGCGCCGTTTGACACGCCGATGCTTCGTACCTGGAGTCCCGATCATGTCATTCGTCTGATTGATCGGCTGGTCCTAGACTATGGCGTCACCAACATCAAGATTCCGGACGAGATGTTTGTGTTGAACCGGCGGCATGTGCTGGGTATTTGCGACCGGATCATTGAGCGAGGCTACCACCTTAATATTTGGGCCTATGCTCGTGTGGATACCGTACAAGACCAGGTCCTCGAAAAACTGAAGGCGGCTGGGTTCAACTGGCTGGGGCTGGGTATCGAGTCCGGCAGCCAACATGTCCGCGACGGCGTAGAGAAAGGGCGGTTCGGAGACCGGGAGATCGTCGCAACGGTAGAGCGCATTCGGTCGCATGGTATTTATGTCGCGGCCAATTACATTTTTGGGTTGCCTGACGACACGCTGGCCAGCATGCGGACGACACTGGATTTGGCGCTCGAACTGAACACGGAGTGGGCCAATTTCTACTGTGCAATGGCCTATCCGGGATCACCCTTATATGCCCTGGCAAGAGACAAGGGGTGGCCGCTGCCTGATGATTCAGGAGGACCAGGGTGGATCGGGTATTCACAGCATGCCTATGAGGCGCTGCCCTTACCGACTGAACAGTTGTCGGCCACCGACGTATTGGATTTTCGTGATCGAGCATTTCTGGAGTATTTCCAGCACCCGTCGTATCTCGGGTTGCTGCACCGGACTTTTGGCCCGCATGTGGCTGATCATGTCATGGAGATGTGTTCTCATCACGTCCAACGGCGTCATCACGACGCCACGGCCATACCGGCGGTCTGACCAAAGCCGCGAAGGAGTCCTATGATCAAAGTGGCGGACTACATTATCAATACGCTCGCAGAACGAGGCATCGACAAGATATTCGTCGTCTATGGCGCGGCCAACGGCGACTTGATCGATGCGTTCACCAGGACGGCAGCCACGGAGTATGTGGCGGTCATGCACGAACAGGCCGGCGGATTCGCCGCGGAAGGGTATGCCAAGGTCAAAGGCATTCCCGGTGTGGCGATCGCGACGAGCGGACCAGGTGGCATGAATCTTCTCACATCGATGGGGAATTGTTTCTATGACTCGATTCCTTGTGTGTTTTTGACCGGTCAGATCAACTCGAGGTTTCTGCGGCCTGATCCTTCGATTCGGCAGGTCGGATTTCAAGAAACGGACATCGTTGCAATGGCAGCGCCGGTGACGAAGTACGCCAAGATGCTCGTGAAGGCGGAGGACGTCCGCTACGAAGTGGAAAAGGCGTTGTGGCTCTGCCAAAGCGGACGCCCCGGGCCAGTCTTACTCGATATTCCGCTCGATATTCAAAAAGCCAAGATTGATGTGAAGCAATTGGTTGGGTTCGAGCCGCCAGCCGTCGCCGGCTACGACCTGGATGTGGTGGACCGGCAGATCCACAAGTTGCTGGATGATCTCCGATGGGCGGAACGGCCGGTTATCCTCGTAGGCGGGGGCGTCCGGCTGTCTGACGCGCAGGACGACGTTCGCGAGCTGGGACGTCGGTTGAAGATTCCTTGCTTCCCGACCTGGAACGCGTTGGACGTTATTACGTCCGACTATGAGTTCTATGGCGGGCGTATCGGGACTTACGGAGGTGCTGGGCGGAACTTCGGCATTCAGAACAGCGATCTCCTGATCTCGATCGGCAGCCGGATTTCCGGACGCATCACGGGAGGCAATGTGCAGAGTTTTGCCAGGCAGGCCAGAAAATACTTGGTCGAAATCGATCCGGCTATGGTGCAGCGGAAGTTCCAGCAAGTGCCGTTCGACGTCAACATCCTCTGCGACGCCAAGGCGTTCGTGCGGCGGCTGCTGGTCGCGCTGGACAAGAATCCGAAAGCGATTCCTCACCGTGCGAGCTGGACCGAACGGGTGATGGAATGGAAGCGGAAGTACGATCCCGTGCGCTCCGACTTCTTCAAGCAGAAAGAAAAGGTCCACCCCTATGCCTTCATGCGCCGCCTGTCCGAGAAGATGGGTGCGACCGACGTCCTGGTCGGTGATTGCGGCGGCAACATCGTCGTCAGCAACCATGCATTCGAGACCAAGTACGGACAGCGCAACCTGACGAACAATGGTAATTCGCCGATGGGTTTTTCCTTTGCCGGAGCCATGGGGGCCTGGTTCGCGGATCCAACCCGCCAGGTGGTCTGCACGATCGGTGACGGCGGTTTCAATATGAACCTGCAAGAGTTGCAGACGTTCCTCAACTATGGTGTGAAGGTCAAAACGTTCATTTTGAACAACCATATTTACGGGATCACCAAAGCGTATCAGGAGACCAACTTCCAGGGGCGTGCTGAGGCTTGCGGTCCGAAGGGGTATCGTCCGCCAGACTTTCTTAAATTGGCAGAGGCGTATGGCATCAAAACAGTGGCGATCGGTAACCATGCCGAAATGGACGCCAAGATCGATGAAGTGCTGCAGTACGACGGACCGGTGGTCTGTGACGTAGATATGGATGAGTACCATACCTACGAACCGAGAATCTTCGGATGGAAGACGCCGATCGAAGACATGTACCCCTACCTCTCGCGCGAGGAGTTCAGGGACAACATGGTGGTCGAGCCGGTGGAAGGATGGATGTGTCCAGAATATCCAGATGTTGTGAAGTCGATGCAGCCGTGAGGATGGAGTTTGTGATCATTCGAGCGGGACGGACCGGAGGTATGAGATGAAGGTGCTTTTCCTCTATCCAAGCTGGACAGGATCCTACGGCCTGTTTGGTCATTTTGCGAGACGGAACTCGACCTGGCCTCCGCTGAATCTGGCTCTGCTGGCTGCGATCTCCGAACGGCATGGTCACGAGGTGACCATCATGGACGGTGAAGCCGAGCAGATCACACTAGAGGACATGGCTCAACGGGCGGTGGCGCTCAAACCAGACATGATCGGATTGACTGCGACAAGTCCATTTTTCCATATCAGTAAGGCAGTTGCGGAAGGGATCAAACGCATCGCCCCGCACATTCCAATTGCCGTGGGTGGTCCTCACATCACCATCATGAAGGAACAGGCGCTGCTTGCCGCATTTGACTATGCGTTTATTGGAGAAGCCGAACAGTCATGGCCGGAGTTTCTCAGCCGGTATGAGAAGAAGCAAGATCTCTCATCCGTAGCCGGGATCATTTATCGAGATCAAGGTCGGGTAGTTTCGACGGGACAGCCAGCGGATATTACCAATCTGGATGTACTGCCGGCTCCCGCCAGGCATCGCCTGAACATGCCGTTGTACAAGCTAGGCACGCTTCGTGGTCGACTGCCGTTCACGTCGATTCAGACGATGCGAGGCTGCCCCTGGAAATGCATTTTCTGTGCATCCGAGGCCTTGAAGACAACCCAAATGAGAGTGCGGTCACCGCGTTCGGTGGTCGATGAAATAAAGCAGGTGGTTGAGCGGTTTGGGACCAGACATTTCTATATTGTCGATGACGTGATGACATTGTGGAAGGACCATATTCTGGAAATCTGTGACCTCATCGACCAGGAAGGATTGAAGATCACGTTTGAAGGCAGCACCCGGGCGAATCTCGTTGAGGACGAGATTATGGCGCGTCTGGTGCAGAGCGGCTTAATTCGATTGTCCTTTGGGTTGGAAACGGTAGATCCTGAGATCCGGCGAACCATGAAGAAGCAGGTGCCATTGGAGCACTACGTCAGGGCCAATGGTATCTGTAATAAGTACGGTGTTGAAGCCTTGAACAGCGTGATGATCGGGCTGCCTGGCGAGACGAGGGATACGGTTCGAGCGACGCTGCGGTTTCTACGCAATGCGCGGGAAGTCAAACAGGCAAACTTTGCCATTGCCGTGCCGTATCCAGGAACAGAGTTTCACGAATTGGCGGTAAAAGGGGATAAAGGTGTGAAGTTGATGACGAAGGACTTTTCAGAGTATCGACGCTATGGGTCCGCCGTCACGGCCGTCGGCGATCTGACACCTCAAGATTTAATCGATCTGCAAAACGAAGGTTTTGTCAGCATCTACAGCGCCCCCTGGCGCTGGATTCCTATGCTCCAAAAGCATGGTGCGATCGGGGGATCGCTTATGTTGATACGAGTCGCACGGCTTCTGTCGAAGAAGCTGTTCGCGCCGTCCGGTCAACGGCAGAGTGAGCAATTGGTCAGTCTGGGTGATGGTGGTTTCGGGAGTGTTCAGGATATGCCGGTGGCGATGATGGCTGATCAGGCACCGATGACCAGTTCACCAGACCTCTTACAGATCGAATCTCCGGAGAGGGACCTTGTCGCTCCAGCCGGCCACTATGGATCGCCAGCCAGGCCGAACGGCTGAGCGCAGGCAGGACTAACGCGGATGAATCGTCGTACCGCACCAAAGGTGTTGTTGCTGCAGTTGGAGTTTCCGACCTGGGCTCAGGCGAGAGCTTGGACTTATCCTGCCTGTTTCGGTGTCGGTGAAGGTTTGCGTGCCGCCGGTGCGACCTGCACCACGTTACCATTGTTCGCAAATGCGTCGTTGTCGCCGGAGCGATGGCTCGAACAAAGCCGGGCTGCGGTCGACGGCCAACGATTCGACCAAGTGTGGGTTTGGCTCGTCCATGCGCCCTTGACTGTATCTATACTTGAGTGGATCTCCGGTCTGGCGCCGGTCCGTGTTGGGATCGTGATGGAGTCGCTGACGTATGATGAAGCCGATTATGACTGGGCGGGACATCTTCGTGGAAGAATGCAGACAGTAGCGGAGCAGGCCAGCGTTTTCACACATGTGCTGGTACCGGACGAACGGGACGTCGAACCCTTGGCGCAGCGCGCTGGCGTTCAGTCTTTATGGTGGCCGACGATGGTGCCTGAACGATTCATCGTTCCGAGTACGTCCGAGCCGCGCTTTTCAACTGGTGTGTTCCATGGCCATCCATACGGCCCTCGACGGGCCTGGGTAGAAAACGCACGGTTGCAGGCACACATGACGTTTGTGGGGCCCGGCGCGCCATCGACTCGTTATCAGACCTGGTTCGACCAGCTGCAAGCTTCGGCAATCAGACGCTGGTCCTCCCCTGCGGCCATGCCGACACACCAGATCACAGACTATGTCACCATGCTGCAGGAGGTGCGCGAAGGTGAATTTCGAGAGTGGATGGCGCAGCTTCAGCAGTGGGCCGCTATTGTGAATTTGCCAAGTTTGGCAAAGTTCTATGGCGGTCGTGTGTACGAGGGCATGGCCGCCGGTCGTCCTGTGCTCACCTATCAGGTGCCGGATCATCCGTTCAATAACTCGTTGTTTGCCGAAGGCGAGGAGGTTCTGTGCTTTGCGCCGGATGATCCAGAATCGCTTCATGCCGGTCTTGAGAGGGTACTGCGCGATCGCGACTTGGCCCACCGCATTGCGGTGAACGCTCAACGAAAGATGCGGCGTTATCATACGAGCGAAAGACGGCTGGCAGATACTCTGCGTTGGATCGAATCCGGCGTGCGTCCGGACTACGGCATACAACACTCATTGGAAGTACTCCCGATTCCTCAGTCGGCGGGGCATGATCAGAAAACAACAGTCTTTGTGCTTACGGTGGACGATCCAGTCTTTCCGGCGTGCAAGGCGGCGCTCGAAGCACAGCGCGGGACGGAGTTCCGCCTGGATATCATCAGCAACGTAAGCCCGTTCAGTGCGGCGGCGCAGAAGATGATCACGGCTTGCACGACCGAGTTCTTTATCCAGGTCGATGAGGACATGGTCTTGCAACCGGACGCGGTTGCCTCGATGGAAGCAGTTATGCAGAAGGCTCCAGACGATGTCGGCATGATCTGTTTCCATCTCTATGACGAAGATCGGGGAATCAACATCCAAGGGGTCAAGATCTACCGGACGGCCCTCTTGAAGGGATTGTCCTTCCGAGACCGTAAGGCCAGCGAGATGGATCTGCTCGAACAGATGGGACAACTAGGTATCAAGTGGATTCTTCATCCTGATGTGAAGGGACGGCATGGAACCTTCTATACACCCGAAACAATCTATCGTCGTTACAAGACGATGTATGAGAAAGATATCAGACAGTGGAATACGTTGACCTCAGATGTGCGGAGAAAAGCCGAGCGCTTTCGAGAGAGTGGTGACATCATTCAACTCTTTGCGCTACTCGGTGCGGCTCATGGAATTATTAGCGCCCCCCATGCCCCGGACTGCGAGAAGGACGCTCGCCGGTACGGGCTCATAGAATTGGATGTATTCAAGCGTTTGTTTGTGTCCACACCTCCGACGACTCAACCATACGATGCCGACAAAACCGGCATTCCTGTCGGTAACCCACCGATTCCTTTTGCACAGGTGAACTGGAATCATGACCATATGCAATCTGTACGGCCAAGTCTTGGGCACACTTCGACCACGCCAGTGGCTCCAACGACGACTGAACCAATCGGCTGCGGGAGGTCCCACACGAAAAACATTCTCATAGTGACGCCGTTCTTCTGGCCCTCAACTGGTGGAGTAGAGCGGGTGGCAGAGCAACTGAGTATGGGTCTTCTCCGCCAGGGCTATCAAGTCGATGTCGCCACTTATCCGACCATTGGACGATATCTGGATAATTATAAGGGTGTACGAATAATAACTCTCGCAAACTTTGATCAGGTTGTCGACGACCATCGGATTTGCATTCTTCAAGTGGAGAAATTATTGCAAAGCCGACGCTATGCAGCCTGCCTCTTACTTGGGGCTCCGTCAAACGCTCTCTTTTATGGAGCACTCACGACACCATTCCCAGCGGAGACAAAGCTGTTTATCCAGCCGACGATGAATGAGGAAACCCTTGATGACTTGAAACAGGATGATTTCTTGCGCCCCTTGTTCCACAAACTCGCGCGACAAGCACAGGCGGTCGTTGTGCTTTCGGAAGATGGCGAAGATGCTCGCTTCATGAAAGAACAGGGTGTCGGACCGGTGTATTTGCCAAACGGTACGATGCCGGTGAGTCCTCGTGAGGATTTCCGTCAAAAATATGGTATTGCGCCACACCGTTTCCTTATTTTACACGTGGCGAACCTATATCCGGTTAAGAACCATCTGGGTTTGCTGACCGAGTTGAACAGGCTGCCGTCGGATGCTCAGTTGGTGATGATCGGCAGACCAACTGAAGAAACGGAATATGTTCGTCAAGTCCAGAGCGCACTGTCCGGAAGGCCGGACGTGCTGTACGTTCCCGGACTAGACGCTGAAGGGATAGCCGCCGCGATGCGGGCCGCCGATGTCTTGGTCTTGGCATCCCACAGTGAAGCATCGCCCTTAGTCGTGCTGGAAGCAATGAGCTGCGGTCTTCCATGGCTGGCCACTCCCGGCTGCGGGACGGTTCACGAACAGGCAGGTGGGCTGGTTGCCACGCTCAGCAGTTTCCACGAAGTCATTATGCGCCTGAAGGAGGATGGGGATCTGCGGCGGCAATTGGGTGAGCTCGGTCGAGCGCATTGGGCAGCCTCCTTTGATTGGTCACATGTGCTACGAGGTTGGATCGAGCTACTGACAACCGGGCAGCTCACCGCCTCGTTTGTGACACCCGAGGAAGTGAAGCAGGGTATGCGGAACTTACGCAGGCATAGAGCGCTGCGGGACCTCACCGCCAGCGAGGACGTGGGTCACACAGCAATTGCATCGGCCGCAACGCGGCCTCCTCACAACACTTCGGAGGGATCGATGGATTCCGATCGGTTTTACGTGAATCTCTTCGTCAATGCGCCGGCTTGGTCGACACCCCAGCCGAATGTGGACGAGTCAGCACGCTGGAGCAAGATTGCATCGTTTCTCGAATGTATTCTGCGACAGGTTCGACGGCAGAATCCTGATAAGGCTTTGCGTATCTTGGACGTGGGATGTGGACGCGGGTGGCTCACGAATCTCGTGTCCATGTACGGAAGCTGCGAAGGGATTGAGCCGGTGAGTGATGTGGTGGTGCATGCGCGGCGATTGTTCCCCCACCTGCGGTTTGAAGCCGGCACGGCTGACCAGGTCTTAGCCCGTCCGGACTTTGCCCCCTACGACGTCGTCGTATGCTCGGAAGTGCTTGAACATGTTCCTCACGGAGAGAAAGATCTCTTTCTGGCCCAGCTTGCCGCGCTGTTGACACCGGAAGGATATGTAGTCCTGACTACACCGCGCGGTGAAATGTGGGAGCAGTGGAAAACCATTGCACCGCCGAATCAGCCGGTAGAAGACTGGGTGACGGAGGGAGACCTACGGAAGCTATTTTGTCGACAAGGATTTGCCGAGCTTGGTTTGGAACGGGTGTATGTCGAAGTGCCTGGGCTGCGGTATGTGCCGGCACCGACTCCGGCTGAGCTCGAGTCCATGCAGCTGTTGCCGATCTACCAGGTGTGGGCTTGTCAGCGTGTGAAGTGTAATCAACCGGCTACCTTCCTGCGCCGGCCGAAAGTCTCGGTCATTCTGCCGTCGTACAATCGGCCTGACCGTTTGACAGAGGCCCTCCAAAGCGTTCTCCGACAGAGCTATCAGGACTTTGAAATCGTGGTGGTCAACGATGGAGGGACCGATGTTGGTGCGACCGTGGCGGCGCTCAATGACGGGCGCATCATGTACATTCAGCACGATCGCAATCGTGGCCTCGCCGCGGCACGGAATACCGGGCTACGCGCAGCCAAGGGGAAATATGTTGCCTATCTGGACGATGACGATCGATATCTGCCCAACCACCTGGAGACGCTGGTGAAGGTTCTGGTGGGTAGCGAATGTAAAGTTGCCTATACGGACGCGTGGCGTGTTCATGAGCAGAGTGAAGGTGGGCAGTATTTTGAGGTAGGCCGGGATCTGCCCTACTCGTATGACTTCAATCCGGCCAATCTGCTGGTCGGCAATTACTTTCCGGTTCTGTGCGTCATGCACGAGCGAAGCTGTCTGGACGACGTCGGCGGATTTGATGAATCGTTGTTTGCCCACGAAGATTGGGATTTGTGGATTCGCATGGCGATGAAGTTTCAGTTCGTGCATGTGAAGAAGATTACGGCGGAGTTTACCTGGAGAACCGACGGCAGTTCGATGACCAGCGGCACCCAGCAGACCTATTACCGAACCACGGAAATCATCTATCGCAAGTACCGGCCCTATGCCGAACGAGTGCCGGACGTGCGTGCGGCGCAGGAGCAGCGGCTGGCCGAACTGAGAGCCAAGACGCGGCCGTCACACTTCGACTGTTCCATCATTGTTCCCGTCTGGAACGGAGCGGAGTTGACCAGGCAATGTCTGACGGCTCTTGCCTGTGCCACCACCGATGTGACGTTTGAGGTGATCGTTGTGGATAACGGGTCCACGGACGGTACGCCCGAGGTGCTGGCCTCTCTCGCGGGCGATATACGCATCATCCGTAATCAGGAGAATCTGGGATTTGCCAAGGCCTGCAACCAGGGCGCCCGGGCGGCGACGGGGAACTATCTCGTCTTCTTGAACAACGATACGATTCCCCAACGCGGGTGGCTGAAGGCGCTCGTCAATGAAGTCGAAGCGCATACAGAGGTCGGCATTGTTGGCAGCAAGCTCTTGTACCCTGACGGCACAGTTCAACATGCCGGTGTCGTTCGAGATATTGAGGATCGCCTGCCTTACCATATCTACCAAAAGTTTTCCGGTGACCATCCGGCCGTGAATCGGCGTCGGGAATTCCAAATTGTCACGGCGGCCTGCATGTTGACCAGACGTATCTTGTTTGAAGAACTCGGAGGATTCGACGAAGGGTACGTCAACGGGTTTGAAGACGCGGACCTGTGCTTGAAAGTGAGAGAACGTGGGTACCAGGTTGTGTATCAACCGAGGAGCGTCGTTGTGCACCTTGAAAGCCAAACGCCTGGGCGGATGACGCATGAGAATGCAAACGCGGCCCGTTTCTTAGACCGGTGGGGTATTCAGTGGTGGGCAGCAGACGAAGATCGGCATTTCTATATCGATGGCTACAACATAAAACGCATTGCCCGTAAAGGGCAAACAGACGGAAATATTGTGCTGAGGGAGGAAACCAGGGATGGTGCCTCCTGGGCACATGTGGCGGCGACGCAAACCTCCGCCATGAAGAAGGATTGGGAGGCGGTACGGCGAGAACTTGCTCTAGTTGATGAGTGGCCGAACGACCGATTTGTCCTGGCCTGGGGTGCGACGGTGGCTGAGCGGCTGCAAGAGCCAGTCTATCGGGCACAGTTTCTCGCACGATATGTGGCCTTGGTCGATGAGCCGGCCAAGCGACTTGAATTGATCCGTATGTTTCTCGAACAGCACAATCTGTCTGGTGCTGAGGAACATCTCACAATCCTTCTGGCAGCATCACCCGATCATGGGGAAGGCCTGTTGCTTAAGGGCATTTCCTGTATGCAGCGGGAGCAGTACGAACAAGCAGAGACGGCATTTGCTGCGGCGATTCGCGAAGGTGCCGAGCGGAGGAAATGTCTGATGGGTATGGGCATGGCCGCCATGGGGAGAGCCTACACCCAAGGGGCCTGGGAGCGGTTTCTTGAGGTGCTGGTCGAATACCCCGATGATGGGGAGGCGATCCATTGGCTGCTCCGTGCAGGGACAGCGCAGAATCGTTGGCAGGAGTTGGGTGAGCGCTTGCATGTGTATACGACCAGAAACCCAGGGGATCTTGCTGCACGCTTTGCCTTCACCAGCGTCTTGTTACGCGGCGAGCAGATCGAAGCCGCTCGCAGGGAATATGATGCCCTGTGCAAGGTCGACCCACATTATGACGGGCTTGGTCAGCTTAGCCAGGCCATTGCTGGAAGGGAAGCGGCGCTTGCCATGGAAGGCGCCTCGTCTTAGTTCCATGACAAAACGTGTCCTTCTCATCCAGCTTGCGAGGCTCGGTGATCTTGTTCAGACGATTCCGGCCATGATGGCGCTGAAAGAGGCTCATGCAGATTGGATCCTGGATCTTCTTTGTCCGATCCACTTAGAGGATATCGGGCGGATACTTCCTGTGATTTCTACGGTAGTGAGGTGGGACGGAACCGCGTGGAATCGACGTGCGCGCCTGGCTGAGAAAGAATTCAGGCCTGAGTATGTCGTCGAAGCCGATACTGATATCCGTGCGATCACGCAAGAGCTCTATGATTGTGCCTGTGTGCTCAACCAACATCCACGCGCCATTCTGGCCGGGGCACTTCTTGCGCAGGAGAGCATGGGAGCTATGACTGGTCGGCCGTTCGATCCGACCTTATCACCTTGGGGAGCCTATGTGAGAGCGGTAGCCAAGAACAGAAGTGGGAACCGCGTTCATTTGGCGGATGCATTTTGTGGGATGTGTGGAGTTCCTCCACCCAAGCACATCATGCCGATACAGGTGAGCTCAGTTCAGCTACCGAATGATCTCGATCCGATCGGACAATCCTGTGGGCCTTGGATCGGAGTACTGGTAGGTGCAGGGGATCCGGAACGATTAGTTCCGGCCATGGCCTGGGCGCGTTTGATCGCAGGCTGTCTGGAGCAGCTCCAGGGAAGTCGTGTCCTGTTATTGGGAAGTCGACAAGAACAAGAACGAGCCAGCTGGATTCTGGCCTCACTTCCTTCTTCACTCGTAGGGCGAGTCTGGGATACGACCGGTCGACTTTCGCTGGCGGAATTGGCACAGGCACTGACCCGCTGCCAGGTCGTGATCGGAGCCGACACCGGCCCGCTTCACCTAGCAGCAGCGGTGGGGACCTCGGTGATCGGGTGGTACTTTGCGAGAGCGCGAGTTCATGAGACGGGCCCTTACGGGCAGAGCCATTGGATCTGGCAAGCGGAGGCCGTGAAGCGTGAAGCATTACACGTGAAGCTCGAACGAGAAGATCCGCGGCGGATCGAGTCGCTCGACACACTTCGCGTATCACCGGTTCAGTGGCCGATCGAGGGGACGATTGCCTTGTTGTCGAACGGATCAGCCGCTTCCGTCGACGGCTGGTCTCTGTGGACAAGTTATCGAGATCGATGGGGAGCGTACTATGTTCAGGCGGGACAAGAACCGGTTGCCCCGCTTCAACGAGAGCAAATCTGGAACGAGTTGCATCCGACTGCGGTGTGAGGGGGAGTTCCGTGGAGCACCTGAACCAGAACCTAGAAAACCTTCGTCAGACTGTCCCTGATCTTGTCTCCGCGCTGTGGAACTCCTCCGGTGGGGTCCTTTCGATTGTTCCCTCACGTGAGGGGTCCCCTTCGGCGAGGTTTCAAGATCAATGGGTCCACAGCGCCTATGACCCCAAGAAAGAAGCCAGGTCCTGGGCAGAACAGCAACTCAAGGAATGGAAACCTGGAGAGGTGGCGGTAGTTCTCGGGGTCGGTCTTCTGTATCACGTGGAGGCGCTTGCCTTTGCTTGCCCCGCCGATGCCCGAACGGCCATCGTGGTGCCGGATCTATCCGTCTTAAAAGATGCAATGGGGGCAAGGCCACTCGGATCATGGATCAACAGGATTCAGTGGGTGACGGGCACGCCGGAGGAAATGGCCACGCAATTGACTGCGCTATCCTCTCCATTGCGGTTCTGTACCTATGGACCGGCCGCACGTCTGCACGGTGATGTTCATGAGCGACTGCAGACGAGTCTTCGCCGCATCATGGCTGCGAAAGCCGGAGGCCAACTGCATGTGGCGGTGGTCGGTCCGATCTACGGAGGGTCGCTGCCGATTGCTCGCTATGTCGTCTCGGCGTTGAATGAGTTGGGCCATCGAGTCAGCTGGCTTGATCACCACGTGCATCAGGGGAGCTACGAGGCCTTCGGATCCTATCGCGAAGAACGCCATCGCTTGATGCTTCAAAGCCGATTTGCCGACGTGCTCAGCCTGAGCACGATGGCGCATCTCGCGGAAGATCCGCCCGATCTGGTTCTGGCCATTGCTCAAGCACCGTTGAGCTTGGCGGTCTTACAACATCTGCGCAAGAAGAAGTTTCTGACGGCCATGTGGTTCGTGGAGAACTATCGGCATTTGACCTACTGGCAACAGTTGGCGGCAGGATACGATTACTGGTTTGTGATTCAGCAAGGGGATTGTTTCGACGCATTGAAACGGGCCGGAGCGGCTCATGTGCACTACCTTCCTATGGCGGCGGATCCCACGGTGCATCGTCCGATGACGCTCACAGCGGCTGAGCATCAGGAATATGGCGCCGACGTCTCCTTCGTCGGAGCTGGCTATGCCAACCGACGGATCCTCTTGCCGCAGTGGCTCTCTCACGAATGGACGATGAAACTGTGGGGGAATGAATGGGACGGTGCTGCCGCGCTCTCCGGAGTGCTTCAACGAAACGGTGCCAGGATCGATACCGATACTTGCATGAAGGTGTTCAACGCTACGGCCGTCAATTTGAATCTGCATTCGTGCTCCGGAACAGGCATGGATCCTCAGCCGGACTTCGTGAACCCCCGCACCTTTGAATTAGCTGCCTGTGGTGCGTTTCAGCTTGTGGATGACAGGACACTCCTTCCCGATTTGTTTACCTCGGAGGAGGTGGCGTCCTTTCGCCGTACAGAAGATGTCCCACAACTGATTCGGAGGTGGCTGCCAGATACGGAGGGTCGCCGTGCCCATGCTGAGGCATCGCGTCGACGGGTGCTGCGTGACCATACCTATCGCCATCGTCTGCAAGAGCTACTTTCCACGGTGGGTCTTTCTCAACCCGATCGCATCGGCTCGATCTTGCGAGGAGACCGGCTCACCACAGGTCTGAAGGAACGGGCCGCGTCGGTGCCGGAGCTGCTTCCCTTACTCAATCGCTTTCCGACGGGACAACGAATTGAGTTGAAGGACCTTGCGGCTGACATTCGAGCACGAGCTGCTGGACATCAACTGGCTCGAGAAGAGCTGTTGGTGCTCATGATCGACAGTTATCGAGCGGAAACAAAAGATCTGGTATGACGAAGAGTTTTAAGTTGCTGGTTTCTTGTTTCACGTTGAACCTAAAACCTGAAACAACGTTCCCTGCTGGAGTGCGAATGTGAAGCAAGTGCTAATTTTGAATATTACCCGGATGGGTGATCTTGTCCAGATGGGCGCCTTGCTGGATCGACTCCATGAAGAATGGCCGGGAGTTGGCGTAGATCTTGTCGTGGATCGACGGTTCGCACCGGTCGCCTCGTTGTTGAAGGGATTGCGCGAGGTCATCGCGTTGGATTTTCACGCCCTGATCGATGAGAGCCGTGCGCTCGTGAAGGATGTGGTCGCGCTGTATCAGGAGGTGGCGGCCTGGGCGAAGCCATTGGCGGAGCATCGGTATGATCGAGTCATTAATCTGACGTTCAATAGGCCGAGCGCGCTCCTGGCTGGATTCGTTGGGGCTCCCGATATTCGTGGGGCCCAAAGCGCATGGGACGGTGGCATGGTCGTTGAGAATCCCTGGATGGGGTATTTCTGCGATTTTCACCAGTTTCGCCGGCTCAATCGATTCAATCTCGTCGATATCTATGCACTCGGTGGCAGTCGCCAAGGGACATTTTCTCCACTTCGATTGTCTCTTACTCAAGAAGACCACAGGTGGGCGAAGGAAGCCCTCACCGGGGTAACTGAGTGGATTGCCGTACAGGCCGGGGCAAGCGACAGTATGAAGGCCTGGCGTCCGCAGCTCTTTGGCCATGCTCTCGCAAATGTGAGCAAGCGATGGCAAGGCGGAATACTCCTTATTGGAAGTCGCGAAGAGGAAGCGACCATCGCGGAGGTCGTACAGGTCTATCGCGAAGCCGGAGGGAAGAGTCCGATCAAGAATGTGGCTGGCCATACGACGTTGAACCAACTCGCAGGTTTGCTGGCGGAATGTCGATTACTGCTGACCAACGATACGGGTCCCATGCATATTGGGGTGGCGGCCGGCACCTCAGTGATTGATCTTTCTGTGGGACATGTGGACTTTCAGGAAACTGGTCCCTATGGGGCTGGTCATTGGGTGATTCAACCGGAGTTGGAATGTGCTCCCTGCGGGTTCGACCAAGTCTGTGCCCATCATGCCTGCAAAGACCGTATCTCTGTGGACGTTGTCGCTGATCTCATGTGCCATGTGTTGAAGATCGGGGCTGTCCCTACGAGGGTATCAGGGGCACGCCTGTATGAGTCCGGAGTGGATGAGGATAGGCTCGGCACCTTTCAGTTGAAGGTTGGAACGGAGTCTCCTGTCACGGCTTGGTATGCGGCGTTTTGGCGTCGTTATTGGTATGAAGCCCATACGGGATTGCAGAGTCGCCTTCCTCTTCCCGAGGGACCACCTCCCGATGCGGCGGAGGTGAACGTACAGCTGCGGACCCTCATGCCGCTTTTGGAGACGGCATGTCAAAGAGCGGATGAAATCGCTCGAGCGGCTTGTCGAGCATCGGTCGATCTTCCAGAGTTGAAACGGTTGCAGCGCGAGCAACGAGCCGATCAAGAGCGGTTGCTTCGCATTGGGCTGACCACCGAGGCACTGGCCCCTCTCGCAGCAGCGTTTGGGCGTCATATGAGAAACGACAATGTCATCGGGTTGGACCGACTTGCGAAGCATCAGGCTGCTGCCTATCACACCTGGCTGAGACGTTTGAGAGATGTTGATCGGTGTCTGGCTGGCCTGTACCCCGGTGATCAGAGGGGCATACCTGGATATAGGGCCAATCTCATCGCACTTGGGCGAGAGCGGCAAGCGGCATGAGCCACTTGGTGCAAAGGGAGAGAACTGATGAATATTCAATTGGACAACGATCAATGGCAAGCCGGAAGCACGGCGACGCTCGGTGACATCCTCGCTGATCTGAGTGAACGGGCGCATGCTCGTTCTCGCATCGTGACGACCGTGATGCTCGATAGTCGTCGGATCACGGATCGAGACATCGACCCACACCTGCTCCAACAGACTTCCGCAAACTACCGCCAATTAATCGCCACGTCATCGACGCAGCAGGAGATTCTTGAATCTGCACATGGTGCGATCGAACGATATCGGAGTGTGGTTGTGGAGGAAGGTACATCGCTCGCCAACCAGTTTCGAATGGGAGTACAGGATCTTTCATCATTCGATGCCTGGCTAGGGAAGGTTGCGGATGCGGTTGAGATCATCGAGAACGGGCAGAAACGGGTCGGAACCCAATCGCAGGGGCATGCCATCGTAGGATGGATTGAAGAGCTTCTGGCCGCCAGGCGTATCCGTGATACCGTAAGAATGGCGGATTTGCTGGAATATGAAATTCTTCCAAGGATTGCGGTCTGAGCCCGTGATGTTCATTCGTTCCCATTCTGGCGAGGTAGCCCTCATCTCTGCGAATTCCTTTGGAAGCTCAAGTCCCTGGGAGATTGGCCGATAAGACAGGCACGCCACGTACAGGCGTAGGGGGACACGGCTTCTACACGGATGTCGGAAGCACAGCAGCAGATGGTGTTCTAGTTTCAAGGAGGAAGGGCAATGGCTCTTATCGTTAACAACAATCCTGCATCCATTGCGGCTCAGAGGAATCTCTCGATCAATACCTTGAGCCTGAACCGTTCGGTCGAACGGTTGTCATCCGGTCTTCGGGTGACGCGAGCTGCCGATGATGCCGCCGGTCTTGGACTGTCCGAGTCCTTGCGGGCGCAGATTCGCAGTATCAACCAGGCGACTCGGAACGCATCGGACGGGATCAGCTTGACGCAGATCGCCGACGGTGCAGCCGCGACGATCGGTTCGTTGCTGGCTCGGCTCCGCGAGCTGTCTTCGCAATCGGCGAGCGGCACCGTGGGCAATACCGAGCGATCCTACATTGATCAGGAGTTCGTCGCTCTGCGGTCGGAAATCGACCGTATCGCTCAGGTAACCGAGTTCAACGGCCAGGCGTTGACGAGTGGCTCATCGATCAGCTTCTCCATCGCAATCGGATTCCGAAGCGGCTCGGGGAATACACTGAGCTTGGATCTCAATGACATCACCACCAGCTCGTTGGGTTTATCCAGCGTCAACGTGTCCACTTCCGCCAACGCGACCAGCGCCTTGGCTAACGTGGATAGTGCCATCAGTGCTATTGCCACGGCACGAGCCGAATACGGTTCGATTCAGAACCGGTTTGAGGCGACAATTGCCAACCTGCAGGTCACGAGTGAAAACCTCACTGCTGCAGAGTCGCGTATCCGTGATGCGGATATTGCGCTTGAAACGTCCATCTTCACCAAGAATCAGATCTTGGTGCAGGCCGGTATCGCGACGTTGGCACAGGCCAACACGTTACCGCAACAAGCGTTGGCGTTACTCCGAGGATAATGGCGGCATTCCGTCCACCGCCCCTCTCCTACACCGGAGAGGGGTTCGGTGAACGGAGTGATTGAGGGGGCATTATGATCACCAATGTAACATCGAAGGTTGATCTCCCGGCCGCTGCCAATAACAAAAGTCAAACCAGTGTTCAACCCAGGACAAAGCCTGTCGTTGAGCACCAGCAGGGTGCTGACTTTTCGTTTGCTTCTCCCACGGATCGGGTAGCGCTTGAGCAAGCCGTGAGTAAAGTGAAGGAAGCGTTCCAGCAATCGGGCTCGCAGTTGCAGATCGAAGTCGATCCTGACCTTGAACGAGTCATTGTGAAAATTCTCAAGGGGGATTCCGGCGAAGTGATACGACAGATCCCCCCGAAGGAAGTGATCGATCTCGCCAAGAATCTGGCGGGAACAAGAGGGGTCTTGTTCGAAGAACATGTCTAACCTGGCGCACAAGGATGTGGCATGCCGACGATAAGTTTCGGTGGGCTCGGAAACGGGCTGGATTTCGGAAAGGTCGTCGATCAACTGGTCAAAGTTGCCCAACTGCCAGTTGATCGACTGACCAAGAAAAAAGCCGATCTCAATACCAAGTTCACCGATCTGACCACGGTGAGCACGAAGGTGGCGGCGCTGCAAAGCGCCGCTCAGGCCTTACGGCTTTCCACCTCGTTTGATCGCACGACGGCATCCGTGACAGACACTTCGGTTTTGTCCGTGTCGGCTTCCTCTTCATCAACTTCAGGAACCTACAGTGTCCGAGTTCTTCAGCTCGCTCAAGCTCATCAAGTTGTCAGTAAGGCCGCTAAGGCCGTGTCGTCAGAAACTACGGACATCGTGAGTGGTGGGTCGGCGACCTTCACCTTCAAGGTGGGAGCCGGTGCGAATCAAACCGTGACGCTCGGGGCCACGGGGACCTTGACCGACCTGCGCGAGCAAATCAACAACTTGGGAGCCGGTGTCAATGCCTCTGTGATCAATACCGGTACAGAGGTCGCACCATCTTATCGATTGGCGCTGTCCTCGAGTAATACCGGCAGTGCTAATGCGATCACCATTGTGGCGGATGGGACGGATTTGGATCTTCTGAACGGCAGTGGGACCGGCGGCATCGATACTCTTGCGGCGGCGCAAAATGCTCAAGTTCAGATAGGTGATCAGGCATTGAATCCTTTGACGGTTGAACGGAGTTCCAACACCGTGTCTGATGCGATTTCCGGTGTGACCCTGACGTTGACGAAGACCACGGGGACAGGGACGGTGCAAGTCAGCCTCTCTCAAGATGTCGATGCCGTGAAGACAAACATCAAGGCGGTGGCCACGGCTTACAATGAAGTCGTGAAGTTCATCAACGAGCGAAATACCTACGACGTGACGACGAAACAAGGCGGCATCTTTTTTAACGAAGCCGCGGCGAAATCGACCTTGTCGCAGCTTCGAACGGCAGTATCGTCATCGGTGAGCGGGGCTACGGTGTTTTCAAGCGTCGGGCAGATCGGGTTCAAGACTGAACGTGATGGCACGATTACGGTTGACGAGGGGCAGTTATCCACGGCGTTGAACACGAACTATAGCGGAGTTAAAGCGTTATTCAGTAACCAGGGTGCGGCAACCGGCCTGGCACAGGCTATCGTGACCGCGGTGGATGCGCTCAACGACGTTACCGGGGGTGCTCTGACGCTTCGCAAGAATGGCCTGACGAGCGAGATCGATCGGGTCGGTAATGACATTGCCAGACAAGAGGATGCAGTGAGCCGGTATGAGGAGCGGCTGCGTCGGCAGTTTGCCGCTCTAGACGGCCTGTTGCGTCAGCTTGATGGACAAAGCGGATTTCTCCAGGCTCAGTCGGCGCAGCGGCAACAATAAGGACGAGGGACAGACCCCATGATGATGCAGTATGCCCGTCAGTACGAACAGACTCAGGTGGTGACATCGTCCGGTGTTCAGCTGGTCGTGCTGCTCTACGATGCGGCCATCCAGTCCATGGAGATGGCACGACGCGACATTCAAGAGAGGAATGTTCGCGAGAAAGCGCGACATCTGGGGCGTGCCATCGCCATCATCGGCGAACTCAATAGCGTGCTCGACCTTGAACAGGGGGGAGAGATTGCCCGGTCACTGCGGCGGTTATACGACTACATGCTGATGGAATTGGTCGAGGCTAATGCACGTAATAATGAACGCAAGTTAGAGGGGCCGCTGCGTTGTCTGAGTACGCTTCGTGAGGCATGGCGTGAAGTGGCCAGCCAGCAACAGCCTCGTCTGGTCGGTACCAGATGAGTGCGCCGGACAGCGGAAGTCGGGCGGAAATCGTGCGACTGACCAAGGCGGCAGGTGAGGCGGCTCAGCAGGGGCGATGGGACGAGGTCATTCAGTGCTACAGCGAACGAGGCCTACTCCTGGCCTCGTTCTCAGACTCGACGCTCCCCACTGATGAGCTGCTGAGTATGGATGACGAACTGCGTGACCGTATCCATACTGCTCAAGCCCTGATAGAACATCTGCTCGTCGAGGCGCAAATGACGAAACGGCAAGTGCAAGGATTGCGTCAGCGTCTCGCTCCCCAGCCATCAGGACCCGAAACAGTGTCGATAGACGCCTGACCCGTTTCTCGTGACGGCTGAAGTGTCGTGGCCAACGGTTCCAAGTGTCATATTCGGGTATGACGGCGTGATGTCTGCACAACCTGAAACTGTACACGTGAAAGCGTGCACGCTGCATCGAAGAGTGAACGGCGCATCGTGTGGGTTCGCATGAGGGTGAGAGGTCTCTAAATCATGGCATCATCCATCATGACTGCATCGACTACGTCTCATAGTGCGGAGCCCGACGAACGCCGGGAATGGATCAGGATTGATGATCGGGTCCTGATGGAATATCGATTGGTGACTGAGGCGGGAAGCAGTGTGCCGGTTGAACTGAACCGTCCAACGCCGGAATCCATTGCCGCCGCAGTGAACAAACCAACCTTGGATCTTCTGGCTCGCTCCAGTGAGGTTGTGGTTGATTCAGCGGTCCTCCCATGGATCAGGAAGGTCGATTACCTGCTCGAAGTGATGCTGAATGCCCTTGCCATCAGTCAGCCGGCTAGCGTCTCGATGGCACAGCCTACGGATGTCAATCTGAGCGGGGGAGGAATCGGGTTCGTGTCGTTACGGGAATTTGCCGCTGATGATCAATTGGCGGTGAAGCTCATCTTGCCACCGTTCACAATGATCCGGGTGCATGTGAAAGTCATTCGTGCAGTACCGGTCTCCGATGGCCAAGGCTTCACGATCGCCACCGAGTTTGTCGATCTGACGCCGGATGATCAGGAGCACTTGATCCGCCACATTCTGCATGTGCAAGCCCAACGATTGCGCGCAGGACGAGGTCAACCCAACTAGACGTCCCTCAGGCGGGAAGTTCGTTGATGAGAATACACTCATGAGTCGATCCAGCATCAAGGAAATCATTACGAAAGTTGAGAAGCGGATCGATGCCTACCGAAGTGAAAATGCGAGAATCAGCAGCCAGATCACTATTCTTTCGCTGAACGCCACTATCGAAGCGGCAAGAGCCGGTGAAGCAGGACGAGGGTTCGGCGTCGTCGCCAACGAGGTGCGGACGCTTGCATCCCAGGCGGCCACTGCATCGGAGGATCTCGGAAGTCTGCGAAACGAGTTGCTGCAACAGTTCACAGAACGGGAATGGGACCGACTGTCTGATACCGCGCAGACCCTGGTACAGTTGATCGTGCGCAATTTGTATGAACGTACCGCCGATGTTCGATGGTGGGCGACGGATGAAGCGTTGGTTCAGGGGTTGGAATCGCTCGAGGGCCCAGCGCTTAGGCATGCGGAGGAGCGGCTCAGTCTCATCAACCGCTTTTACTCGGTCTATCTGAATTTGATTCTGGTGGGGGTGAAGGGAGAGGTGCTCGCCTGCTCCCGGCCGACACAATTTCCCAAGGTCGTGGGCTCAAATGTCTCGCGGTCTCTCTGGTTCAGGAACGCCATGGCCACGACGGCGGGTGATCAGTATGCCGTCGATGATATTGCCAACGATGGCGCCCACGATGGTCGATTGGTCGCGGTGTTCGCGACGGCCGTCAGGCAGGCCGCGAAAGTCGACGGCAAGAGCATCGGTGTCCTTGGAGTAGTATTCGATTGGGAAACTCAGGCCAGGACCATCGTCCGAAAAGAAGTGACGATGTCAGCCGAAACGTGGACGCGCAGCCGAGTGATGTTGCTCGACAACAATCTGCGTGTGATCGCGTCGTCCGATGACAAAGGGCTGCTTCAACCATTTAGGCTGGAGCATAAGGGACAGTCGAAGGGCTATTACACGAATGCCGATGGAGAGATCGTTGCATTTGCCAAGACCATCGGATACCAGGAGTATGACGGGTTGGGATGGTATGCCGTGATCGTCCAGAGACCGTAACGAAGGTGACGGAGGGAGACCACTCACAGCCGGTTCAGGTTAGGCAGCTGAGGAAGTCGCTGTCGCCAGCGTGGTCAACAAGGCGTCAGCAATGCGTCCCAGGGCCACTGCGGAAGGGGAGGATGGACTATGCTGGATGACCGGGACGTACGCCCGCACGGACTGTTCCATCGCAACATCCTCCGGAATTTCCCCAAGCAAGCTTAAATCCCCTCCGACATATTCCTTGAGGAGTTTCTTGAGCTGCGGCACATTTACACGGGCACGCCCTGAGGTGCGGTTAAGGATGAGCGCCGGGTGAAAAGCCTGCAATGTGGTTTCAGCAATCCTGCGGCCGGATTCATCCGTTTTCCCCGCGACGTCCAGCACCTCTTCCACGCTACTGTAGTCCCGGTTCGCGAGACCTTCCGCCGCCACATCTCGCATCAGGAACATGGAGAGAACGCGGCGAATGGCCGCGAGCTTGATGAAGCGATAGAGGTCCAGGACCGATGTCGGATCAGGAGTTGCCACAGCGATGTGGTGGTCGGCCATCAGAAAGAAGTCGAGGGCATGATAGCTCGTGCCGGCTCCGATATCGACGAGGATCAAGTCTGCGTGGATGTCTTGAAAATGCCGGATCAAACGCCTTTTCTGTGAATAGGGCATGTTGGCGGTGGCCAAGGTATCGCCGGTGCCGGGGATGATCTTCAAATTGGGATGAAGCGGGAGCGGTTGAGCCAGGGCATCCAACCGCTCGACGCGATGAGTGAGAAAGTCGGTCAAGGTCATGGGAGGGTTAAGCAGGCCGAGCAGGATGTGGGCGTCGGCCCCGCCGACGTCCAGGTCTGCGAGCACCACCTGCTTCCCCTTCTTGGCGAGGAGCAAGGCCAGATTCGTGGCGACGACACTCTTGCCGACCCCACCTTTCCCTGACGCGACGGAGATGATATGTGCCATTGAGATCCGTTCCTGTTGATTTGGAAACACTGTCACAGTCTTCTTCGGTCGCGACCCGTGAAATCTGAACAGACCGGACGC
Source organism: Nitrospira sp. BLG_1 (assembly GCF_047338595.1). Taxonomy (NCBI): domain Bacteria; kingdom Pseudomonadati; phylum Nitrospirota; class Nitrospiria; order Nitrospirales; family Nitrospiraceae; genus Nitrospira; species Nitrospira sp. BLG_1. The sequence goes on from NZ_JBLFBO010000010.1 coordinate 104,310, forward strand.
GATCCGCACAGAGTGGAGAGCAATGATCGCTGATGATGGAGAGGTGGTTACAACAGCAGCTTAAGTTTCCCAGCTGATACGCCGATATGTCACTCGTTATGAATAGCGATGTATCTGCTGAAACGACGACTCAGTCTGAAACGGGCGCCAGCCGGGACGGAGAAATCCTCACGGTCATGGAGGTGGCGCGGTTTCTTCGCGTGCCCAAGTCCACTGTCTATAAGCTGGCACGAGGCGGGGAATTGCCGGCGTCCAAAATCGGAAAACATTGGCGTTTTCTCCGACGTGACATTCATGAATGGATGCATAGCCGGTCCAAGCACGCCGCGTGACGAGCCGAACATCGCGAGATCCGTCGGAGCCTGGGCGATCGCGGTGCATGCCGGATATGGTTGCGGGGATGGGCGGTGGGTGTGAGCCGGCCTGTGGTGGAGTCATGCGAGTGAGCCGTTCTCCACATGCACCTGCGAGCGTTGTTCTGCTCGGTGAGCATCACGAGTGGTCGTCCCTCAGGATCAGGTCGTTCAACAATTATTCCGATCGATGGTGAAGGAGTAGACCATTCTCCGCCGAGCATGCACAGCGGTCGGAGAGTTGGCCGTGGGCTGAGAAAAGGAGGCAATATGCCAGCCGATCTAAGTATGAAAATTCTCATCGTGGATGACATGGTCACGATGCGAAGAATCGTCAAGAACGTGCTTAAACAACTTGGCTTCTCCAATATCGACGAAGCCGAAAACGGTCAAGATGGTCTGCAGAAACTCAAGTCCAGCAAGTATGATTTCGTCGTCTCGGATTGGAACATGCCGGTGATGACGGGAATCGACATGCTCCGGGCGATCCGAGCGGACGAACAATTGAAAGCCATACCGGTCCTCATGGTGACGGCGGAGGCACAACAAAAAAATTTGGTAGAGGCGGTACAGGCGGGAGTCAGTAATTACATCGTGAAACCGTTCACGGCCGAAACCATGCAGGAAAAACTCGCCAAGATATTCAAGTAACGCGGAGGGCGCGAGGCATTGGGTATGAGCGGACTCGAGGGAGGTACGCGTGAAAAAACGAGGACATAAACTCTACGAAGAACTCGGCGACTTGGCACGGTTCGTCGAAAACGCCATGAAAGCCATTTCCAGCGCAGGTCCACAGCTGGTCTCCAGCAGCCAACAGTTGCCCACGGCATCCACGCATCTGAGTGATCTCAATAAGATGACGGAAGAAGGGACGCTCGAGGTGATGCGATTGACGGAATTGATCCAGGATGAGCACAGCCAGATCGGGAAAGAGCTGCGAGCGATCATCGAGGTCTTGCAGACGATGGACTGTGCCAAGCTTGCGGAGCGACTGGCCAACATCAATACCCTTGTGAGTCAGGAGGGGAAATATTTGACCGAAATCATGACGGCCTTATCCTTCCAAGATTTGGTCGCACAACGGGTCAAAAAACTCGTCTCGATTCTCGATGAAGTGCAACATAAGTTGATGGAACTCGTGGTGGTGTTCGGTTTGCAAGAGAACGGACAGAAGATGGTAATGGAAGGCACGGCGGGGCATCTGTTGAAACAACTCGAGGAGTCAAAGACCACCGCCATGAAGCAGAAAGTGGCCGACGATATCCTGGCACAATTCGGATTCAAGTAGGCAACAGGCAGGCAGGTTTCATGTTTCACGTTGCATGTTCCAGGTTGTGGAAGAGCCTGAACCAGGAAACATGAAACGTCTACGCACAAACCGGTCAGGCCGGGTCACGCTGCACTCATGAGGGCGATGGCGAATGGATATCGCAACAATCCTCGGGATCGTGATCGCATTGGGCTCCATTATCGGGGGCCAGGTGCTCGAAGGTGGGCACGTGGGCTCGATCATGCAGCTCACGGCCTTCATCATCGTGATCGGCGGTACGTTTGGTGCGATTTGCATTCAGAATCCATTGCCGGTGGTGATCAAAGCATTCGGCGCACTGAGCATCGCAATCTCAGGACCCCACATCGACAACAAAGGGACGATCAAACTCATCCTGGAGCTTGCCAATATCTCGCGAAAACAAGGGCTGCTGGCGTTGGAGGGCAAGCTCAAAACCATCACGGATCCGTTCATGAAAAAAGGTGTCCAGCTTATTGTCGACGGGACGGAGCCCAAAGCGGTGATCGAAATCCTCGAAATTGAGGTGGAGCACCATGAGGAGCAAGGGGTGATCGCAGCGAAGGTCTGGGAGGCAGCCGGGGGCTATGCCCCAACCGTCGGCATCATCGGAGCCGTGCTCGGTCTCATCCACGTGATGGAAAATTTGGCCGATCCGTCAAAGTTGGGCGGCGGAATCGCGGTGGCATTCGTGGCGACGGTATACGGAGTAGGCGCGGCGAATCTCTTCTTCTTGCCCTTGGCCAATAAGATCAAATTGAAGTTGAAGGAGCAACCCGGTTCCAGAAACTTGATGATTATGGGGCTGGCGGGGCTTGCTCAGGGGGAAAATCCACGACTCTTGCAGGAGAAGTTGGAAGGTGTACTGCCGCACAATGAGCGGACAAAAGAAGGGAAGAAGTAACGCGCGCGTCGCGCGAGGTTTCAGGTTCCACATTTCATGTTTCACGTTGTCTGAAAACCTGAAACGTTCAACCTGAAACACGAAATACTGGCACGAGATACGCTTCACGCGTGATCCATGGCGAAACACAAACATGAGGAGCATGAAAACCACGAGCGGTGGCTCGTCTCTTATGCCGACTTTATTACCTTGTTGTTTGCCTTTTTTGTTGTGATGTACTCGATTTCATCCGTCAATGTCGGAAAGTACCGAACCGTCAGCGAGTCGATCAAGGCTGCGCTGAATCCTATCGTGGCGCCTCCATCCACCCCAACCCCGTTGACGTTGAGCGCCAACAAATCTGCACTGACAGCACCAGATTCACCGGGGAGTAAAGAGGTTGCCATTCGAAAACTGCGCAATCTCGTGAAAGGGATTAAGACCTCGCCGCAGTTGGCGTTGGTCCGGATCACGGAGCGAGTGAACGGGGATATCGTGATCACCATTCCGGATCAATTATTGTTCAACAGCGGTGAAGCAGCCATACGCAGCGAAGCGCTGCCATTTCTGGAAGGCCTGAGCGCGGCCATTGTGGAACTCAATCGATACACCAGGGTCGAGGGGCACACGGACAACGTTCCCATACGCACGGCACAATTCCCTTCAAACTGGGAACTCTCTGCCGCCCGTGCGGTCATGGTCGTCAGAGTCTTATCGGAGTTATTTGCCGTGCCGTCGGAGCGGTTGTCGGCGGTGGGGCACGCCGATACGCGTCCTGTGACCGCCAACCTGGATGTCGAGCAACGGGCCAAGAATCGACGAGTCGAGGTGGTGATTCTCGAACAGGCGCCGCCCGCGCCTCAGCTCGAGGCCGGAAACACGGCTGGTTCAGAGGAGCCACCGGTAGAGGAGGGAGCATTGACTCCGGTGCCGTAAAGGGTGAACGATCCATCGGTGGGCCTGTCAGGGTCGTCAGAAAGAATAGTCGAAGGCAGGCGCTCAAGTCTCACTGGAAAACAGCCGACACAACACCTTAGTGCATCAATCTAAAAGGTCTCACAATCAATGATGACTGACGCATCTGGAACCGATAGGCCTCAGGCTGAAGCGGCAAATCCGAGACATCTTGCTCCAACGGGCGACCTCTCCATTTTTGAAGCAGGAGAATTCAAGGAGGCATTGGTGAAGTTGATGG
>NZ_JBLFBO010000076.1:0-8608 GCF_047338595.1 Nitrospira sp. BLG_1
ACCTCCCACCCTCAGATCATAGGTTGAAGGCGTCCACTTTTTCGAGCCTAGCTCACCTCAGCTTCGTTCTCTATTATTAGACAGTTGGCATCTAGGGTGCGCAAGTCCGATTCATACATGCGAGGGACGAGTCTGAATAGGTCGGTCACTGGATATCTAGAGCTGTAATTTAAGATTGGATAAGCACCTGTTCGAGCTTGCATATAGTCGTGAACATAAAATCCAGGTACTCTACAGATCGTTTTTGTAAGCACTCGCACTTTCTTTTGCGGAGAAATTACGATCTCGACCAAATCTGGCATAAATCCTGACTGGCCTGACACTATGGAGATCGCGGCACCCATAAAGGCTCCGCCAACACCGAGTGCTCGATTGTTAAGACGATGCCTAATCTGGCGAGAGAACCAGCTACTCATCATACATACCGCGTGGGGAATTGGGAGCGAGCTATAGTAGGGGGCAGGTGGTTGCCCATCAATGTCTCGCAGGTCATTTGTTCCTGAGCCAATGATCGCGACCTGATTAGTTGGAATAGATAGAAAACGAGTTTCAACCATCCTTTCTCCTACTTTGATATATGCTTTGAGAAGGCTAGGTTTATTTTGTACAGTTTTAGCGGCTATCAGCATTTCCACCGTGGTGCCGTTAGAGACTTCTCCTGTTGCTACGACCTTTTCAGCGCAGGATTTGATATAGGATTCAATCTTTGGAATTATCATTCCCCGCGTTTCTTCCCAGCCTGGCTGATTCAGTGCGACGCTCGCTTCCTTCTCGATCTTTTCAGCGGATAGATTCATTGCTTCAGCAAGAGACTCACAAAACCCGGCATTCCCCGAAAATGCCGCGAACATATCTGGGCCAAATCGGGCTAGTTTGCACGTTCCCTCTCCATAGCAGGTGAATTCGTCTGATATGACCGGTTGAAAGGTTTCTCCTTTACTAGTCACACCATCATATTCTGGCTCCCGGTCAATGACCTCTCCATCTTTGCTCACAATCACTTGTGAGGTAACCGGAGACCCTGTCATTGTGACGATCGAATCAGCGACCAAGCAGATTCCTTGATCGTCAATGTTTGCGGCCGCACAAATTGTCATAAGGAGAAAGACTCAGCACTGGATGATATTCCGATGCTCCATGAATCGCGCGGTAGAGTATCACTTCGGAAGAGTCATTGCACATTCAGGCACTGAGTAAGGGGTGTTAACTATGGCGTATAAAGACGAGGGGAAATCCGGGGGGACAACGGAGCGGTAAACCCCGGTAATAGACGGTAAACGACGGTAGAAGACGGTACTCAGGAGAGCAGGGGAATCGCTAGTGCTAGAGTAAAGTTTATAAGTTTTTTGCGAGGTTCGTGGACTGAGGTTTTAGAATTTTTAAGACCGGCACATCCGGCCGCTCCGTTACCTCGATCTTGCGCTTCAGGTGTGTGGGAATTAACGCAGTCTGCGGTGTTACGCTGGCCAGGTAAACGGCCACTCGTAGGCAGAGATCATCTGCCCCACAGCGAATCTTCAGTGTTCACAAAGTGATTCTTGATCTTCTCTGGGCTCAAGCCTTCTGGCTACCGCGTTTGGCATTGTAGCGAGGATTGTCGTATACCAACTCTGCCCGTTCATGCTCCGCCCATAACCGCACGCCATAGACCTCTTGTAACTCCTGCTTGGCCTTCTCGTCGCCCTTTCTCGCCTTGCGAAACAAACTCTGGCGATGCATATCTTCTTCTTCTTGACTCAGTGACCACTGTGCTCCCATTTCAGCTCCTTTGTTGTACTCCGCTCGCTTAGCGGAGGGCGGTTGTACACGAGTTGGACTCGCAATTCAAGGTGTGAAGCATTCGAAATTGTCCAGAGGGGTAAGTGCAGATTGCAGGTACTCTAACGGAAACGCGACGGGGAGAGATTCATTCTTTGGTAATTCTTTCCTGACCTGCCATAAACGGCCGTAACACCGGTGGAATATCAACCGATCCATCAGGCTGTTGAAAGTTTTCCAGGATCGCCACGACGGTTCGTCCGACGGCCAGACCTGAACCGTTGAGCGTATGGACAAAGTCGGTCTTCGCGTCTTTTTTTCCGCCGGTCGGTCGATATTTGATGCTCGCGCGTCTGGCCTGAAACGATTCGAAATTGCTGCAGGACGAAATCTCGCGATACTGCTGTTGAGACGGGAGCCACACTTCCAGGTCATAGGTCTTGGCGGCAGAAAATCCCATGTCTCCGGAGCAGAGGGCCATGACGCGATAGGGAAGATTCAAGTCCTGCAAGATCGATTCTGCGTGCCCTGTCAGTCGCTCAAGCTCCTCATAGGACCGATCGGGCGTGGTGAACGCAACGAGCTCCACTTTGTTGAATTGGTGGAGTCGTATGAGGCCTCTGGTATCTTTTCCGTAGGATCCCGCCTCTCGCCGAAAGCAGGGGGTATAGGCGGTGTACCGCAGCGGTAAACGGTCTCCGCTCAGGATCTCTTCACGGTGCAGATTGGTGACCGGCACTTCCGCGGTGGGAATGAGGAAGTAGTCTTCGTCTTTCAGACGGAAGAGATCTTCTTCAAATTTGGGAAGCTGACCGGTGCCTGTCATCGTCGATCGATTCACCATGAGAGGCGTGATTACCTCACGGTAACCATGGTGGGTTGTATGTCGATCAAGCATATAGTTGATCAATGCGCGCTCGAGTCTGGCGCCGGCTCCACTCATGACGGAAAATCTGGCTCCGGCGATTTTCGCGGCTCGATCAAAATCCAAGATGCCGAGGTTCTCTCCGATTTCCCAATGGGGTTTGGGGGAATAGGAAAACGACGGGATGGTTCCCCATCGACGCACTTCAACATTTTCTGATGCATCAGCCCCCACCGGGACGGAGGCATGGGGGAGGTTGGGGATGCGGAGGGCGGCATCGCTCAGCGCCTCCTCGACCGTTCGCAACGTGCTTTCGGCCTCTTTGATACGGTCTCCCACCTGCTTCATGGCGGCCATGGCGGATTCAGCGGGTTCTTTGGCTCGGCGTAGACGGGCAACTTCTTCAGAGCCTTTGTTCAGTTCGAATCGGAGTTGCTCAACCTGCGTGGTGATCGTTCGTCGTTGCTCGCTTAACTGCTGGATATCATTCCACTGGACGTCGTGTCCGCGTCGTCCCAGAGTGGTGCGGATGTGGTCGAGATTGTCGCGGAGCTGTTTGAGGTCGTGCACAGGCTATCCTTTCAAAGCTCGTCGTTCGTGACGCGCGCACGAAGCGCGAGTCTCCCGTTGCCGAAACACTTGAAATCGGAAACTCGAAACATGAAACGTACAGGCCATTTCGTCACAAAGAATCGTGAATAATACGGGCTCGGTTTCCGAGTGTCAACGAAACAGCCACAGTGCCGCATCGGGCTCTCCTCGCCAGCGCCGGGGTTTGACATCAATCGGGCATGGGGGAGAGGATAGGCGCGATGCGTCGGATCTCTAATCCCCCCAACCCCTTTGAGTCTCGGCATCGGGACCTCCTTGAGCCGGCGAGTGTGGCCAAGCTGATGCTCTATACGGATGATAGCCGGGAGATTCTCAGTCGGAACGACAGTCCTGATTTGCCGTTTCGGTGGAGTGTGAACCCCTACCGCGGCTGCTTTCATGCCTGCGCCTATTGCTATGCCCGACCCACTCATGAGTATTGGGGGTTTGGTGCTGGAACCGATTTTGAGAGTAAGCTTGTCGTCAAGCAGGATGCGCCACGGTTGCTTCGGCAAGCCTTCGAGAAGCCTTCATGGAAGGGAGAGCTGATTGTATTTTCCGGAAACACGGACTGCTATCAGCCGCTCGAAGCCAGTCATGGATTAACCCGCGCCTGTCTGGAAGTGTGTGCCGAGTATCGAAATCCGGTCGCAATCATCACGAAAGGAGCGCTGGTCTTGCGCGATCTTGATGTGCTTCGTCGATTGCAACGAGAGGCCTGGGTGCTGGTGTACTTCAGCATTCCCTTCTCGTCCGACGAGGTGGCGCGCAAGCTTGAACCACAAGCCCCGTCGATCACCAAGAGGTTTGCCGCGATGAGCCTGCTGGCAGCTGCCGGTATTCCGACCGGCCTGTCGATTGCCCCGATTATTCCCGCGGTGAATGAAGAGGACATTCCGGATTTGCTGGAGCGGAGTGTCCATGCCGGCGCTTGCACCGCGACCTATAGTCTGTTGAGATTGTCGGGGAGTGTGGAGTCGGTGTTTGTCGATCGGCTCGCGGAGGCCTTCCCGGAACGGGTTGCAAAAATCACCAATCGTCTCCGTGAAGTGAGAGGGGGAACATTGACAGATGGCCGATTTTTCAAGAGACAGGACGGACAGGGGCCCTACTGGGATTTGATCACACAGCTCTTTGAGCTTGCGAAGCGGAAAACAGGATTTCCGGCCGATGGTATGAGTCCCATCTCGGAAACATTTTGCCGTCCAGGTCAGAGGCAACTCTCTCTGTTTTAGCCCGCATGATTCATGAGCGCTTCTTCTGCAATCGTCGATGTGTCGAAGCAATAGGCTACGGCGCTCGTTGATCGTGATGCGGGCCTCGTGAAGCGTGAAGCGCGGGTCTCACGTTGCCTACACACTTGAAACCTGAAACTCGAAACATGAAACGTACAGGCCATTTCGCCATGAACCGTCATGATACTGTAGGCTAATTAGGAGACATGAACCATGAAACATAATCCAGGTTTCTTGAAACTCGTCGACCAGGCGAAGCAGCGGGTGAAAGAATGCAGCGTGGCTGAGGTGAAGACCCGTCTGGACCGGGGTGAGCAGTTTCATTTCATCGATATCCGTGAGGATCATGAGTTTGCTCAAGACCATGCCAAAGGCGCCAGACATCTTGGGAAGGGAATTATCGAACGGGATATCGAGTCAGTGGTGCCCGATCAGCAGGACGCTATCGTGCTGTATTGCGGGGGAGGTTATCGATCAGCTTTGGCGGCTGATGCACTGCAACAGATGGGATACGAGAATGTGCTCTCAATGGATGGAGGGATTCGCGCGTGGCGGGAAGCTGGTTTCCCACTTGAATAGCCAAGCCCTGTATGCCCAGGGCTATTTGTTGACTCGATCAAACTCCTTGATGACCTGCTCCGTGATATCAATCGCATCTTTGTGATAGATCACGATCTTGACGGTCTGCTCGCTGCCTTTATCGACAACGAGCGCGACTCCGCCTTTTTCAGCGACCGTTTGTGTCGCAGCGGAGATTTTCTTCATATACTCATCGACTAATTCCTTCTGCTTCTTCTGGAGCTCCAGATTGAATTCTTGCGCACGTTTCTGGAAGTCCTGGACCTTGGTTCGGAACTGCCCCTCCTTCTCCTTCTTCTCTGTGTCGGTCCACTTGGGGGCCTGTTCCTTCAGCTGCTTCTCGGTGTTGCGGAGCTCTTCTTCATCTTTGCCCAGGAGTTTCTGCCTGGTCGACACATATTCTTTCAGTCCTTCAAGTGCCCGCTTCCCTGCCTTAGATTTTTCCAGCACCGATTGCGGATCCACGACTCCCATCTTAAATTCAGCAGCCTGGCCGAATGACGCAAAAAGAAGGGGCATGGAAACAAACAGGACGGCAAGAACACATGATCGGAACGCAAACATGGACATAACGTCTCCTGTATGTGGTCACCAACACGAGGAAGTGTGGGCAGAATAACCGTGGATCAATTAGTCTGTCAAGCGAATGGCAGGTTACCAGGAATCAAAACTGATGGGTTCTTCGCGAATCCAGATTTCGATCCCGTGTTGCCATTTCAATCGCCGTGCGACGGCGTTCAGTGCGCGTCCATCCGCGTGAGTAGGATCGAACGGATCACGAATGTGCTTCAATTTTTCCTTTTTGAGAGGCGGCTTCAATCCCAGGTCCTTCATCGCAAGGGCCACCAGATTCAATTGGAAGAAGCGTGGTGTTTGATTCAGCTCCACCAGCGTGACTTCTGCCGACTCCGTTGACGCTCGATGCGTGCGGTAGAGCTCAATGACACGGCCTTTCAGGTGTGTCCGTTGCGACTCGGTGAATTCAAGCAAGGCCAACTCTACGAGGAGCGCGTTGGTCGCGCCATTGAACGACGGCATATCAAGCAGTTTGCTGAGAAATCCCATTGAAATCCTCGCGGCAAGATCGTGAAGTCGTCATCCGGAAGCCCTTTCCTTCTCAGGAAAGACCTGAAGGCTTCGGGAGAGTGTACTGAAACAGGTCGTGTTTTTCTAGACTGCAAAAAGAGGGGGATGGTGGCCAAGGCTCAGTCAAAGTGGGACCAGCACTCCGCTACTTGAAGAGACCCTTGATGGCCTGGGTCGCGGAGTCTACCGCTTTCTGGATGGTGTTGGTGGCGGTATGTATCCCAGCTGCTGTCATGGCCGTGCTGACCTGCTGGACGATCGAGCCGAGGATCTGTTTGGTGACTTCTCCGGCGGTGACGCCGTCTGATTTCCTGCCGATGTCTTGGAGGTGCACGTCGGGGATCGGTACCGAGACGGCTTGGCCATTGAGCAGTTCGGCACTCACGTGGGCTCTTGCGGACTTCACGTACAGATGTTCGATGAGGAGTTTCTTGCCTGACTCCGAGGGCTGAGCCTTCTGCTTATGATGGCCGATGGCGCGTTCGATGTTGCGTTGTAGTACATCGAGGTTACTGCCGCCGGCTGCATGCTCGTACGTGATTTCCGGTTTGAGAAGGGTAAGTTCTTTGATCCGGATCACGTCGGTCGTCAGCGACTTGATATCGAGCGTTAGGCTGATTTCGTCGAATGACAGAGCCTGGTTGGTCTTGAAGCCGTCAGGGTTACCGACCACCAGCCCATACAACGCTGCCTTGCCATCGACGGGATTGATGGTGGTTTTTGAGAGGCTGATGGGCACACCGGTGATCTCAGGCCCATATCGGCGGATAGCGTCAGCGACCTGAGCATCCAGTGAGTCGTGCAGCCACCAGAGGCTTCCAGATAAGGCGACGACTCCAAGCGCTGCGATGCTGATCAGGAGTTTCTTCATGGATCTTGTTCGACCTTTTTGAAGTATAGCAAGGCAAGTTCAGGAGTCTATTGAGCCTGTTGGTGAGCGCTGTTCTTATCACGGGTTACCTCAGGCTGAGTCGGCGATTGCGCCTGATGTGTCTCACTCCGACCAACCGTACTTGGTCAGAACAACCCTGACTGGGGACCGACTTGACGAATCGGAACGGGGTGGCTAAGAATGCAGAATTTTCGTGAGCCAGGAAGGTCACTATGAAGTTGCATCACGTGAAAAGGATGGTGTGTGCGATTGGGCTTCTGACGGCTGGGCTCGTCGGAGTCCCTGCATTTGCCCATGAAGATCGGACGCCCACCGGCTCGTGGGAAGGGATTGCCCAGTCAACCACGATACCGCTATCCCCGTTGACCACCCTCTTGACGTTCGGTGCAGACGGCAATCTCGTCGAGTCACGCCGACTCTATCTCCCGCAGTCTCCGCTTGGCCCCGTGCTTGCCACTTCCGGTCACGGGGAGTGGCGCCGTTCGAAGAATGACAAATTTGAGGCCACGACCGTGCTGCTCTACCAAGGCGCTTCTGATCACCCCACTTCACCGGGCGTTGTCATTGGTCGGGAAAAGGTTCGGTATCAGTTTCAATTGATCCGCGGCGGCGAACAACTGCAAGGAACTATTTTGGTAGAGATTCACGATGCCGCGGGCAACATCGTTTTCTCTGGTCCAGGGACCATTGAGGCGACACGTATCCGGCCTCAATCCTTACCGTAATGGTAACTGACAGCCCGTGTTGTACCCTCCCTTCCTTGACCTTCCTCTTTGGCGGCACCTATAATTCCGCCAGCTCTTGACTGCAACATACTGATTCAACGAGAAAAATGGCTGAATTCACCCACTTCAACGAATCTGGTCGGGCTCGGATGGTCGACATCAGTGCCAAGGAGTCGACTGAACGGCTGGCTACTGCTCAAGCCACAGTCTTCTTACTTCCTGAAACCCTTGAAAAGATTCAACGTGGCAAGATCGCCAAGGGCGATGTCTTGGCAGTCGCTCAGGTCGCTGGTGTCATGGGTGCGAAGAAGACGCCGGACCTGATTCCCATGTGTCATCCAATTGCGCTCACCAGCGTCGACATTGCCTTCAACGAAGACCCGCAGCCGGATGCAGCAGGCCGCTGTTCGATTACCATTACAGCCACGGCCAAGACGACAGGACCGACGGGAGTCGAAATGGAAGCCATGACGGCCGCGACGGTTGCGGCGTTGACCATTTATGACATGTGTAAGGCGGTCGATCGGGGAATGAGTGTTCGCGAGGTCTGTCTCCTGTCGAAATCAGGCGGAAAGTCGGGGACCTATACGAGGGAAGGCTGAGGCCAAGGCTACGCCATGATGGTGACGATCAAGTTGTTCGGTATGACGAAACTGCTGGCGGGGAATCAGGGTTCTCTGTCGTTGAATGTGGCGAATGGACGGGAGGTCAAGGACCTAGTCCGTGCCATCGAGATCAGCCACCCTGCAGTCGGAGAACTTATTCAGAAGAAGAAGGTCTTGGTGTCGGTGAATCAGGACATTGCGCACGAAAACACGATGGTCAGTGAGGGTGACGAGATCGCGCTGTTGCCGCCCTTTGCCGGAGGGAGTTCAAT